>CAWDPB010000098.1:0-71485 GCA_963804075.1 uncultured Acidobacteriaceae bacterium | reverse complement strand
CTGGATGATGGGGAGCACTTTGAGTACCAGTGCTGCGAGGTCTGTAAACTCTCGGGGTTGGTGGTACGCAGGGGGAATCGCTTGGCCGCCACCCAGGACGGGAATCCTCCACGTTCCCATTCCGCGCAAATATAGGGCCCGGGGCGAGCGATCATCATCAACCCCATTCGTGGACGAGCTTGACGAATGCTTCAAACTCCGCGAGATTCGCTTTGCCCCCTTCGGCTCGTGATAGTTCCAGAAGACATACGTTTCAATGGTGTTGAATGTAGCGCAAGGTTGAAGATGGCGCCGCCGATCATGGCGAAGATCATGTCGCTCGTCGCGGCGGAGTGCAGGTTGTGGATCAGGTTGGATGAGTCGTTGGTAGTCGCTCCCATGGTGTGGCCGAGGATGAGCGAGATCAGAAAAATACCGATGGCATAGTCCGAGTAAAGAGTTCGAAGCGGTAATCTTGACGCCTTATAAGTATTGGCCATGAGCCCCAACAAACGGCACTCACGATCATCATGAAGAGTGCGACGCTTAGGGATTGCGGAGTAAACATGACGGCTCCTTGTAAGAACGCTGATCGTTCGGAAAACGTCTTGAAGTCTACTTGGCCGAGGCACAGGAAACAAATGGGACGGAAATGTGGATTTTTATCCCTGGGAAATGCCGGGCGGAAAAATGCGGCGATTGGCTTGGCTGCCGTACAATTACCTGCGTCTTGATGCGAGCGTGCAGAGCCGGCGCTAGTATGTTGCATAGGTTGTTTTGATGGCAATCGAGAAGATCGGTAACCCGAACGTGAGTGACGCGAATCGCCGTGCCGCTTCGAATGGCGAGGGGCTTGCCTTTCTGAATAGCCAGCCGCTGCTGCCGAACGCTGGCATTCCGTCTGAATCTCGATTGGGTGCGCGCGGTGCGCGTCAATACCAGTGCGGTCGAGCGGCGCGCCCAGACGCAGACGGCGCGGCGCACGGTGAAAAAAGAATGGCAGGCGGCATGGCTTCTGCGGGCGATCACCTGCATGGATTTGACTACGCTTTCTGGCGACGACACCGACGAGCGGGTGCGGCGGCTGTGCGCGAAAGCGCGGCATCCGATTCAAGCGGAGATCGAGCACAAGCTGGGGATTGAAGAGCTGCGGATCAAAGTCGCGGCGATTTGCGTTTATCACACTTTGTCGAGACGGCGCTGGCCGCGCTGGAAGGCAGCGGTATTCATGTAGCGGCGGTTTCGACTGGATTTCCTGCCGGGCTTGTCGCCGCTGGCGGAGCGCGTCGCGGAGATTCGGCGATCGGTCGAAGCGGGGGCAGACGAAATCGACGTGGTCATCACGCGGGCGCACGTTTTTGGCGGGCGCTGGCAGGCGCTCTATGACGAGGTTGCGGCGTTCAAGCAAGCCTGCGGACCGAGGCACATGAAGGTGATCCTCGGGACCGGCGATCTTTTACGTTGCGCAATGTGGCGCGCGCGAGCCTGGTGGCGATGATGGCGGGCGCGGATTTCATCAAGACTTCGACCGGGAAGGAACCAATCAATGCGACGCTGCCGGTGGGCCTGGTAATGACGCGCGCGATCCGCGAGTACGCTCAGGAAACGGGCATGGCGGTTGGATTCAAGCCGGCGGGCGGGATTCGCACGGCAAAGCAATCGCTGGATTGGCTGGCAATGATTAAAGAAGAGCTGGGCGATTCGTGGCTGCGGGCGGAGATGTTCCGCTTTGGCGCGAGTGGATTGCTGGGAGATATCGAGCGACAGTTAGAGCATTTTGCCACGGGAAGGTATTCGGCGGAGTATCGGCATCCGATGGCATAGACAGCGAATGGATTGTTCGAAAAACAGCAGATTTGATCGAATATGAAGATCAAAACACGATCTAAACCTTTGTCATCGTTTGCAGAAATTCGGCCGATGGTGATCAACAATTATGTCAGACGCGGTGGTGCTCTGGCCTTGGCACGCACGCTATCACCGAACTGCGCACCAGTAGTATTATTGCAGGCGTTCTTTGCTCCGGTTTTCATGGTAGCGTTGTGGATCTTACGCCGACTTAAAAGCGACTATAGCCGCAGCGATTCCCGTCGCGGCGCGCTTGCGTTTGCTGTTACTGCCGCGCCGGTCATAGGAGGCGGTAACATGCTGGCGAAAGGTTGGCGGCTATGTAGAAGAAATTTTAGGAAATGGCTTTAATATAACGAGCCTAAGTGCCCTCGTCACTCGTGCTGAGGACCGAATTCTTAACGGCCAGAAATTGTTTTATGGGCGTTACATCCTTCCGCAGGAGTCGAGGCTGTCTCTGAAGGCAATCAACATGAGCATTGCGGAAAAATTCGTGAGCATGGAGTATGGGCCGGCGCCGGAGGATCCGAAAGAGGCGACGGCTTGGCTCGATCGGCATGGCCGGCGCTTTGGCCATTTCATCGGCGGCGCGTGGCTGGCGCCGACGGCCGGCGAGTATTTCGACACCGTCGATCCGGCGAAAGGCGAAAGGCTCGCTGCGGTGGCGCAGGGCTCGGCGGCTGACATCGATGCCGCGGTGAAAGCTGCCCGAGCAGCGGCGGCGGAGTGGGCGGCGCTTACTCCGCATTCGCGGGCGCGGTATTTGTATGCGCTGGCGCGGCTGGTGCAGAAGCATTCGCGGCTGCTGGCGGTGCTTGAAACGATGGACAACGGCAAGCCGATTCGCGAAAGCCGTGACATTGATATTCCGCTGGTGGCGCGGCATTTCTATCACCATGCGGGATGGGCGCAGTTGCTCGATCAGGAGTTCCCTGACTATGTGCCTTGCGGCGTGGTCGGCCAGATCATTCCGTGGAATTTTCCGCTGCTGATGCTCGCGTGGAAGATTGCGCCGGCGCTGGCCACAGGAAATACCGTGGTGCTGAAGCCGGCCGAGTTCACGCCGCTGACGGCGCTGCTGTTCGCCGAACTTTGCCAGGAGGCGGAGCTGCCTGCGGGCGTGGTCAACATCGTCACGGGCGATAGCCGACCGGCGAGGCGCTGGTGAAGCATCCTGACGTCGACAAGATTGCCTTCACCGGTTCGACCGAAGTGGGGCGCGCGATTCGCGCGGCTACCGCTACCAGCTACAAAAGGCTTTCGCTCGAACTGGGCGGGAAATCTCCGTTTATTGTGTTTGAAGATGCTGACCTTGATAGCGCGGTTGAGGGCTGGTGGATGGAATCTGGTTCAACCAGGGGCAAGTGTGCTGCGCGGGTTCGCGGTTGCTGATGCAGGAAAGTATTGCCGAAGCGCTGATTGCCAAAGTGCAGCAGCGCATGAGCACGTTGCGCATTGGAGCTCCGCTGGATAAGGCGATCGATATTGGGGCGATTGTGGCGGGTGTGCAGCTTGACCGGATTCGTAAGCTGGTAGATCAGGGCGTGGCTGAAGGCGCGACATGCTGGCAGCCGCAGGTGAAGTTGCCGGCGCGCGGATTTTATTATCCGCCGACGTTGTTGAGCAATGTGCATCCCACATCGATTGTGGCGCAGCAGGAAATCTTCGGTCCGGTGCTGGCGGCGATGACGTTCCGCACGCCGAGCGAAGCTGTCGAACTCGCGAACAACACTGTCTATGGTCTGGCTGCTTGCGTTTGGAGCGAGAGTGTGAATGTGGCGCTGCATGTGGCTGCGCAACTGAAGGCGGGCGTGGTTTGGGTAAATTGCACGAATATGTTCGATGCGGCTTGCGGATTTGGCGGGTATCGCGAGAGCGGCTATGGGCGCGAGGGCGGACGCGAGGGGCTGAGGGAATATCTGGAACCGAAGTGGTTTCGGCAGGCACCGATGCTTTCTCAGGTGGCAGGTCTCAGGTCTCAGGTGGCAGGAATGCCCGATGAAGCAACTCGCGCAATCGATGGGAGTGACGTTTTGGGCGGTTCGACTGACTCTCCTTCAAGTAGTGGTCCCGCGATTGATCGGACTGTGAAGCTTTATATTGGCGGGAAGCAGGCGCGTCCGGATTCTGGTTACAGCATGGAAGTGCGCGACGCGGATGGGCGATTGCTGGGAGAGGCTCCGCTGGGGAGTCGCAAAGATATTCGCAATGCGGTGGAAGCGGCGCGGAAGGCTCCGGCTTGGGCGAAGGCGACGGCACACAATCGCGCGCAGGTGCTTTATTACTGCGCGGAGAACCTTTCGCAGCGGCGCGACGAAATTGCACATCGCCTCGCGGCCGTGGTCGGTGAAAAGCAGGCAGCGGCGGAAGTGGAGGATGGGATCCAGCGCATCTTTTCGTATGCGGCTTGGGCGGACAAGTTCGATGGCGCGGTGCACAGTCCTCCGTTCCGGAATATTGCGATTGCCATGAACGAGGCGATCGGGACGGTAGGCGCGATTTGCCCGCGGGAAGCGCCGTTGCTGGGATTTCTTTCGGTCGTGATGCCTTTACTCGCGATGGGAAATATGGTGATCGCAGTCCCGTCGGAGGCTTATGCTCTGATTGCTGGCGACTTGTATCAGGTGTTTGATACGAGCGATTTACCGGGCGGTGCTCTGAATATTGTTACTGGCTGCGTCGCGGAGTTGCTTAAGACGCTGGCTGAGCATGACGACGTCGATGCGATCTGGAGCTTCGCGGACGAGGCGAGCGCGTCTTCGGCCAAGGCGATGTCAGTGGGAAATCTGAAGCAGGTCTTCACAAACGAAGGACGAACGATTAACTGGTTTGATCCGAAGGTGGCTGAAGGGCGATGGTTTCTGGAGCATGCGGTGCAGGTGAAGAATATTTGGGTGCCGTATGGGGAGTAGGAGAAAACATTGGTAATTTGCGATTTGTAATTTGCAATTTAGCTCGGCGGCCGCGGGGGTCAATCATAAATTACAAATTGGAAATTACAAATGAACGCGGCCCGCACTCCCCGAGTAAAGATCTGCTGCATTGCCAGCGCTGAAGAAGCTGCGCTCGCCGTGGGGGCGGGGGCGTCGGCTTTGGGGCTGGTCTCGCGAATGCCGAGTGGGCCGGGCGTCATCAGCGACGAGCTGATTACTTCGATTGCTGCTACCGTTCCTCCGGGTATTGGGACATTCCTGCTTACTTCGCGGCAGAGCGTGGAGCAAATTGTCGAGCAGCATCACTTCTGCCGCACCAATACGATTCAAATCTGCGATCACCTCGTGCGTGGGACGCATCGCGAGTTGAAGGACGCGCTGCCGGGGATTTCGATTGTGCAGGTGGTGCATGTGACTGGGCCGGAATCGGTGGAGGAAGCGGTGGCGGTGGCTCCGCACGTGGATGCGATCCTGCTTGACTCGGGCAACCAGAAGCTGACCGTCAAAGAACTCGGAGGCACGGGCCAAATGCATGATTGGACGCTGAGCCGGGAGATTCGGGAGCGTGTAAGTGTTCCGCTGTTTCTGGCGGGAGGGCTGACTCCTGAGAATGTCGAGCAGGCCATTGCCGAGGTGGGCCCGTTCGGGCTCGATGTTTGCTCGGGCGTGCGGACGGACGGGAAACTCGATGCGGAAAAGCTGGGGCGGTTCTTCGCGGCGGTGCGGGCTCGAAATCCCCACCTAACGTCGTGTAAGGATTGGGAAACCGGCGGGGTATCCCGCTGAGGCGGCGAAGGTGGCTGTTCCAACCTCTAACTGCTCTTCGTTCCTCTCTCAACGATGGAGAGCGCTTCCTTTTTCTTTTTCCCGCGCTTGCGCGATCTGTGAGATCCGCTTACCAGGTCTGCGATCGTCGTGCTCTCCAGAATCTTGGCGGCGGAGTCGCGCACTTTGAGAAACACTTCGTAAAGCGCGCGGTGATCGTCATTTTGGGCAATCAGGCTGCGCAACTGGTCGGCATCGCCAAACGGCGCCAGCGGACCGTCAATCAGGCGGATGATCTCGCTCAGGCGGATATCGGATGGCTCACGCCTCAACTGATAGCCGCCTTTCGCGCCGCGCACGCTTTCAACAATCCGGGCGTTCTTGAGTTCCAGCAGGATGAGTTCAAGAAACTTCTCGGGCAGATCGTTCTCGATGGCGATTTCCCGAATCTTGATGGTGCCGGTGCCATAGCGATGGCCGAGTGTGATGACCGCTTCTAGCGCGTAGAGGCCTTTTTGCGAGATCTTCAATCGCGTGTCCTTTCGGTTGGGGCGTTCCGGGCCGATTTGCTTTTAGGTACTTTAGTGTGACCGCCTTGCCATTGCAATAGCCTCTTTGGATCGCGGAAGTTGCCGCAAAAGGTTCGATAGCCGCTCTTGACCGCGCGGTTCGCGCTCCACTAGAGTCAAAGCGCGGCGCGCAGGCGACGCAACGATCCTCAGATCGATTTGAGGCCACTTTTCATGACCACAGAGAAGAATTCTGTCCGCAAGACCGCCGCTCTCCACCAGAAATCGCAACTCATGTCCGCCTCTGAAATCGAACGCACGCTGGTGCGGCTTGCCCATCAGATACTGGAAAAGAACGGCGGGCTCGACGGTTTGGGCCTGGTCGGGATTCGCCGCCGTGGTGTTCCTATAGCGGAGCGGCTCGGCAAGATCATTCAGCGGGTTGAAAAGAAGCCTGTGCCGGTAGGTACTCTCGACATCACGTTTTACCGCGACGATCTCTCAGCTCTTGGTCCCAAACCGGTGGTCCAGCAAGGGGAGATCGGCTTTTCCATTGAGGACAAGAGAATCATCCTGGT
The DNA here is from genome assembly GCA_963804075.1 of uncultured Acidobacteriaceae bacterium. GTDB lineage: Bacteria > Acidobacteriota > Terriglobia > Terriglobales > Acidobacteriaceae > Acidiflorens. The sequence continues at coordinate 64,873 of CAWDPB010000098.1, read as the reverse complement.
TGACGATGTCCTGTATACCGGCCGCACTACCCGAGCCGCGCTCGACGCGCTCTTCTCGCATGGCCGGCCGAGCCTGGTACAGTTGCTGGTGCTCATCGATCGCGGCCATCGCGAACTGCCAGTGGAAGCGACCTTCATCGGCCGCACCGTCCAGACCAGCGACAGCGAGGTCATCGAAGTCAAGCTAACCGAAGTCGATGGCGACGACAAAGTGCTGCTGATGGAAAGGTGATTTTTGGGTGGCGCGGCGATAACTCGCTTGTTTCCAGAGTCGGCTTCAGCGATGTACTGTCGACCCAGTTCCGCAGTTCATCTACCCCTTCTCCCGCGCCGCCCACTCCGCCTCAAACCGCCCCCGGTCATAAAACGATTTCTGCGTCCCCACGCTGGTCGTCGATAATCCGGCATACAAATTGGCTCGCCGCGCCGCTTCCAGTTCTGACAACCCTTCGCCCAAAAATGTTGCAAAGCTCCCAATGAACGCATCGCCCGCGCCAGTCGAATCCACGCTCTTCATCGGAAACGCGGGCACGTGCTCCATCCCATCTCGACCGGCCCACAACGATCCATTTGCTCCCAGCGTGATCAGGGCTCGCCCAATGCCGCCCGCCAAGAACTTCTCCGCGCATCGCTTCGCGTCATCGACGTTGCGCACGGGCAGCCCACTAATTTTCTCTGCCTCGCTCTCATTGGGCACAAAGTAATCCAGTTCCGATACTGCTTTCAGGTCGAACGGCTGCGCGGGCGCCGGATTTAGAATGCAACGAATCCCATTCTTCCGCGCAAACTGAATCGTGTAATACACCGTCTCCAGTGGAATTTCGAACTGCAGCACGATGCAGTCCGCGCTCTTCAGCATGTCGGCCGCGGCATCCACATCCGTCGGCTTCAACGTATCGTTCGCGCCCTTCACCACGATGATCCGGTTCTGTCCCGACGAGTCCACAAATATCGGAGCCACGCCGCTCGAAACCCCGCTCACCTGCCGCACGTGCGTAGCATCAATGCCCAGCCTCTCAAAGTTCTTGAGCGTCGCCTGCCCAAACAGATCGTCGCCCACGCGCGCCACCATAAAAACGTCCGCCCCGCAAAGCCGTGCCGCCACAGCCTGATTCGCGCCCTTGCCGCCAAACCCCAGGTCAAACTTGTCGCCAAAGATAGTCTCCCCCGGCTTGGGAAAGTGATCGGAAAAGGTAGTCAAGTCAACATTGGCACTGCCAACAACGGCAATCCGCGGACGTCTGGGCATGTTCGCTCTCTTTAGTTCGTGTTTGGTCTTCGCTCGCGCTGAGCTTGCGAGCTATAGGATTTGGAAGAGTGAGGATAGCCAGCGGGAGGAGGAGTGTCAACCGGGGAGCACAGGCTGTCACGAGATAGCCGCCGCCTCATGACAGCAGTTACCGTGTTCCCACCTTTTTGCGTCCTGCAAAAGAAAAGCCGCCCGCGATCGGGCGGCAATTCGGAGGAAACCCGAGCGGTCATTTCGCTACTACTTGCTTTATCACATTCGACTTACTGCTGGCGAAGTTTGAATCGCCGCCATAAACGGCCGTGACCGACGTTGTGCCCGCTTTAAGTGCCGAGGTTGCCCAGGTAGCCAAACCGCCGCTCAACGTGGCGGCTCCCAGGACCGTTTTGGCTTTTATGAACGAGACGGTTTCTCCATCCGGCGGCGTTGGAGTGACCAGGGCAGTAAACGTCACCGCCTGCCCATAAACGGAGGGGTTCGGAGCAGAAGTCGAGCGCAGTCTTGGTGGCAGGCGTCAGTTTGAACACCGTTCCCCAAGTGTAGACGCCGCCCCCGCTCGTAGTGCCATACAAGTTGTTCAGTCCGCTGGTCTGGTTTTCCTGAAGCACTAACCCACCGACCGGACCTGCGCCGTCCCCCTTTTCTCCGCTGAAGCTGTGCAGTACCTGCTCGTCGCCATAGAGGTCCAGTTCGAACACTGTTCCCTCGCGGTGGGCGCCACCCGCAGAGGTAGTTCCATACAGATTGTCCGTTACCGGGTCCTGGACTAGACCTGCGATGAGATTGGAGCCGTGGCCACCGGAAAAATAGTGAAGGGCATTCTCCTCGCCGGTCACGGGGTCTATAACGAACGCCGTTCCCTGGTTGTTGGTGCCGCCGTACTCGGTAGTCCCATAGAGGTAGTAGCCCGCTAATAGGTCCTGCACTAAACCTGCGGCGGGAAACTGGCCGTCCGGTTTACGCCCAAAGGTGTGGAGCACGGTCTCGTTGCCGGACGCATCCACCTTAAACACCGTGCCATAGGCGGCGGTGTTGCCCACAACTCTGGCCCCCCATAGAGTTAGTGCCGTATAGGTTGCCCTGCGCATCCAGAAGCAAGCCTGCTTGGGGGTAAAATCCGTCTGATGCCCCAGCGAAGGTGTGGAGCACGGTCTCTTTGCCGGACGTATCCACCTTGAACACTGTGCCTTCCCCAAGAGAATTGCCGCCCACGCTCGCAGTGCCATAGAGGTTGTCCTGGGCGTCCAGAATCACACCCGCGCGGGGTTGTGCGCCGTCCGCTCCGCCGGTGAAACTGTAGAGCACGGTCTCATTTCTCGTCGTATCCACCTTGAACACAGTTCCCTGGCCGTAAACGCCGCCGCCGAAGGTGGTGCCATATAAGTTGCCATGGGCGTCCAGAATTACACCCGCGAACGGTTGTGCGCCGTCCGCCCCTCCAGTAAAGCGGTAGAGCACGGTCTCTTTGCCGGTTGCATCCAGCTTGAACACCGTGCCACAACCGAAATTGCATGCCGGGTTGCCGCCAAGGTAGGTTGTGCCGTACAGGTTGTTCTGTGCGTCCAGAGCCAAACTTCCTTGAGGAGCTGCGCCGTCCGTTCCTCCCATAAACGAATACAGCACGCTGTAAGAGTAGGTCTGCGCTTGCGCCGATACGGTTGCGAGGGCCAGCACGAGCGCGGTTGTCAACGTCAGCGCGGCGGCTGCCACTTGTCCCATGAGTTCCAAGAATCCGTCTCCGACGTTGCCTTGGCTTATTCATAAGCGCGCTCCTTTTTCTTTACGGAATCGTTCTCTTATTGCTTCCCGCAGCGTCCACGAATCGACAGTTGCCGTTCCGGATTAACTTTCTCTTTAGTCATATGACTTATGCGGGGCGCGTGACTTTATCTTGTCCGCTAACTATTTATCTGGTGGGGATGTGTTTCCCGACAAATCGCGCGATTCGCCTCTGGGGGTGCTGCGTCTCAACGGGTGAGGAGTGCTCTTCGGAGAGGCGACCCGGGCTAAAGGGAACACGAAAGTGTGCGCCCTGTCAGTGAGCAGAGTCACATCCTGACGTGCGGTGATCGTCAAGAACCGCAGCGCAAAGCTTGGTCAGACCTTTACTTTGAAATGTACGATTACACTGTTGGAAGGACCTTTGAGTGAAATCGCCCGTGTGTCGAGGATAGGCTGGACAAGCGCTCTATCGCGCCGGCGCAAAGAACCGCCCCAGCTTCTCCGCATCCATCTTCCTTTAGGCCAACTCGGCGTGTATGCCAAGCCCCTCCGCAACCTTGCGGAGCTGCTTATCTCTTGTCCATAGAAGCGTGGGCGGATTGATAAACACAGAAGCGATCAGGTGGGCGTCGGTCAGGCCGACGCCGAGGCTGTATAAACGGCTGGCCTCAATCATGGACCGCACTTCGCTGTCTTGCGCGACTCGCAGCTGCGGTAACAGGTCCAGCAACGCAAGTGTCTTGCTGCGGCTTTTCAGCGATCCGAGTGCGAGTTCGGTAATGATGAATGGATGGGTGACAATCTGTCCGCGGCTGAGAAGCCTGCGCAGTTTTTTGTTGTCGGACCGGAAGTGGTCGATCCAAGCGGAGGTATCGGCGAGAATCAATGCGTCCGCGCGCTCGTCCGCGTATTCGACCGCATGTTCGTCGGCACTCTACTTGTTCGCACCCTCCGGCGCGGAATGTTCTTCAATCCCGGCATGGTGCCTCCCAGAGAGGCCAATCTGCGAGCGCTTTCGCGCTCGATGAGGGCCTTAAGGGCTTCACGAACCAGGGCTGTTTTCTCTGCCACCCCAGTGAATTCCTGGGCGATGCGGACGAGTTCGTCGTCAAGCGCAAGCGTAGTTCTCATGGAATCTCCCGGCACGTATAGCATCATATGATGTCCACAGTGATGCCACAAGCCACTGTGAAGAAGTCCGGCGCGGCGGAGATGAAAGGAATGGGTACTGGTGCTGTCGAGTGCCGGCGCTTGCGAAATCTACACTAGCGGGTACTGCGCTGGTTCGACAGGCAGGGCAGTGAGTCCATCCAGTAGCGGGTTGAGGCTCTTCCGGTGATTTTGCGGTCGTTCTTATGGTCGGGGCCAACCCGACGCTCGCGGCGTGGCACCACATTGAGCACATTGACCGTTACGTTCAGAGCGCCATCGCGCCCCGTGGCGCTATCCGGGTCGGCATGGGCGTCGATTGTTTTCGAGAAGGCCATGTGTTGCGTTTTGCCGTCGACCTCCGCCATGCAGAGCACCATAATGCGAACGGGATCGTTCGTTGCGATTACAGGCTCGATGAGAACCTCTCCGTGGGATGCCATTGTCCCACTATCGGCACTTCGCCTTGCGTTCCATACGCGCGGACTGACCCGAGAAGGTTACTGACGTCCCGGATCGCAGCGGCGGCAGGCCACGGCCTGCCGACCAATCGGACATGGCCCCGAGGACAGAACGTCATATCCCGGACATTTTGTATGTACGTTGTTTCCATCTCCGCCTTCGATGTGTGACAATCGCCGCGATTCCAAACCGTTCAATATCTTTCCGGAAGGCAGGTTCCGATGTCCGATCATGCAACCGCAAACCGCCTCACTCTTACCGTTGAGCGATGCAGCGATTTCGTCGTCGTGCACTGTAGCGGCCGGCTGGTGGCAGGAGTCAACGATCGCCTCTATAAAGAGGTCAGCCAACTGGTTCCTGGCTCCAAACGAATTGTGCTGGAACTGGCGGAGCTGACCCATATGGACAGCACCGGGCTAGGCACGCTGGTGCGGCTTTACGTTTCCGCCAAATCGGCAGGCTGCGTTCTGGAACTCGTCAACATGGGGAAGTCGATCCGGCAGCTTCTTGGCGTTACTCACCTTTTGTCGGTGTTGGAGGCGGTCGGCAGAAATAACATCAGGATGGGATGACCTTAATGGGATGATCCTTAGTGCTACGGTCCGCGATCTATGTTAACCGGCAGGCACTGGTCTCTATCGGCGACAAATTGCGAAATGCGCTCACCGAGACTCGCTGGGGGCCTGAGCGATTTGACATCACGGGCAAGCATGATCTCCGCGAAAAGCACGCCTCAAGTGAGAGCTCAGAGCTAATACAACGGCACCTTCGGATCCACCGTCCGCGCCCAGCCATCTATTCCGCCGCGCATCGACTGCACTTTCTCGAACCCCTGCTGCCGTAGCCAATTCGTCACCGTCAGCGATCTCACTCCATGATGGCAGATCACGACAATATGCTCATCCGGATCCAATTCCTGATGCGCTCGCGCCGGCACATCTCCCATCGGAATGTTCTTAGACCCTTCGATCCGCGCCGTCTCACACTCCCACGGCTCGCGCACATCCAGCAGCGTAAACGTCTCGGAGGCTTTCTGTAGAGCCTTGACCTGTCCCGCCGAAATCTCAAACTCCATTGTTACCCCCGCCGCGGTCCGCTTTCTACTCTCTATAGCGCGCCGTCAATTCCTTGAAGCGCGGATCGCCACGCAACGAAGCAAAATACGCGCTGCTATCGAGCGCGGTAAAATCGTGGAATCCCGCCTCGAACATCTTTTGCAGCGCGGCCAGAGCCCTGTCGTTCTCGCCCTTCGCGGCATACGCCGCAGCCAGCCAGAAATAATTGATGGCCGCTGGCCTTGCACTTGCCGAGAGAGCACTCAGCGCTTTGTCATATTCTCCCTGCGCAAGATAGACCTGTCCCAGACCCAGGTCGGCCAACGTTCCCCCTGGATTCAACTCCCGTTCCTGCTCAAACGTGGCGATGGCCTCCGCGTAGCGCTGCTGCATGATGAGCGCGCGGCCAAGGTGATAGTATGCGGGATACAACGCGGGTCGCAGGCGGATCGCCTCCTTCGACGCCTTCTCCGCCGCTTGAGCATCGGGAGGATGCGCGTACCCTAGGGACCACGAAAGCAAATCCCAAGCATGTGCGTTGTCGCGCTCCAATTCTGTAGCCGTCCGGAACTCTGCCACCGCATTCGTATAGTCATACTTGTCCATCAGGACCGTTCCCATGGCAAGGTGGCTCTCGGCTAATTGCGAATCGAGCGCCAGCGCGCGCCGGGCAAACTCTTCGGCTCGCTGCAAGCGCTCCGGCTTCGGATCGAGATTGCGGTAGATTTGCCCCTCCACCCATCCCAGGCCTGCCAGCGCGCGGGGATAATTGGAATCGAATTTCAGGGCATCTTCATACGCCGCTCGCGCCGCTTCCAGTTTCTCCGGCTGATCGGGAAATTGAACCAGCGCTTCCCCGCGCAGGTACGCATCGTAGGCCTGAGGATTTCCCGTCGAGCGATGCTCAATCGCCTGTTGCTCCTGCGGACTCAGCTTCAGGTTCAGCGACTGTGCGATTTCTAGCGCCGTCTGCTCCTGCAGCGAAAACACGTCCTTCATTTCCCCCGTAAAATCGTCGGCCCATACCTGAAACCCGGAAGTGGAATCGATCAGCTGTACATTGATCCGCACCCGATCGTCGGCTTTCCGCACACTTCCCTCCAGCAGGTAGCGCACGCCGAGCAATTTGCCGATCTCGCCCGCGCTCTTGTCGGCGACTTTCAATGCCGCCACCGAAGAATGCGACGCCACGTCGATGCCGCCAATCTTCGAGAGCTTCGTCGTGATCTCGTCCGTCATGCCATCGCTAAAGTAGGCGCTGTCCGGTTCCGCACTCAGGTTCTGTAAGGCCAGGACGGCAACCGACGGCTTCGCAGCGCTAGCCTCCGAATGTGCGCCGGAACGCTTTGCATACCAGGCAATGCCTCCAACCGCAGCCAGCAGCACTATGAGCGCCGCCGCTATCATGAGGCCAGGTTTTTTTTGTGAATGCGCCGGAGAGGTCGTGGAGACCGCCGCCGATCGAACCCGACTCCGTGTTCCTCTGTATGCGCTTTAAGTCGGCGCGCAACTCCGCCGCTGACTGATACCGCAACCCGGGATCTTTCTCCAACGCCTTGTCGAGTACCCGCTCAAACTCGGCTGCCAGCGACGGATTCAGCCGCACCGCCGGGGCGGGCGCGCGGTTCATAATGCCGTCAAAAATAACACCCGTGCTCTCGCCCGCAAAAGGCAGCGCGCCCGTCGCCATCTCGTACAACACAACTCCGAATGAGAATAAGTCCGTGCGTGTGTCCAGCTCTTTCCCTCTCACCTGCTCTGGCGACATGTAGGCGACAGTTCCTAAAGTCGAACCCGGACTGGTGAGATGCCGATCGCCGGCCGTCATCGTGTCCGCGGACAAGACCTTGCTTGAAGATCCAGAAGTGGGTATCGCTTTGGCGAGGCCGAAGTCGAGAATCTTGGCGTGCCCGCGCTTGGTTATGAAAATGTTTGCCGGCTTGATGTCGCGGTGAACAATGCCTTGCGAATGCGCCGCGTCCAGTCCATCGGCAATCTCAATGGCGGTTGCAAGCAGCGCCTCGCCATCTAGGGGCTTTCCTGCAATCTGATGCTTCAGCGTCACGCCATCCAGGAACTCCATGGCAATGAAGGAGTGTTCATCACGCTTGCCGATCTCGTAAATCGTACAAATATTCGGATGGTTCAGAGCCGACGCTGCTCGCGCCTCTCGCCGGAATCTCTCCAAGGCCTGCGGATCGCGCGACAAATCTTCCGGCAGAAATTTGAGCGCCACGAAGCGGCCAAGCTCGGTATCCTCGGCCTTGTAGACGACTCCCATCCCGCCGCCGCCCAGCTTGTCGATAATCCGATAGTGAGAAACAGTTTCGCCAATCACCGCTCGGTATGCCTTTCCGGTCGTCTGATCTTGATTTGAGCCGCCTCGCCGCGCCGTCCTTTACGCCTGAAACCCGATCTTAATAAATGGTTGGAGTCAGAACCAGGCTTTGCCGGTAGTCGCCCGGAAGCGCAGCCTATGAGACTCTAGCCCGGAGGGGCGAGCAAACTTAGTCCAGCCGCTTCAGCGGTGGAAGACCTGAAAAGGAGCAAAGTCCGGGAGGGACGGCCTATCTCTAATCCACTCGGGAATCGGCACCCTAAAAACTCTATCTCTGACTATTCCGCTCGCCCCACCGTAGTCAAACTCACCACCGCTGCCAGCCCCCACAACGCGCATGTCACAATCCGCGCCGTGCGCACATCTGGCTCGGAGACACTGCTCCACATCGTGAGGCCGAGACCGATGAAGAAGTTCATCAGCAGCAAGGCGAAGAACACTCGCTCACGAAAGCAGCGCGCGTCGAGCGCCAGCGTCCCCAGCAGCACAATCCATATCAGATAGGTGACACCCAGCCAAAGATCGTGCGGCCAGTCAAACTCGCTGTTCGCGATGTGACTGTAGGATACCCATGCGAAATATGCACAGCCCAGAAATCCCGCCACTCCCCACAACGACGTACGGCACATCAAGTGCCCTGGGTTGCTTGAACGCTGTGTCTCCGAATTTTGAGTTGGAGTTGTTACAACCCACCTCGTGCAGTTCAGTCTTGGATCATACAACTTGAAACCCTGCCCGAGCCTCTACTTCCCCGTCCACTTCGCCGGGCGTTTCTCAAGGAAAGCCATGATACCCTCCCGCGCATCCGCCGTCGAGACAAGTTCTTCCAGATAAATCCTCTCCGCTCTGGCCAGCCCCTTATCGATTGCATCCCACGCGTACATCGACTTCTTCGCATAAGTCAGCGCGGCTGGACTGTGCTGCTTTAACTCGTCGACCGTTTGCTGAACCATTCCTTCCAACTCTCCCGCGCGCCCCGATCGATTCGCCAGCCCCATTGCAAGCGCCTCGTCGCCCGAAATCTGCCGCCCGGTCAAAATCAGCTCGCTCGCGCGCTTCTGTCCAACCAACGCCGGCAGCACAACGACCGCCACTGGAGGAAAGCACGCCAGCTTGATTTCCGGGAATCCCCAGCGAGCGTCGCGCGCTGTATAGGCCATGTCGCAAACCGCTGCCAACTCCGCTCCTCCGCCCAGACAAGCTCCTTCGACCTGAGCAATCGTCACCTTGCGGCTGGCGATAACGGCGCGAATCGCCGCATGGAAGCTGGATAGCATTTCGTGTACCTGTTCGGGTACGTGCGCCTTGATGTCCACCCCTGCGGAAAAATTGCCCGACTTCCCTTCAAGAATAATTACGCTGATGTCGGGGCGAACATCGAAGCCGGCCACTGCTCGCTGGATTTCATGCATCATCGGAACTTCGATGACGTTCAGCGGGGGATTCGCCAGCTGAATCCTCCCCACCGGCGGCCGGTCCTCGATTTTAATGTATCTCATGCCTGCGCTTCCTGTGGTTCTGAGTACCGTCGAGGCTCCAAAACGTCGCAAATTTGCCTGCAATACGGAAGAGAGACTATTTACTATAGTACAATTATGTATTTACAAATACACATGTACACAGTGTCTCAGGTGGAACATTCTCGCCTAACTACAAGTTGATGGCGGATTTGCGCGGCTCGCCGATGGTCGCGAACGGGTCACGCGCACCTTCTTTTTCCTTGATCCACTTTTTCTCGTTGCGGATGATATCGAGGAGCAGCACTTTATCTTGGGCCGAGGGCAAACTCTCCGCGCAATGCTGCGCGTACGACTGGTCGTCGAGCGCCTCGCCCGTCTCGCAATGGAAGCGCTTGCCCGCCCATCGTCCTATGTTGCGATTGAACTTTATGTCGGGCGTATAGAACTTCTTCTCGCCGGGCCTGAGGAAGGTATTCAGACGATCGACCAGCCCGGCGACTTCCTGGCGATAAAGCTGCCGGTTGTAGTCGTTGAGTTCGTCGAGATCGGCGGCTTTGTTGTTCTGCGGCTCATCGTAACGGCCCTTGATCCCCCACACATAGGCCCAGTGCGCCGAGGAGGAGTGGTCGGTCCCGAATAAGTCGAAAGAACTGGAGATCCACTTATTGAGATACTTCTGAAACAGTGTCTGGGGGATCACGCCTGCTTCAACGATGCGGCGCAGGCCATCATTGCCCGTGCCCATGTGGAAGGCCTCCTCGCGCAGCATGTACGAGGTTGAACGGCCAAGGGGCGCGAAAGACGAGTACTTCAGCATCTGCAATTGGAATTTGCCGTCGCGGTCGACGAAATCTGTGTAGACAAAGAAGTCGAGCCAGTTGTCGACATCGACGTTGAAAGTGCCCAACAGGCGGGCGTTTTCGAAGGCTCGCCGCTCGAGCATTTTCTGTGCTTCGACCTTGCCCGAATAGCCGAAGAAATCAATGAGCAGCGCGCACATCTGCCAGCCATGGCGCATCTCCTCGATCATGACGCGGGTGAGTGCACGGCGGTCCCAGTCGGTAGGAGCGGTTTCAAACAGATTGCGCTGCTGCTCGACGCTGGCAAATTCGGTGTCGCCCTGATAGATGATCATGTTCATCAGCGCGTCGCGCATCTGTTGCGTGGGAACCTGGCGCAGGTTCTCCCACTTCTTGCGGCCCTTGTAGGAACCGAACTGTATGTCGTCGGTCTCGATGGCACCGTAGAGGGTATCGAAGTGAAAGGCTTCGACGTCGTCCTTATTGACGCCGACTTCTTTGCGCCACTCGTTGAACAACCCTTCCCATTCACTGAAGCTTCCGATTTTTGCTACTTTTCCTGGCATAAAGTCAAAATCCTTTCACCGCCGAGACGCAGAGGACGCCGAGAAACAAGAGCTTCCTATCCTTGGTACAGCGAGTTCATTGTTCCCTCGCGCTTAAGCTTTTTAAGCGGATCGGAGGAGCGTATGTACCGCCAATAAACTTGCGCCGAGTCCTTGAAACCACCGTTCTTGAATTCGTCTTCGAACAGTTCGGTCAACCCGTAGACGCAAGCTACACGCCAATGCACGGCATTACCTAAAACGTTCTTGTACGGAGTCGACCCTCGCCCCACAATCCTTTTCGCCTTTTTCTTCGCCGCATCGTGGCTCCCAGCCCGCACGAGCACGAGCCGGTCTTCGTAGAGCGGGATGCGAGTCGCTTGCCCCTTGCCTGTACATCGAAGCAAGAGACGAACTGAATAGATTCCCATTGTGCCTCCCGCTCGCTGTTCCGCGCGGACAAGAGTGTCCGCGCCACACTATTTGGCCTTGAATTCGGCTGGGCGTTTCTCTATGTACGCGGCCAGGCCTTCTTTTGCATCTTCGCTCTGGAATAGAATTTGCTGGTTCTCACGCTCCACGGCCAACGCCGACTCCATTGGAATCTCCCAGCCGGTCTGCACGGCGCGCTTAATGCGACCGACGGCCTTGGCGGCTTTATTCGGCGGCGTGAACTGGCGGGCGTACTCCATGATGTTCTCCATGAAACCTTCGCGATCGAAGATGTCGTTGATAATGCCGAGATCCTTCGCTTCTTCGAACGAGAACGTGTTGCCCGTGACCATGAGCTCGATGGCCTTGCTCTTGCCGACCATGCGCGAGAGGCGCTGTGTGCCGCCGGTTCCTGGCAGTACGCCGAGGTTGACTTCGGGCAGGCCGATCTTGCCGGCGTCTTTGCGCGCGATGCGGATATCGGCGGCCATGGCGATCTCAAGCCCGCCGCCGACGCAATGGCCGTTGATGGCAGCGATCACCAGTTTTGGCGTGTGCTCAAGGCGCAGAAGCGTTTCATTCGCGTGGAGGCAGAAGTAATACTTGAACGTCGGGTCGACGCTCGCCAGCATCTTGATGTTCGCGCCCGCGGAGAAGAACTTATCGCCTACACCTGTGAGCAGGATGACATAGACGTCATTATCCATGCGCGCTTTGAGGATGGCTTCGTCGAGCTGTCGGTTCATCTCGTAGGTATAGGTATTGGCGGGCGGATCGTTCATTTCGATGACGGCAACGCCGCGGTCGGTGCGGTAGTTGATGAGTTGTTTGGTGGTTTCGGCGGAAGCCGGTTGCAGGGTGGTTGCCATTGATTGCTCCTCTTAATGGCCGGCTACGCCGGCTTGAAATTAAACTTTGCTTGGGGCGCGCTTGGTGCCGCGCCGCTTCAAAACTGATTTTGCTGGTGGTGCGGAATGCAGATCCCTCGCTCGTCCTCGGCTTCGCCTGCGGACGGCTCGGGATGACAAGGACTCGATTGATTCTCTGTGCGCGGCTCGAGATGAGAAGCTCTTGCTGCCCGTGGATGCAACAACACCGCTTCCCACACCCGCCAGAATGATATTGCTCATCTGGCGTGCGAGATCTTCCGCTGTTCCATCGACGCGCGGGTTGTACCAGGTGTAGATCCAGTTGATCATGCCGAACAGGCTCATGACGGCGGTACGGGAATTGAATTCGATGCGGCGCTCGCGTTTCAGATCGTCCATGAGGCCGACGCAGATGCGATAGTACTCGCGCTTGATGGAGGTAAGTTCGGAGGCAAACCCGTTCTTCAGGGCCTCATCCTCGTGAGCGAGAACCTTCAGTCCGCTCTGGTTGGCGACAAAATATTCGAGATGATTCTGGATGAAGATGCGGATGCGCTGGGCGGGATCGTCAACATCGTGGAGCCGCGCCTTCAGTTGTTCAATGATGGTGGAGAAAGCGTGCTTCTGGATGAGGTAGAGCAGACGTTCTTTGGATCCGAAGTAGTGATAGAGGCCGGCAAGCGACATGCCGGTGGCGCGAGAGAGGTCGCGCATGGAGGAGCCTTCGTAGCCTTTTTCGCGGAATGCTTCCGTGGCATGAGCAAGGATTTCGCTGAGGCGGCGGTCAAAGCGCGTTTCTGCGGCTTCCAATGCGGCGGTGTCACGACGGTGCGAGACTCGCTTGCCCGGAATGGCGATGGAGGAGGACATGGTTCGAACGTTCGTTCTAATAATAACGAAACGTGATCGGCATCACAAGGGCGTGTGACCCAGCCTGAGCGGGCGGACCTACGACATCGGGATTGCAGAAGCGGCTGTTTGCTTATTCTGCCGGATCGCGCTCCGTCAGAAGGATGCGCTTGACCTTGTTGCGGTCGAGCGTCTGCATTGCTCCCGCGACGCGCACTGTGATTTGCATTCCGCTGACGGAAACGAGGTCACCCGTCAGGACCGTGCCGTCTCTGAGCTCGAAAGTGTCATGAGCGGAGGTTCCAAGCTCATAGCTGACACTGCCTCCGGAAACATCGTCGGGGCCAATTTCAAGTGGATACTTCCCTGCGTTGAAACCTTCCTTCACAAATCCGAGAGCATGTTTGCCGTCGGTGAGTTGCACCATTTTAGGAGTGGTGCCGACCTCTTCGCCATCGACGGAAAGGTTTGCACCCTGAGGCACGGAGTTGACGGTGATGGATATTTTTCTGGGCGGCGCGAGAGGCCGCAGTTCCTGTGGAACGGAATTTGCCATCAATTCGAACAAGACAGGAACACCCATCGTATGAACGGTAGTTTCAAATTTGACGGATTCCCCTGGACCAACGTTTTCGATCGTAATCCAGCCATCGCCGATGCGGACTTTGTTCTTATCGAAGAGATAAAGGTTGAAACCGAGGTGCGAGATTTTCTTGTTCCACAGGTTCTCGGCGGTTGTCTCGATGATGTAGTTGCGCTGAGCGGAAATGGAGCTTGTTTCCTTAAACTTGCCGAGCGTAACGCGGACTACTGGAGAACCGGTCTGGGGCCAGTTGATGACTTGGCTAGGAGGATCTTTGGCCAAAGCGCGAGTTATGAGTAAGCATGCTAATAATAAGAATGGCAGGCGCAGTTTCATAGCGAGAGTTTTAACACACGCGTTGGATGACAGCAACGTAGGGCGCAGAAGAATTGAGGGCAGCTACCTAGATTGCGCTGAGTTATTGAAGACTGCGCGACGCGAGACTCTCCGCGCACTAACTCCGAATGGTCGCCATCAACTTGTCGATCTCAATTTTCTGCTCGCCGGTGAGGGGCAGGAATGGGAGACGCGCGGGGCCTCCGTAGTAGCCATTGAGGTCCATGGCGTATTTTGCGCCGGGGACGCCGAAGTCTCCAATGACGCGCTGGGCGGGGAGGTTGACGCGCTCCTGTTTTTCCTTGGCGAGAGCGGTGTCGCCTTCTTTCAGCGCGGCATAAATTTCATAGCAAGCGGTGGGGGCGGGACAAGCGAAAGCGAGAATGGCTCCAACGGCACCGAGGGCGAGGGAGGGTTCGAGCTGATGGGCGGCTCCGACCATGACCTGGAAGCCGACTTCTTTCTGGCGGGTCTTGAGGGTTCCGACTGTGGTTATAGCTGCAGAACTTGGTGTGGTATTGCCGGCTACGCGGACAGGAGTGTCCGCGCCACGCTGGGATGCAGATCCTGCCAGAGTCCCTATGCTCACCAGTTCCCTGCTCTCTTTTTCCCGCTTTTTCCTCGCGTCTGCTTCGGCGGCTTTGATCATGCGCGGGGTTACGGCCGTGAAGGTCTCCGTGACGGTAGCGGTGCGCTTGATGTGGCGCGTGCCATCGACCATGGCTTTGACTTTGGCCAGATTGCCGCTGGATTCCTTAATAGCAACGATGTTTGGGTGGTTAGCAAGTTCGATTACAAGCTCGGCGGGGATGTCGTATCCGGTGGCTTGGGGAAAGTTGTAGACGATGATGGGCAGCGCGGATTGATCGGCGACGGTGCGGTAGAACGCGAGCAGGTTGGCGGGGAGCATCTGCTTTTTGTAGTAGTGCGGCGTGCGCACCATCGCCGCGTCGTAGCCAAGAGTGGCGGCATACTCGGTAAGGCGCAGAGTTTCAATGGCGGATTCGATGCCGGTGCCAGCGATCATGACTTTGTGCGGCGCAGCGGCAGCGATGGCGCACTTGAGGACGTCGCGGCGCTCTTCGTCGGAGAGGAGGATAGCTTCTCCGGTGGAACCCTGGACCACGATGCCGGCGACGAGCGTGCGGGAATAGCGCTCGACGTTGGATTCCAGCTTCTTGTAATAGACCTGGCCATCAGCATAAAAGGGCGTGGTGATGGGTGGAAAGATACCGTGGAGAAGCATGGGAACCTCGTCGTTTGTCGTTAGTCGTCGGTTGTTGGCCGCTCGCTATTCGCGGCGGCAGCTTGCGCTTTGCGCGCGACTCAACCAGTTCATTATCGGCGCTGCGCTACGAATTTGTCACCATTGAGCGCATGCGCTGCGCTCAGGACGCGGGAGTGAGGGCAGGACTTTGGATTTCGATGGTGATGGCGGGCGCATGGAGCAAGGTGTTGTGAATGAGGCACTGATGGACAGCGCGTTCCACGCCCTCGATGTGCTTTGGCTCAAGTCCGGGCAGCACATCAATTGAGATATGAAAGTTGTCGAGGCGCGCAGGATCCTTGCGCTTTTCCGCTGTGACGCGGACCCTGGTGCCAGCGTCGGCCAGTTTGTGTTTGCGCAGATATGCGGCGGCGTAGAAAGCGGCGCAAGAACCGAGTGAAGCGAGGAGCAATTCGGGCGGTGTCATGCCCTCGTCGTGGCCAAGATTCTCCGGCGGCTGATCGCTGACGATCGTATGTTCGCGGGCTTTGATTTCAAATTGAACGGCTCCGAGATGCTCGACTATGACTTCCATGATGTCCTCCGTTGGTGGAACCGGTCCGGTTTCTCACCGAATCCGATTCCTTCTTCCCGATCTGTCATTGAAATTCTGCTTGCTATGTTTCTTTGTTTCGCAAAAGAATGCCGTCCAGTTGCTGCCGGACGAGGTCGCGAGCCCGGTGGAGTCGCGACTTCATGGCTGCCAACGATATACCGAGAGTTTGGGCGACATTCTCGCCCGGCAAATCCTGTAGGTCTCGCATTTCGTACACCGTACGATATGGTTCTGGGAGACTCGCGACGGCGGCAGACAGCATGTTTTTCATCTGCGCGCCCGCCATCTCGGTCTCAACCGATGGGACGTTCGCTGCGATTTCTTTTCCTTCCTCTTCCAGCGAGGAGAGTTGAAGCAGGGGAAGCAGCGCCTCGCGTTTGCGCAGTTGCCAGCACACGCGATTCGCGATTCTTCGCCAGCCAGGCCCGGAAAGCGACGGAATCGCGCAGCTGGTCGAGATGGCGATAGGCCTTCAAGAGCGCCTCGATCAAAACGTCCTCGGCGTCGGCGTGGTTCCCGCAAACGCGGAGCATCTGGCGGTAGACCGCATCTTTGTGCTGGTTGACCAGCGTCTCGAAATTCACGGATTAATTATTTCAGCCGCCCTCATCTTCGAACGTGACCGTAGTCACAGGTTGCACGGTTGCGGGTGCGCGGCGCTCGCTTTCGCTGCGCGCCCGGTTCCATGGCATGCGGACCAGCAAGCCTGCCATCAGGCAAATCTCGGTGAGGCCGGCGAACGTGAGTCCGGCACCCACGATAAGCGGCGAGGAAAATCCAGTTGCGCTGGACGGTCAGGGACAAGATGACGCCGATCAGTACCAGCACGCCGGCAATCAGGCGCACCTGGCGTTCGAGCGAAAAACTGGATTTCACGCTCGCAACCAAGCGGCCGACCGGCGGCATTCCATGCGGCCGTTCCGCCTTCGAGTACGGTGACGTCGGCGCGGCATGGCTCGAGCAGTCCGGCAACCATGCGGGCGCGTTTGCCGGCCTGACAGACGAGGATGATCGGCATGCGGGAGCGAGATCGTCAAGACGAGCCTCCATCTGATCCATGGGAATGTTGACGGCTCCGGGTATGTGGCCGGAGGCGTACTCGCTGGCTGAGCGGACGTCGATCCACTGGTGTTTGGTGGCGTTTTGGGCGCCGAGCAGGGTGGATGCGGTGGCGATGCTGATGGTAGTCACGTTCTTTCCTCTATATGGGAAGAGCGTGAGATTTGGGAAAAGGATTCAACGTCACAAACGGATGCAGATGCCAGGGATGAGCGATGCCGCCCGACGGCTTATTCGCAGGCGGGGAGTTTGGTTCCGGTGGGATCGGCGTCGCGGCGGTACTGATCCTCGGTGCCGACGAAGAAGCGGGTGAAAGGAATTCCAGCCTGCTCGTCAACCACTGTTTCGACTTGCCAGATCATGCCGATGCCTTTGCAGACTCCAACATTGGGGATGGCGGTGCGGTGCGTTATTGAGGAATCTCCGCTGGAGTAGTAGTAGAAGTCGTCTTTGCCATGGCCGGTTTGCGGGTTGGAGCTGGTGGAGAGTTTGCCTTGGACGTCGAGCTTGAGGAGGCGATGACCGTTTTCGGTGGGAAGCGGCGGCGCGCCGTTCTTGCGGAACTCGATGCGGGTCCAGCCAGTGAAGCCTGCGGGGATAAGATAGCGCTCGGGCGGGCGGTGGTGGAAGGCGAGATCGAAGGCGGTGGGGCCGAAGAGAAGGGCGGCGACCAAGACGGGGAGTCCGATGATGGCTAGGGCGGCGAAGCGGGATGTGAGGCTGGGCATGAGGGAAAACTACCGCTTGCGTTTCTATCGGGCCACTCTTTCCGCGTGCAGTGCTTGCAATGCTTGCACTCTTACCTCTCCACGTTGCAGGGCGGAGATGCCTTCGGCGGCGGCTCTGGCTGCGCTTAGCGTCGTGATCGTCGGGATGCGGGCGGTTACGGCAGCTCGGCGGATGGCTTTTTCGTCGAAGTAGGGATCGGGGCCGTGGGGCGTGTTGATGATGAGCTGGATGCGGTCGGCTTTGATGAGGTCAACGGCGTTGGGGCGGCCCTCCTTGACCTTGTAGACGCGCTCAACCGTCAGGCCGGCATCCTCCAGTTTGTCGGCGGTGCCATGAGTGGCCACTAGTTTGAAGCCCATATCGAAAAACCGTCGCGCCACCTCGATGACCCCAGGCTTGTCGTGGTCGGTGACGCTGACGAAGACGGTGCCTTTGATGGGCAGCTTTTGGCCGGCCGCGAGTTGGGCCTTAGCGAAAGCTTCACCAAAGTTGTCGGCCACGCCCATGACTTCCCCGGTAGACCGCATCTCAGGCCCAAGCACCGTATCGACGCCGGGAAACTTTGACCACGGAAAAACTGGAGACTTGACAAAGTAGTTTCGGCCCGTGTCGAGGTCTCTTCCCTGCTCGACATATTCCGGCAAAAATTCGCGCAGCTTGCGGCCGGTCATCAGGCGTGCGGCAATCTTGGCCATGGGCACGCCCGTAGCCTTACTGACATACGGGACGGTCCGCGAGGCACGCGGGTTCACTTCGAGGACATACACAGTCGGCACCTGATGTCCGTTGCTACTTTTGCCGTTTCCTCGCGGAATCGCGAATTGCACGTTCATCAGGCCGATGACCTTCAGCGCGCGCGCCAGCTTGAACGTGTATTCGCGCATGCGATTGAGCAGCGGCTCCGGGATATCCACCGCAGGCAGCACGCACGACGAGTCGCCGCTATGGATGCCAGCTTCTTCTATATGCTGCATGATGCCGCCGATGACAACATCCTCGCCGTCAGAAAGCGCATCGACGTCGACTTCAATCGCATCTTCCAGAAATTTGTCGATGAGAATCGGCCGATCTTGCGAATACTCGACTGCTTGCTTCATGTATTGGTTGATGGTGTCCTCATCGTACGCAATGACCATGGCGCGGCCGCCCAACACATAGGAAGGACGCACCAACACCGGGAAACCGATTTTGTTGGCCGCTTCGACGGCACCTTCGGCGGACGTAACCATGGACCCAGGCGCTTGCGGGATATCGAGTTCTTCGAGCAGCTTGCCGAAGCGCTTGCGATCCTCTGCGAGGTCGATCGACTCGGGCGACGTGCCGATGATGTTCACTCCGGCAGCCTTCAGCGGAAGCGACAGGTTGAGCGGAGTCTGTCCGCCAAACTGCACGATCACGCCCACAGGCGCACCGGCGGAGCCTTCGTGCTCGCAGATGGCGAAGACGTCTTCGAGCGTCAATGGTTCAAAGTAGAGGCGGTCGCTCGTGTCGTAATCGGTCGAGACCGTCTCGGGATTGCAGTTGATCATGATGGTCTCGTAACCATCTTCGCGCAACGCGTAGCTGGCATGGCAGCAGCAGTAATCGAACTCAATTCCCTGCCCGATGCGATTCGGCCCCGAGCCAAGAATGACGACTTTCTTCTTCGCCGTGGGCGCGGCTTCGTCTTCTTCTTCGTAGGTGGAGTAGAGATACGGTGTGTAGCTTTCGAATTCGGCGGCGCAAGTATCCACGCGCTTGTACACCGGCTTGATGCCGTGCTTCTTGCGGAAGTGACGGACTTTTTCCTGTCCGCCTTTGCCGTCGAGACGCCACGTGCCAGCCAGGCGGCCGTCGGAGAAGCCCATGCGCTTGGCCTCGCGCACGACTTCGACCGGGACCGATTCCATCGGATGCTTCTCCAACTCGAGTTGCATGTCGCCGATTTCTTTGAGCTGATAGAGGAACCACGGGTCGATCAACGTCATCTTGGCGATTTGCTTAATGGTGTGGCCCTGACGCAGCGCGTAGCGAACGTAAGAAAGGCGCTCGGGATGCGGCGTAACGAGACGCTGCGTTAGTATCTTGGGCTCGATTTTTTCGGAGCCAACTTTTTTGCCGGTGTCGAGGGCGCGGATTCCCTTCTGTAGCGCTTCTTTGAATGTGCGGCCAATGGCCATCACTTCGCCGACCGACTTCATTTGCGGACCGAGGCTTTCATCTGCGCCGGGAAATTTCTCAAACTGCCACTTGGGAATTTTGACGACTACGTAGTCGAGAGTTGGCTCAAAGCACGCCGGAGTTTTGCGGGTGATGTCGTTGGGAATTTCGTCAAGCGTGTAGCCGACGGCTAACTTGGCCGCGATCTTGGCAATCGGAAATCCAGTGGCTTTTGACGCCAGCGCGGACGAGCGCGAGACGCGCGGGTTCATCTCGATGACAACCATGCGGCCGGTGGTGGGATTGACGCCGAACTGAATATTAGAGCCGCCGGTTTCGACGCCGATCTCGCGGATGACAGCGATGGAAGCATCGCGCATCATTTGATATTCGCGGTCGGTGAGCGTTTGCGCGGGCGCGACGGTGATGGAGTCGCCGGTGTGCACGCCCATGGGGTCGAAATTTTCAATCGAGCAGATGATGATGACGTTGTCTTTGGTGTCTCGCATCACCTCGAGTTCGTACTCTTTCCAGCCGAGCACGGATTCCTCGATGAGGCACTCGTGCACGGGCGAGAGGTCGAGGCCGCGGGCGAGCACATCCATCAGCTCTTCGCGGTTGTATGCGATGCCGCCGCCGGTGCCGCCGAGCGTGAAGCTAGGGCGAATGATGACGGGAAAGCCGATTTTGCCGGCGAATTCGAGGCCGTCCTTGAGGTTGTTGACGAGCGCGGATTTCGGAACATCGAGGCCGATACGCTGCATGGCATCTTTGAAGACGAGGCGGTCCTCGGCTTTCTTGATAGCGCTGATTTGCGCACCGATCAAGTGCACGTTGAATTTTTCAAGCACGCCGCTGTCGGCAAGTTCAATGGCCAGATTGAGCGCGGTCTGCCCACCAACGGTCGGCAGAATGGCAAAACCGGCACTGGGCGCCAGTTCGCGCTCGATGCGGATGATCTCTTCGAGATATTCGCGGGTGAGCGGCTCGATGTAAGTGCGGTCGGCCGACTCGGGATCGGTCATGATGGTGGCCGGGTTCGAGTTGGCCAGCACGACTTCGAAGCCCTCGGACTTGAGCGCCTTGCAGGCTTGCGTGCCGGAGTAGTCGAACTCGGCGGATTGTCCGATGACGATGGGTCCAGAGCCGAGGATCAGAATTTTCGAGATGTCAGTTCGTTTGGGCATTGAAAACCAGTTGTCAGTGGCCAGCTATCAGTACGACGCACATAAAATAGCACGTCAAGACATTTCCGCTTTATGGTGCCTCATGTGCCGTTCGGGAAAGAGCCACTCGATAGTGCCACCGATCACGCCAGCTTCGACGACCGTGATCGGCCAGAACCAGATCATCCGCCATTGCGGATAAACACGCAAAAGAGAAACAAATATTGAACAGTGCGCTGTCAGCATCGCCAGGGCTACCAGCCAGAAGCTCAATCGATTACCAGTGTGGCTTTGCCTGACGCACAATGACCCAAAAGAGTAGACCGGTGTATCCGGCAAATCCAATCCATCCTCCGGTCAAATATCCGGTTACCTTGAAATGAATACTTAGCGCTACTACAAGCGTCATGACCGCGAGGCCGGCGAATGCCAGCCCAAAATAAAGCGGAAGGCGTTGGAGAATTCTCCCAAACGTTAGGTTCTCCGGTCGGGTCTCCGTTTTCGCCGCCAGAGTCACCGTTTGCACTCCTCCATCATCTTCACAAAATCCTTGAATAAATAATGCGAATCGTGCGGGCCGGGCGCGGCTTCCGGGTGGTACTGGACGCTGAATAACGGCAGGTTCCGGTGGCGCATGCCTTCCAGCGTCTGGTCGTTCAGGTCCATGTGCGTCAATTCGACTTCGCTTTGCGGGAGCGAGTCGGGATCGACGGCGAAGTTGTGGTTGTGGGCCGTGATTTCTACTTTGCCGGTTTGCAACTGCTTTACCGGATGGTTGCCGCCGTGGTGGCCGAATTTCAGCTTGAAGGTTTTGCCGCCGAGCGCGATACCGGTGAGCTGATGGCCCAGGCAGATTCCGAAGATCGGTTGGCGTCCCATGAGGCGGCGGATGTTATCGACGGCGTAGGTGCAGGGCTCGGGGTCGCCGGGGCCGTTCGAGAGGAAGACTCCGTCGGGCTTGAGCGCGAGCACGTCTTCGGCGGGTGTTTGCGCCGGGACTACTGTCACTTTGCAGCCTTCGCCGCGCAGTTTGCGCAGGATGTTCAGCTTGATGCCGAAGTCGTAGGCGACTACGTGGAAGCGCGGCGGCTCGTCTTTCACTCCCACGATTTCGTCGGGCAGGTGCGAGCGCTCGCCGGTTTCCCAGACGTAGGTGTGGTTGGTGCTGACGACTTTGGCGAGATCGGTGCCGTCCATTTTTGGAATGGCGCGCGCCTTGGCGACCAACTTTTCAGCGTCGTCTTCTAGCGTCGAGATCACGCCGCGCATCACGCCGTGAGTACGCAGATGGCGGACGAGGGCGCGCGTGTCGATATCGGCGAGGACGGGGATCTTGAACTGCTCCATGAACTCGTCGGTGACTTGCTGCGAGCGCCAGTTGGAACTGACTTTGGAGAACTCGCGGACGATCAGCCCTTCGATGTACGGGCGGTTCGGCCTCGTTGTCGTCGGGGTTGGTGCCGTAGTTGCCGATTTCAGGATTGGTTAGAACGACGATTTGGCCGGCGTAGGAAGGGTCTGTGAAAATTTCCTGGTAGCCGGTAATGGAAGTATTGAAAACGACTTCGCCGGAGCACTCGCCTTTGGCGCCGTAGCCTTTGCCTCGGAAGACTCTGCCGTCTTCGAGAGCAAGCGTAGCTTGCATTGCAACTCCTGGGAGTGGATTTTAGGGATTTTAGCAGGGTTCGTAGCCGCGGCCAACGAAGATTCGCGTGCTGGGCTGTGCAAAACGCGGATAACAAGGCTTCAAAACACGAACGGAATAAACCGCTTCGTTCGTTGCATGTAGCCGCGATAGGGCTGCCCGATGGCGTCCGCAAGTGCCCATTCTTCAACATGCACGCGGTACGCGTACACTCCGGCACCCATGCCGAACAGAATTAGGGCACTCAGCCAGTTCGTCAGAGCCATGCCGCTACCCAAGTACATGATCATCCCTCCTGTATAGGAGGGATGCCGGACTAGCCGGTATGGACCGTGCTGGATTACGGGCTGGCCGGCTTGGATTTGCACATTTCCGGTGAAAAAGCGGCCCAGCGTACGGAAGCAATAGCGCCGGAGAAAAGATCCCGCTAAAAGAAGCACGAGACCAGACGCGAACCACGCAGTTCTATGACTCAACAATGCGTAGGGGGCCCATGACGAAACAATAAATGCAGCCGGAAATGCGAGCCAACCCGCAAGGATAATTAAGCCCATGGATCCGCGATCGCTTTTGACGCCGGCGGCGGGCGTCGAGCGCGCGATGAGCATAAATTCCGGGACGTAGGCGAACAGAAATACCGCCCAGAAGATCCAGCGATAGGGCGCAATATCGAAAAGGGGCTGTATGTGCGTCATGGTCACTCGCCGTCAATGTCGAGACTAGCGCAGCCGTCCCAGCTTTTCCATCGGCCAGTAGCCGAAGACGGCTTTGGCATAGATGTAGCGCTCGTTGACGGGGCCAAAGTCACGGCTGTCGTTCGACATACTGCGGTGGTCGCCGAGCACGAAGTAGCTGTTGCGCGGGACCACCACTTCGGGATACGACCGGGCGTCGGCGTATTCCGAGGGGACGTAGTCTTCGTCGAGCGCCTGGTCATTGACGAAAACCCGGCCGTTCTCGATCCGGATGTGGTCTCCGGCTACGCCGATGACTCGCTTGATGTAGCTCTTCGAAGTATCGCGCGGATAGCGGAAGACGACGATGTCGCCGTGCTGGATGGGCTCCCAGCGATAGACGAACTTGTTGACGAAGATGCGTTCCTGGTCTTCGAGGCCGGGCATCATGCTGGTGCCTTCGACCTTCACGGGCTGGTAAAGGAAGATAATGATGAAGGCGGAAATGGCGAGCGAGACGAGCAGGTCGCGCGCCCAGACCGCGACGACCGGCAACGAACGTGACGGGTCATGCGCTTGTGCCGCCTCAGGGGCTTGAGGCTGCGGATTGCCCACATCGGACATTGTAGAACCATTTTATATGGAAGCGGGGCGGGAGAGTAGGCGTGAGGTTTGAGGTCTGAGGTTCGAGGTAAGAGGTCAAAGCATATGATCGCAGCAACCCCAGTGGACGCGGGGTCTTGATTCTTATTCTGACCTCTCACCTCAGACCTCTTACCTTCCTCCCCTCTTGCCAAAAAGATTCGGTTGCCCTACAACTGAACATTCATGCCCGACTACTCCATCTTCCCGAAGATCAACGCTACCTTGAACGGATCGAGCGCGGTGCTGCTCGTTATCGGCCGTGTGCTCATCGCGCGCGGCAAAATGGCTGCGCACCGCGCCGTCATGCTGACGGCTCTGGCAACTTCAACGGTGTTTCTTATTTCCTATCTCTACTATCACTACCATGTTGGGTCCGTGCATTTTCGCGGGACGGGATGGTCGCGGCCGCTCTATTTCACGATTTTGATTTCGCACACCGTGCTGGCCGCCGTGATTGTGCCGATGGTGATTATCACTCTTGTCCGCGGGCTGCGCGAGCAGTTTGACCGGCATCGCGCGATTGCGCGTTGGACGTTTCCGCTGTGGCTTTATGTCTCGGTCACGGGCGTTGTCGTGTACCTAATGCTGTATCAGATTTTCGTTTAGGGAGCGTCAGGTCGAGTTCTCCTTGCGGAACTGTCGTTAAGTATTACCCAAAACCATGTATGAGGCCCGCTCTAGTGCTGGGATTTGCCGGCCTGATTTTGCAACTCGGTCAGAGCGGCCAATACTTCCTGGCTATGCTGGTTGGGATTCACGTCGGTGTAGACCTTCACGATTTTGCCTTCGGGGTTAATGATGAACGTGTGCCGCGCTGCGAACTTCACCAGGCCCATGTTGGTCAATGAGCCATATTGCTCTGAGACTTTATGGTCGGTATCGGCCAAAAGTTTGAAGTTGAGGCCTTCCTTGGTGCAGAACTGCTTGTGGGAATCGGCGCTGTCCACGCTGACTCCGAGCACGACGGCTTTCTTTTCCTGATATTGAGCCTGGTCGCGCTGGAAATTATGCGCCTCGATGGTGCAGCCGCTGGTGAAATCCTTGGGATAGAAGTAGAGCACCACCCAGCTACCGCGGTAGTCCTTGAGGCTTACCGGCGTGCCTTCCTGAGAGGTGAGAGTGAAATCGGGCGCAGTGCTGCCGGCCTGCGGCACGGATGCCGCAAATACGGTGAGCGGGAGCGCGGCGAGCGCGCAGAAGCAGAACACAACTATCGTAGCCATAGCGATGCTGAGTTTCATAGAGGAACCTCCTTTGCTGAATAGCCCCACACTTGATCTTGCACCTATGCTATCGGATGGGGGCGCTATTGTCAGGCCGTTGCATGCTTTTGAGCGTACAGGCGGAAGGGCGGGCAACGGCACGAAGTTGCGCTAACGGTGCGACAGTTGACATTGCAAGCTCCACACAGCATCGTGTTGTTGTAACCGTGCCACTGAGATGCTTTATCGCCCAGTGTCATTCATCTGCGGTGTTGTTACGACATGACGCAAAAATTGGAACTAGACTGCCTCGACCAGTTGGAAGCGACCCCCGCGATCCTGCACGGATTGATATGCGGCCTGTCGGTCGAAGATACCGAATGGAAGCCCGCGCCCGACCGCTTTTCGGTAGCGGAAGTGCTCGCGCATCTTTCCCATTCCGAGGGCCACTGCTATCGAACACGCGTGGACCGGTTCGTGAGTGAGGAACTGCCGGAGTTCGAGCCGGATGATGCGCAGATGTACCTGGAGTTGTACCGCAATGCCAATGCGGAAGATGCCTTCGACCATTTTGAAGAGCAGCGCGCGACCAACGTGGAGTATCTGCGGACCTTGCCGCGAAGCGCCGGTGAACGCCGCGCGAGGCACCAGGAGGCCGGCGAAATCACCCTGCAACAAATGCTGCATGAGTGGACCATGCACGATCTGGGACATATCCGGCAGATCGCTGAGCTGGTGAGAGCGCGAAAACACCTACAGGCAGCGGGAAAACTGGGCGATAGCTACCGCCTGAAACCATAGGGCAGCCGACGCTGCCTGAAGCCTCACGTTTTGGGTGCGGCTCCTCTTGAAAACGGGATCGTACGTGGCCGGTCGTGCATCATTTCGCGCCTTGGCCCTCGGGACTAAAGAGTTTGTTGAAAGAGTGTGTTAGACGCCGGCATTCCCTCAGCGGCTGGAAGCCGCAGTTGATTCGACGCCGCTTTCGGCATGAGTGGAACTCATGCCCTTCCCGGTTGTGCTTATTTCCGAAGTTTGTCAGCCTCCCCGTTGTGGAAATTTGAAATTTGTCTGAACGGCCAAGTGCCGATCTGCGCGCGACTGTAATTGTGAATGCGCGTTCTGAATGCTTAAGGGCGGCGATTCGTCACAATTTCAGGGTGCGGGGCGCACAGGCTTGTCCACATGCGATTCTGATATAGTGACCGTCACGACCACAGTTTCCTCAAAAGGAGCCCCCCTTATGGCCGGCAAAAGCATAAATAAGGTCATCCTGATTGGTAATCTCGGCAAAGATCCAGAAGTAAAGTACACGCCGCAAGGCACGCCAGTGGCAAAGATTACGCTGGCTACCAACGAGCGTTTTAAGGGCAAGGACGGCAACTGGCAGGACCGCACCGAATGGCACAACGTGGTGCTCTGGCAGCGGCTGGCCGAAATCGCCGGCGAATATCTGAAGAAGGGCGGCAAGGTCTACATCGAGGGCCGGCTGCAGACGCGCTCCTGGGACGACAAGACAAGCGGCCAGAAGAAGTACATGACTGAGGTAGTCGCGAACGATCTGGTTCTACTCGGCGGGCGCGGCGAAGGCGGCGGAGAATCCGGAGGCGGATCGCGTGGAGCAGCAGCCTCAGCCGGCGGGAATAACTTCGATCAGAGCATGCCGGAGCCGGAACACGCGCAAGCGGGCGGTTCAGCGATTACGGACGAGGATATTCCGTTCTAGGCGGTGGGCGTTCGGGGGCGCTTTCGGCGCGAGAGAACGAGACTCCTCGCCCACTCGCTTCGCCCGGGGCTCGGAATGCTTAGTGACAGTTTCAATGGCGTGTCCCCGGGCAATAGATAACCCACGAGGAGTTTGAATTTGACGGGCCTTGACGAAAAGACTTGCGTTCCCTGCCGTGGCGGAGTTCCGCCTTTGAAGGGCGAAGAGCTGGCCGCGGTTCATCGCCAGTTGCCTCAATCCGCACAATGGAAGGTTGTTAACGAACACCACATTATGCGCAGCTACACCTTTCCCGATTTCCGCACCGCCCTGGCTTTTGTGAACAAGGTTGGCGCGCTGGCCGAGGAACAGGGACATCACCCCGATATCCTGCTGGCGTGGGGCAAAGTTGACATCACAATCTGGACGCATAAAGTGGACGGGCTGACGGAATCGGACTTTATTCTGGCGGCGAAGATCGACAGGCTTTGAAACGATCTTGCCTGGAAATGACCGGGTTTGCCTGTCTGCTTTCGTGGTTTGGGGGCGATCCTGGGGCTTTTATCCGCCAGTCTCCCGATCCGGCTTGATGGGATCTCATAAGGTCAACAATGTCTCCCGCGCGTCACAATAGTGCAAGCAATTGCACACTTCGATTCCACCCATTGGCCAACCGGGCGGCTAGACTCGTCAGAAAACGTCGCAAAATCAAGACAGATGTTCAATTGTTATGAGTTCTTGAATTTGGAAAAAGATGGAAATCGAGTTGCACCTATCAGGTCCATCTAAGGAGTTCTTTCCGTGCGCAATTGGGCCTGCAGTCTCGCTCTTGTAGTGCTTCTTGCCTCCACTTCCTTTGCTCAACCTGGTGTAATCAAAGCGGCTGCCTTTCCAGAGCCTGGAATCCTCTTCGCGCTCGGAAGCGGTCTGGTTGGGCTAGCTACACTGCTCCGCCGCCATTTCAGCGAATAAAGCCTTTCCAGGGCTTCGAGCGAACTTGGTCTGCTCGGGCGTGTCTCTCTCTTCGGCATTGCACTCCGTGGCGCAACCAGCTAATTGGTCCGCGACTTTCTGCCCTGACAATTTACCTGCCGGTTACCATATCCAGGAAGAACGAGTGAATTCGGCGATCATCGCTGAGCTCGGGATGAAACGTTGCGGCGAGCGTATTGCCCTCCCTTACGAGCACGGGATCCTCGCCTTGGATGGCAATCACTTCAACGTTTTTACCCACACGCTCAATCTTGGGCGCCCGAATAAAAACCATCTCGATCGGGCTGTTTTGAAACTGGCCCTCACGGATAGAGCTATCGATCTGGCGGCCATAGGCATTGCGGCGGACCGTGATATCGAGCGCGCCCAAGCTTGCCTGCTTCGGATTTTCGACCTGGTTCGCCAATAGAATTGCGCCGGCACAAGTGCCGAATGAGGGCTTTGAGCGAACGAACTGCTTGAGTTTTTCGAAACCCGCTTCACCCAGAAGCTTGAGAAGCGTGCTGGATTCGCCTCCGGGGATCACTAAGCCGTCAATCTGGTCGAGCTGTTCGGGCTTTTTGACGAGCACTACCTCAGCGCCCAGCTCTTCAAGCCGGCGGCGGTGGGCGTCAAAATCTCCCTGCAGTGCCAGGACACCGATGATCATTGTTGTGGAACGTTTCGTTATGGGACACTTCGCTTATGGATGCTTCCGAGTTGCCGAACGATTTTGGCGGCCATAGCTCGCTGGCGCTGCGCTGCAAAGCGGAGGGATTTCAGGGGTGCCATCCCGCACATCCTTACATTCGCTCTATATCTTCGCCTCGCGCAGCCGCCTCACGGCCGTTTCCGAAGTCACGGCGGAGTAATACGTCTCCTTGAATGAATACGAGCGGCCCTTGGTCTCCAGGATCGGAAGATCTCGATGTGCCAGTGATAATCGTCGTCGAGCGTCTCCCAATATCCAAGCGTTCCCGAAGGATGCTGGCTGTTCGGCGAAGTGTGGAGCACGAGGTGAAACGCCTCCGTGACGGTGCGGATGCGCTGCAGCGTGTGCCTCAGCAAGATCGCCAAATCCGTCATGTTCCCGGCCCGCGAAGTCGCGGTGCGCTCGAAGGCCGCATCATGCGTGCGCGGCAGAATCCAGGTTTCATAAGGAACGCGCGGCGCGTAAGGGCAAAGTGCGGCGTAATCTCCGCGCATTTCGAGAATGCGCACATTCTGCCGCTCTTCCTGCGACAGGATGTCGCAGAAGACGCAGCGCTCCTTGCTTTCAAAATAATCGCGCCCGGCGCGCAGCTCGTAGAGCACGCGCCGCGGTACAAATGTGGTCGCAGTCAGTTGCGACGTGGGATGATGGAATTCCTCGCCCGCGCGTTCGCCATGATTCTTGAAGATGCTGACGTATTTAAAACGGCTATCCTTCTTCAGATCCTGAATGCGCGACGCGGCCAGCCGCAAAACCTGCTCGACCTCCGCATCCGATCACATTCCACATGTGGCCGTCGTGGCTCGGATTCTCCACCAACACTTCGTGCGCGCCCACCGCCATCATACGATCGTATAAGCCTTCGCCACGCCGTCCCGCTTCGCCCTCGATGTGGTAAAGAGCCTGCGGATGCACGACCGACCGGGCCGACCAGGGATTCCCATTCAGACCGGGCAAGGTGGCGACGATCTTCACGGAATCGCCGGCCGGGCCGCAAAACGGACAGACTTGCGGCGGCGGTGGCGCCTTCGGCCATTCGTCGCCGATGATGACCCACGAGCGGGTGATCGGATCTTTTCGTAAGTTCCATGGACTAAGAAGAACAAAACGCGCGACGAGAGTCAAATGCGATTTGCGGCACCGGATGTTGGCAAAGTCGTACCCGGTTATGCTCATAATTCCAGCCGAAGTTACCCAATTTCATTTATGTCCGATCCCTCCACGCCGCTGATGCGGCAATACGCCGCCATCAAGAAGGAGCACCCCACACGCTCTGCTGTTCTTCCGTCTCGGCGACTTTTATGAACTTTTCTTCGATGATGCGGTGCTGGCCGCTCGCGAGCTGCAAATCACGCTCACCTCGCGCAACAAGGAAAAGGGCGTCGACATCCCCATGTGCGGCGTTCCCTACCACGCGGCCGAGGGCTATATCTCCAAACTCATTCGCCGGGGATTCAAAGTCGCTGTCTGCGAGCAGGTCGAAGACCCGCGCTTCGCGAAGAAGCTGGTGCGCCGCGAAGTCACGCGCGTGGTCACACCGGGTACGGCCGCCGATTCTTCGCTGAATGCCGAGGAGAATAATTTCCTGGCAGCGGTCGCAACCGTTGGCGACCGCGTCGGCTTTGCCGCGCTCGATCTTTCCACTGGAGAGTTCCGGGCCACCGAATTTGCCGGCGAAGACCGCTGCGAGGCGCATTCAAGAAGAGCTTGAGCAATTGCGGCCAAAAGAAATTTTGTACGGATCATCCGCGCCACTATTTGAAGGCGTCGAAGCGTGGCGACGGCGAGTCTCGCCCGATCTCCGGCCGGCTATGCCGAGACTCCGCTGGACGACTGGATCTTCTCGCCCGATCACGCTCTGCCGCTGCTCGAAAATCATTTTGGAGTGCTTTCGCTCGAAGGCTTCGGACTGGCCGGGAAAACCGGCGGCCGCGTCGGCGGCGGGCGCCATCCTTTATTACATACGGTCCACGCAGCGCGGCACGCTCGATCACATTGACCGCGTCGGCTTCTACGAACGGCAAAACTGCCTGGTGCTCGACGCGACGACGGTGCGCAACCTGGAGCTGATTGAGCCTCTTTTCGCCGGTAACGACGCCGGAGTCACGCTCTTTCGCTGCTCGACGCAACCGTCACTCCCATGGGCAAACGCCTGCTCCGCTCCTGGATGCTGCGCCCCTCGCTCGAACGGCCGGAGATCGATGCGCGGCTCGATGCAGTCGAGTCTCAAGTCAAAGCAACTCGTCGGACGGGAAGAATTGCGGCGCACGCTCGACGGCATCCTCGACCTCGAACGCCTGCTAAGCCGCGTCACGCTCGAAACGGCGAATCCTCGGGATGTTCTGGCGCTCGCCGCGTCTCTTGCGCGGATCCCGCAAGTTGCGCAAAGCGCTTGCTGGATTCTCCGCCGCGCGACTCGGCGAACTGCACGCGACGACTCGACGAACTCGCCGATCTGCGCGAAAAGATCGACGGACCGTCGTCCCCGAGCCGCCGCTCACCTTAGCGATGGTGGCGTCATCGCCAGCGGAGTCGACAAAGATCTCGACGAACTCCGCGACCTGAGCCGCAATTCAAAGCAATATCTGCCCAGGTCGAACTGCGCGAGCGCGAGCGCACCGGCATCGGCTCGCTCAAAGTGAAGTTCAATTCCATCTTCGGCTACTACATTGAGATTTCGAAAGCCAACCTGCATCACGCGCCCACCGACTATGAGCGCAAGCAGACGCTGGTCAATGCCGAGCGCTTCACCACTCCTGAGCTGAAGGAATATGAGTCGAAGATTCTCGACGCGCAGGAAAAGATTGTCGAGATCGAGCGCCGACTCTTTGCCGAATTGCGGTCCGCCATTGCCGCCGAGGCCAAACGCATCCGCCAAACCGCGCTGGCATTTGCCGAAGTCGATGTGCTCGCGTGCCTCGCGCATATTGCCGCGCTGAGGAATTATTGCCGGCCGAAATTTGAGCAGGTTGAGCAGGCGGTCGGACACGCACTGACTCCGACTGCCAGGGCGGAAAGTCGGGCCGCGCCGACCTTGAGATCGCCGATCTGGAGATCATTGACGGCCGCCATCCCGTGATCGAGCAGCAGGAACTGGCCGCTGGAAGCGAGCGTTTTGTTCCCAACGATCTTTATCCTGAATGCGACGACGCACAACATCATCGTGCTCACCGGCCCCAACATGGGAGGCAAAAGTCACTTACCTGCGCCAGACGGCGCTGATTGTGATCATGGCGCAGATGGGATCGTTTGTGCCGGCGCGCTCCGCGCGGCTCGGCATCGTCGACCGCGTGTTCACCCGCATTGGCGCCAGCGACAATCTGGCCCGCGGCCGCTCCACCTTCATGGTCGAGATGACCGAAACCGCGGCCATTCTGCATACGGCGACGCCGCGTTCGCTGATTCTGCTCGATGAAGTCGGCCGCGGCACCTCCACCTACGACGGCCTGGCCATCGCCTGGGCCGCCATCGAGTACCTGCACGCGCGCATCCGCGCCAAAACTCTTTTCGCCACCCACTATTTCGAGCTGACGGAGTTGGCGGAGCAGCTTAGCGGCGTGAAGAACTATCACGTTTCGGTCAAAGAAGCCGGGGGCAGCGTCGTCTTCCTGCGCAAAGTGGAACCCGGAGCCGCCGACCGCAGCTACGGCATCGAAGTCGCCAAGCTGGCCGGCCTGCCGAACGAAGTAGTAGTGCGCGCACGAGAAGTGCTGGCCGAGCACGAGTCCGCCGAGCATCGCCTGACCGAGCACCTGACGCCAGGCGCAACTCCGGAAGCAGGGCCGAAGAAGGCGCGCTCGGAGAGGGAAGGTCGGAGAAAGACGGCACACCCTACGCAGCTGACGATCTTCACGCCGCTCTCGCAGCCAGTACTCGAAAAGCTACGCGAAGTAGATTTGAACCGTCTCACGCCACTGGAGGCGCTAAACTTGCTGGCAGAATTGAAGAGGCAGATTGAGTAGGTCAAAATGGTGACGACGATTGTCTTTGTCATTATTGGCGTTATCTTTGTGGGAGCTTATGCGGCATGGCGTTACAAGAAGGCAACAGCAGCGCAAGAGAGATTCGCGAGTCTCATCCCCCTAAGAACCGCCCGAGTTGGAAATGTAAGTAACCGATTGCAGTTGAAGAGGGCGGAGAACTCGGCACTGACCGTCACCGACGAAGGCAGCCCAGTGGTTGGCGATTCTGAACTCACCGTCGCAGTGGGGCCAGCGTTAAAGATTGGCACGTTTGATGTCGGCTTCCTGAGAGACCTTTCGATCGTGGCTGCCGCGGCCGATGGCGCAATTGCAGGCTCGTTCATCGCAGACGCGGCACTAAAGATCACCCGCAAGTACTTCACGCGTTGAAGTTCAGTACCGCCGAACATCTGCATGGACTTGCTGATGTTGACTCTTACGTCCAAGCACACTTCTTTTCTGCCCCGATCGCTTCGGCAGACGGATGGTTTGAACGGCTGACTGGATATGTCGCGGAACAGAAAGCAGCAACCGCTCTTGAACAAATGGGACATCATGTCGAGTTTGCTCCGGTCGCGAATCAACCGGTTTGGGATCTTCATGGTCAACGGCCATCCGGCGCAAATCAAAGAGGGTCTAGCTGGAGCGACCGATTTTGTTGCCCATCACCCCGGGGTAGATGTCTTTACGGGCCCGGACGTAGCCGTCGCAATGCACGACCCGTCTGTGCATGCGCTCGACGTGCTCGACAAAGACTCGATTCACGCCGCCACGGAACAAACACTAAACGGCGTGGACGGGGTGGTCGACCCCGGCTTCCATATTCCCTTCATTACCATGGCTTTCTCAAGTTGGCGCGAGGCCAGTTTGCTGTGGAATGAAAAGAAAACATTCGCCCATGCTTTGAAAGACGTCGGTGTAGATGTGGTTGGTGTGGGCGCAGGTGCGTTGGCGGGCGCGAAAGCGGGAGGCCTCCTCGGAGCTTGGTTTGGGCCAGTGGGCGCGGCCATAGGCGGAGTTGCTGGCAGCATTGTCGGTGCGATAGGCGGGAAGTTCACTGCAACGGCAATTCGATATGCGGGTTTCAGGGAAGCTCGAGATGCGTACAACCGCTCCGTGACCAACGCGCAGAAAGCTGTTGAATTGGAGATTCGGATGTCTAAGGAACGAATAATCGAACTCCAAGCACAATACCAACAAAGGTTTGCCGAGGATCGAGGGAAGGTCGAAGAAAGTGCGAAACGACGGATCGGGGCAATAAGTATCAGATTCGAAGATGAACTCTTTGCTTTTTGCGAACAGTTTCCACATTTCCTGCGAGATCTCAAATCCGAAGCTGGAACGCGAAGAGAAGGAGGTACTGTCGCGACTACCCTTGCGCAGCATATTGGGATGGCTTCTAGCGTCCGAGAGCGGCCTTTATCGTGGGGTCGTCCGGGATTGGTTTGCTCGAGCCCAGAAGTGGTCAATGCGGAACTGCACACTTATGCAGAAGTGACACCCCGAAATTTCAGAACACTCTATGCTGAAGTACAACGATTCTTAGAGAAATACGAGTTCGAGCTGGAAAGCCTGCTAATGAGCTGCGGCGGATGGCTGATGAACGCGCGTTGGCTGAGAAGCAGGCAGAAGCGGTTCGTATAGATGCCGTGGCTGAAGTCGCACGAGTGCGAAATGATCTGATCCAGGAATTCGGTAAACACGTAGTCCCGCTACACGAACGGATTGTCTCGAAAATCCAATCATGGAACAGAACAATCGGAGACCGCAGATCGGTGCTGAAGCGAGAAGCAGATGCAATAGGAGTCGAACTCTAAGGGGCTCAGAGTCCCATCCCCACAACGGAGTAGCCAAAGGAAAGAATGCCGTCCGCCAAACCGCCGCACATCGGCCAACTCCTAATCCTCGGCTTCGACGCGACCGAGATGTCGGCGCGCCTCGCTTCCCTGCTCACGAAAGTTCAGCCTGCTGGTGTGATCCTGTTTGCCCGCAACATCGCCGCCGCCGATCAGACGCACCGCCTGCTGCGCGACTGCCAAAAATGCGTCGCCACTCCGCTCTTCACCTGCGTCGATCTAGAAGGCGGACAGGTTGACCGCTTCCGCAGCGTGCTCGGCCCCACGCCATCCGCTGGCGATGTCTTTGCCGCGGGCGATCACAAGCTCTTTCGCAAACACGGACGCGTGATCGGCGAAAACTGCCGCGCGCTCGGCTTCAATGTCGATTTCGCTCCCGTGCTCGACTTGGCTTTTGAGGCTTCGAAATCAGTGATGGGATCACGCGCGGTATCGGCTAATCCGAAAGAAGTCGTGACTTACGCGCGCGAATTTCTGCGCGGGCTCGGCGACGCCAAAGTCCTCGGCTGCGGCAAACACTTCCCCGGCTTGGGCGAAGCGAATCTCGATACTCATCACAAATTGCCAAGCGTTGAGAAGACATTCAAGAAACTCTGGGAGCAGGACCTTGTTCCCTACCGGTCGTTATCGTTGCGCCGCGAGTTGCCGATGGTGATGGTTTCGCACGCGGCATTTCCGGCGGTCACGAAAGACAAAACACCGGCGTCTCTTTCGAAGAAATGGATCACCGACATCCTGCGCAAGAAGATCGGCTATCGCGGGCTTATCGTCTCCGACGATCTGGAAATGGGCGGAGTGCTGGCGGCCGCGCCGATTGAGCAAGCCGCCATCGGCCACATCCGCGCTGGCGGCGATCTGTGCCTGATTTGTCATCAGGAAGATTTCATTCTCCGCGCCCACGAGGCGCTCACCCGCGAAGCCGAGCGCGACCGCAGATTCGCGAAGCGTGCGCAGGACGCGGCGCGGCGCGTGCTCGCATTCAAGAAGAAGCATCTGTCGGTTCGGCACGCACCGCCCCCGACTGCTGCGCGCGTCGAAAAGCTAACCCGTCAGCTCTGGGAATTCGGAGAGCAAGTTCGGCTAGACACGCTTGACCGCGCCATATCGAACAACAACATGCCGAACCCCGCCATGCAGGGCAACGAGGAGCACGGCGCATGATCGTCGCCGGCGTCATGAGCGGCACCTCGGCGGATGGGATCAACGTCGCACTGGTGGAACTGACGGCACGCGGGCGGGGGCGCCCGCGCCACACACACACACATCGTGCTCACAAATATCTTGCTTACACGCCTCTGGTTCAAACACTCATCGCGCACGAGGAATTTTCTTTTCCTGCGCGCGTTCGCCGCATGATTCTCGAAACCATGAACGCCAAGCTCGCCAGCGTGGCGGACCTAGCCCGGTTGAATTTTCTACTGGGGGAACTCTACGCCGACGCCGTTGCCAAAACCGCACGCAAGCATCGCATCAAGATTGATCTCGTCGGCTGCCACGGACAGACGCTTTACCACCAGGGAACGCCTGCGACGTTTCTGGGCCGCAAGCTCGCGGTGACCTGGCAGACTGGAGAGGCCGCCATCATCGCCGCCCGGCTCGGCGTGCCCGTTGTTTCCGACTTTCGTCCCGCTGATATGGCTGCTGGAGGCAAGGGCGCGCCGCTGGTGCCGTTTCTCGATCATTTTCTTTATCGCGATGCGCGCGTTGGCCGCATCGCTGAGAACATAGGAGGCATCGCAAATCTCACCGCAATCCCTCGCTGGCGGGACACCGGACCAGCTTATGGCCTTCGACACTGGCCCCGGCAACATGGTCATTGACGCCGTCATGCAGCAGCTATTCGGAAAGAGCTACGACCGCGATGGCAAGATTGCCGCTTCGGGGAACGCGCGCGCTGACGTTATCAAGAAGCTGATGACAGCACCGTTCTTCCGCCAACGTCCACCGCGTACCGCTGGACGCGAAGAATTTGGCCGCGAATATGCCGCTCGATTTCTGCAACTCTGCCGTGGCGCAAGCAAGGCTGACATCGTGGCGACGGCTACTGCGCTCACCGCGCGATCCATTGCCGACGCTATTCGGCGTTTTGTTCTCGCGGACAAGAGTGTCCGCGCCATACCCCGTGATGTTTCAAAGGACAAGCGCTGTCGCGAGCTGATCGTTTCCGGTGGCGGCGCGAAAAATCGCACGCTTATCACCATGCTGCGGGGCGAGCTTGCGCCGCTTGGGGTTGCGCTCCGCTTTTCCGATGATTTGGAATCCCCGCTGAGGCCAAAGAGGCCGTGGCCTTTGCCGTGCTCGCGCATGAAACCTGGCATCGCCGTCCATCTAATATTCCGGCGGCGACCGGAGCCAGACGTGCAGCGATTCTGGGGAAGATTTCGTATGCATGAGGCCAGCTTCCCTCCCGTGGCCAGGCTGACCCCAGGGGCTAAACCCCTTTCAGAAAAGAATAGCGTTATCGCAGCGCTGGAAGCGCTGCGCCACCCAAAATCAACGGCAGGCCGACGCAGAATCAACGACCAAGTTTCCCCGCAGTCTGCTACATTGAAATTCCTCGCTTCGCTCGGAATGACAAATCTGAGGGGAAATCTGACGGGGTGCGTTATGTTTGTTTGGGCTGGTCGCGCTGGTCTCTCTTCTCTCCTGCTCGCGACCTGCCGATCCCGACACGCTAACGATGATCATCGAGAGCAGCCCGACCAATCTCGATCCGCGCGTGGGCGTTGACGCGCAATCGGAGCGCATCGACGAACTCATCTTCGACGCGCTGCTTCACTCGCGATGAGCACTTCAACGTGCAGCCTGGCCTCGCCGAAAAATGGGAGGTCCCGGACGCTGTCACTTATATTTTTCATCTTCACCATGGCGTCACCTTCCACGACGGCCGCCCGCTCACCTCGCGCGACGTCAAGTGGACCCTCGATTCCCTGCTCAGGGTAAGGTTCGCAGCCCCAAGGCTTCCGCTTTCGCTACGTCGCCACGTCGACGCGCCCGACGACTCCACTGTCATCGTCCATCTCAAAGAGCCCTTTGGCAGCCTGCTCTGGAACCTCTCCGAAGGCGCAATCGGCATCGTTCCCTTCGGCTCGCTCGATGAAATAGCCAGACACCATCGGCTCAGGCCCATTCAAGTTCGTTCACGCCGAGCAGGATAAAGATGTCATTCTTGAGCGCAACGACAATTACTGGGGAGCAAAGCCTCAGCTCTCCCGCGTTCGCTTCGCCGTTGTGCCGGATACGACTACGCGCGCGCTCGAACTTCGCAAGGGCAGCGCCGATATTGCGCTCAATGCGCTTACGTCCGATATGGTCGCTCGCGCTGGAAAAGAATCCCAACCTGCATGGTCGAGCGCGCCCGGGCACCATCGTCTCCTATCTGTCGTTCAATATGCGCGACCCGGTGCTCAAGGATTTTCGGGTGCGCCAGGCGATTGCGTGCGCCATCGATCGCCGCCGCTGATTCAGTACATCTGGCGAGGTTTGCCGAGCCTGCCACGAGTATTCTTCCCGTGCAGAGTTGGGCCTACGATCCCGACGTCCCGTATTTTCCCTACAACCCCGGCGCGCCCGCCAGATTCTCGACGCCGCTGGCTACCCGCGACATCAACGGCGTGCGCTTTTACCTGACGATGAAGACTTCCACCGAGGAGAGCACGCGCTTCTTGCCGCTGTGTTTCAGCAGCAGCTGCGAGATGTCGGCATCGTGCTCGATATCCGCACCTTTGAGTTCGCTACGTTTCTCGCCGATGTGAGTCAGCGGCGCCTTTCAGGTCTATTCGCCTGCGCTGGACCGGCAGCGAAGATCCCGATATCTACGACACCGCCTTCCACTCCCGCAATTTTCCTCCCGCCGGACGCAACCGCGGCTACTACTCGAATCCTGCTCGTCGATTCCCTCATTGACCAGGCGCGCCGCGAAACCGACCAAAACGCTCGCAGCCAGCTCTACTACCAAGTTCAGGAAACCCTGGCCATGAGGTTCCCTATGTGAATTTGTGGTACTACGACAACGTCTTGGTACACACACGACGCGTGCGGGATTTGAAGCTGAATTCTTCGGGAAATTACGATTTTCTCAAGACTGCGAACTTATTGCTAAATAAGGCAGTTCGCACCAGATCCAATCTCCGCCACGAGTGCCACACTTGACATAATGACAATGCTACTTGACATGTGTCACCGCCATAATGTAATGGTTTCTTGTCGCTCCGACAAGGAGACTTTCCCTGGTCTGCATCCCAAAAACTCCGGAAGGACGCCGCTATATTGGGCGGCTATGTTTGCTATGACCGCCTACATCGTTGCCACTTTCGGCGCGACGTGGACGTTTAAGCACCATCATCCGCGAGGCGCAGGTATGTATTTGCTGGCCTCGCTGCCTGCCTTACCCATTCTGGCCGTCCTCGTGATCGTTGGCTTGTACCTCGCCGAACTGAAAGACGAATTTGAACGCTCGATCCTGGTTGAGAGCAGCCTGTGGGGAACTGGGATAGCGCTGGCCCTGGCAACATTCTGGGGACTTCTAGAGAACTACGGCACGGTCTCCAGCATACCCATGTACGTCGTCTTCCTGGTCTGGTGGATGTCGTTTTCGCTGGCGCAAATCCTGGTGCGGCGGAGGTACAAATGAAGAACCGCCTTCGTGTACTTCGCGCAGAAAGAGACTGGTCGCAGGCCGATCTGGCGCAAAAATTGGAAGTGTCGCGGCAGAGCGTCAATGCCATCGAGACCGGCAAGTACGATCCCAGCTTGCCGCTGGCGTTCCGGGTGGCCCGGCTGTTTGAGATGACTATCGAACAAATTTTCATCGATGGTGAGTCGAAATGAATAAGTCTGCCTAGCGCGCCGCATCTCGAAGTCTGCCGGTTTCATCGTGATACCATCGAAATTCGTTGCTGTGCGCAATGTGTACTGGCAACTAAGTCGACTACTAATCATGAAAATTCTTTTTATCGGCGACATTTTTGGGCGTCCGGGACGGACAATTGTGAAAGACCGTCTGCCGGAACTGCGCAAACAGTATTCGCCCGATCTTGTCATCGCCAACTGCGAAAACGCCGCTGCCGGGTTTCGGCATCACGCCGGCGCTCGCCGAGGAACTGTTCGACCTTGGCATCGACGTCATGACCACCGGCAATCACATCTGGGACAAGCGCGAAATCATCGAATATTTCCAGATGGCCGACGGCAACCCGCACAGTCCCGCGCGGCGTTTGCTGCGGCCAGCAAATTATCCTGCCAATCTGCCGGGCTGGGGCGTTTACGAGGGAAAAAAGAACGGCGTTGCTTATGCCGTCATCAACCTGCAAGGCCGGGTATTTATGGGATCGAGCGACGATCCTTACCGCTATGCAGATGGCTTGCTCGAAAAAATCAAGGCAAAGATCGTATTCATCGATCTGCACGCTGAGGCCACCTCGGAGAAGATCGCTTTCGGCTGGTACGTTGATGGCCGAGCGACCGCGGTCGTCGGCACGCATACGCATATCCCGACGGCCGATGAAACCATCCTGACCAAGGGAACCGCCTACATCACGGATGTCGGCATGACCGGGCCTTATGACAGCGTGATCGGTGTGAAGAAAGAACTGGTGATCGAGCGCTTCCTGAGCGGCATGCCCGCTCGGTTCGAAGCTGCTACCGGGGACGTCCGGTTGTGCGCAGTAGTGGTCGAGTGCGACGAGCAAACCGGCCACGCTCAGAAGATTGAGCGACTGATGCTGCGCTAGAGAACAAGACTCGCTGACATCCTTGAGCGCTTTCAACGGCATTACGCCGGTAGCAGGCAAGGAGCGGTTTTCGCTTGCAAGACAGCGCAAATGGGGCATTCTATTAGTGGACATATGAACTGGTTGCGGGCAGGAATCCTTTTCCTTTTGGCTGGCGTGTGTTGGGCGGCTGACGCCGCATCCCCGCCTGCCCAGCCTGTTTGCGCTGGCGCGGAAACCACCGCCGCCTGTGCAATTCCAACCACGACGTCTGGACCGGTAGTGCTCGCGCCCACGCTGCCTTCGCGCAAAGACGAGAGATCCGCCAAACACGCCTTCCAGCGCGGCCTCAAACTTGAAAAAGAGCAGGATTTCGACCACGCGTTTGAGGCTTTTGAAGAAGCTGCCCGGCTGGTTCCAATCGATACGGAATATGTTGCGGCGCGCGAGATGACGCGTGAGCATCTGGCAGGCGCCCATCTGGATCGCGGAGACAGCCATCTGCTTGCGGGCCGCGACGCGGACGCAATCACAGAGTTCCGTGCTGCCCTCAATCTCGATCCCCAAAACGATTTCGCGCATCAGCGTCTTCAGGCGCTCCTTCAAACTCCCCAAATTAACGCCGGCCCGGTACAGGTGGTGGCCAAGTCCGACTCTCTCGCCACCAATCCCGTGGCGGCAGCGTCAGGCCTACATGACATTCACTACCGCGGCGATGCGCGCGGGCTGATTACGGCCGTTGCCACAAGCTACGGCTTGACGGTCGTCTTCGACGATAGTTTCGCCGAACGCCACGTTCGGCTCGATCTTGATCAAGTCGACTTCCCCACCGCCATCGCCGCCGCGTGCGAGGTCGCGAAGTGCTTCGTAATCCCTATTGAGCCTACCGTTCTTTTCGCCGTCCTCGAGAGCGCCGACAACCATCGCGCTTTCGACCACATGGGGCTGCGATCTTTCTACATACCGGGCATCACTTCAAGCACCGAGCTGAATGAAGTGGTCAACACGATGCGCTCGCTTTTTGAGTTCAAGTTTGTGAGCATGAACGCGGCGGCCAGCACGGTCACGGTACGGGGACCGCTGAAGGCCCTCGAAGCAGCAACTGAATTCATGAGCCAGATCAACTCCCCGCAGCCCGAACTCCTTCTGGACGTTCAGGTGCTGGAAGTCAGCCACAGCCTGGCCAAGAATGTTGGCCTGCACGTTCCCAATCAATTCAATCTCTACAACATTCCCACGTCGGCCCTGGCGGGCCTTGGAGGCCAAAGCATTCAGACCCTCATTAGCGAGCTGACTTCTTCCGGCGGCACGAATCAGACCGCCGCTGCCGCAATTTCGGCGCTCCTCTCGCAATTGCAATCGACCTTCAGCCAGCCTCTGGCCACCTTCGGCGGCGGGCTTACATTCATGGGCCTCAGCCTCGATCAGCTTGCCGCTCAACTCTCTTTGAATGAGAGCTCGGTCACCAGCGTGCAGCACGTTACTCTGCGCGCATCGCAGGGGAAAGATGCGACGCTAAAAATAGGCTCACGCTATCCTGTCCTCGGCGCGAGTTATTCAGGAGGGGGCAGCATCGGCGCGCTTGCCGGCGTATCGGCAGCTCAGTCTCAGGCCTACACGGCGCCTTACCCGCAGGTGAATTATGAGGATGTCGGGCTCACACTCAAGGCCAAACCGACGATTCATCACAATTCCGATGTCGGCCTGGAAATCAGCCTTCAGATTCGCTCGCTGGGAACCGCCACCGTCAATAGCGTGCCGGTTATTAACAGCCGGGAGTTTACGGGGGGGATCCTTCTGAAGAATGGCGAACCGGCGCTCGTCGCCGGTATGGTCACTTCATCGGATCAGCGAAGCATCGACGGGTTGCCGACATTTGCGCAAATCCCAGGGTTCGGCGTCCTGACGTCACAGCATACGCACCAGGAAGCTGATGACGAGTTGGTGATCGTGATGACGCCTCACATTGTTCTCGACTCAGCTCAAACCGATCCACAGCTAATCTGGCTAGGCCACTAGCTTATTTATTCCCTTTTTCCGCGCTGGCGCCTTCTTTTTGCTGGCTGATCTCGAAATCGACCATCTTTTTCAGGACGTCGACCGGAGCGCCTCCGCTCACCATGCGTCCGTTGAGAAACAGGGTGGGAGTTCCGTTCACACCCACAGACTTGCCGAGCGCGAGTGACGCATCGATGCGAGTCTTTGTTTCCGGCTTTGCCGCGCAGGCCGCAACCTCGTCCGCGTTCGCGCCGGCGGCTGTGGCAATTGCTTTCAGTTTTTCGTCCACGTTCGATGCGGTGATGTTGGACTGGTCTTCGAATGTCTTCTGAATGAACTTCCACACGGCGTCATTCGACGCACGTCCTACGCAATCGACATAATTCGCGGCTTTTGCTGCCCAGTCATGCGCCGGCAGCGGGAAGTTCTGAAAAACAAACCGGGCTTCCGGCTCCTGAGCCACCAGCTGTTCTATGCCCGGCGCAGCCTTCTGGCAGTGCGGGCACTGCATATCGCTGAACTCCACAATCAACACCTGCGCCTTCGCCGGCCCTTTTGCAGCACCATTCACATCTTTTTCCAGCTTCACGCGCGCTTCCTCGAATGGCTTCGCGCCGAAGGGGAGAATCTCACCACTGACCATGTGCTTGCCATCTGAACTCACCAGGAGTTTGTTCGGGGTTGTCCCCTGCGGGCCGGAGATGTTCACGTTGACCTCGGCGAGCCCCTCGATTTCCGACGGTCGAATATCGACGATTTTCCAGCTTATTCCCAAGTCGTAGCCGAATGTCTGGAACAGGAACGAGTTCACTGTGTCTTCAGAAGGCAACACCATTTTGGACGCGGTGGCCGATTTCTCGGCATCGGCTGTATGAGGTTTCGCCGACTGGGCGAAAATCGAGGCAGACAGCACAAAGAGAATGGCCGCAAGCACCGCCGCTTTGGATAGCGGCCGGTAAAGACTGGTGGAAAGCGAGTGCTGGGCGAGGCTGCTGGGCGAGGGCTCAGCGCGATTGGCGAACGAGCAGTAGGG
The DNA here is from genome assembly GCA_963804075.1 of uncultured Acidobacteriaceae bacterium. GTDB lineage: Bacteria > Acidobacteriota > Terriglobia > Terriglobales > Acidobacteriaceae > Acidiflorens. The sequence goes on along the minus strand of CAWDPB010000098.1, from coordinate 21,993 downwards.
TTGGGTCATAAGGAAGTTCGATTGTTTCAGAACTGGCGTAAATTGTCATTTTCAATTCGAAGCCAGGCGGTGTCGGAATCTGTCTGTCACCACGGAGTCACAGAGACACGGAGGAAGTCTCAGGACTGTAAAACCCGCCCGACAACGCTCCGAAAGCGTCTGGTCTTCTGTGGCTCCGTGATTTCGTGGTTGAGGTCTTATCAGACGATGTCCGTAAGCCCGCACAGACGAAAAAAAGGCCCTGCGCGAACGCAGGGCCGAAGTTGAACGTAAACCGCGATTTACTTGCCCGCGTAGGTTTTCGGGCTGCCCAGGCCGGTACAGAAATCCCACCCTTTTACCGAGCTGTATCCCATGTAAGGACCGCAGAATCCGTACATGATGTCGTTGAAATCGGTCGTATGGCCGTAGGCAGTGGTCAGTTCAGCGTTGGTGGACGTGGCAAAGCTTCCCGCCCGGTTCACGATGCCTGCCAGTGTCGGAGACGATACGCTGGTACCGCCAACGATATACCAGCCGCCATTTCCGCTGTCATAGACCCAAACACCGGTATTGGGATCGGCGATTGCGGAAATATCGGGAATTCCGCGAGTGCTGCCCACGATGCTCGAGATCGAAGACTGGTAGCTCGGACGACCTTCGTATTGGCTCGGACCTCCGCCGCCATCCACCCAGGTCACTTCCTTGATGAAAGCACCTGTACTCGGATTGCGGCGTATGGTTGTGCCGCCTGCCGCGACTACATCGGGAGATGCGCTCGGATAAATCGTTCCCGGGCCGTCTCCCGCCGAAGCAAAATAGACGACGTTCGTGTTCGTGAAATACGGGTCGTAGGTATTTTCCCCGGAGAACTCGCTGCCGCCCCAGCTCATCGACACTTCACCGCCGCCTGCAGCCTGCACCAGGCTGGTGGCTTTTTGGACCGCTGTAAAGAGGTCCGAGTTAGAGTTGGAAGCCGCTTCGACGAGGTAGAGCTTCGCGCTGGGCGCCATGGCATGCGCCCACTCGATGTCGAGGGACTCTTCCAGCTCCCAACCGGAGTTTCCGGCGGGCTTGCTTCCGCTCGCATAGACTACCGAGAAGGTTGGCGCGGTCAATCCGAACTGCGTTGAAAAGTATGCCAGATCGCTCGCAGCACCTGGGTCGTCATAGGCATCGACAATCGCGATCGCCTTGCTTCCGCCCGTCGGATTGAGCGTCACCGAGTTGGGGTTGCACCCTGCTACTGCCTTCGTCAGTTTGTAGATGCAGCCGATCGAAGCCGGCGTCTCGTAGAAATAACCGCTGTAGGGTGGTCCTACGGCAAGCGGCTGGGCCGCTGTAAAGCCGCCCGCAGGAACGAACATCCGAATGTTGGTGTGTGCACGCTTACCCACGTCACCGGGCTTTTCAATGCTCGACGAAGGGATGATGATCGTGCCCTTGTGACCTGCTTCCTGTGCGAACGCCTGTGCACAGAGACCCAGCGACAACGCAATCGCGCCTGCTGCTGCCAATACACGACGACTCATGCTTTTCTCCATTGGGATCAAGATGTGATGTTGAAGGCCGTCCGGTCACATGGGGGGCGGCAGCTAGTTGTTGGGGGAGGTAACGCCTAGTAGCCGCTAAAACAGAAGGCCAGCGCTAATCTAGCCCGATTCGCAAGCCCAGTCAACGTGAAAGATTATGCGGTAGTGGTGCAGTTTGATTGACATGTTGGCAATAACCACAACACCCTGAAGTGACGAAAAAGGCCCTGCGCGAACGCAGGGCCAAAGTCAAAACAAAAACGACGATCTACTTGCCGGTTGTGCCTATGGGGCTGCCGAGACCGGTACAGAAATCCCATCCCGCAGATGCGGAGTACCAGTTGTAGGGACCGCAGAAACCATACGTCGTGTTCTTGAAGTCTGTAGTCTTGTCGCCGTAGAGCACAGTGAGTTCAGCGTTGGTGGATTTTGCGAAACTGCCAGCCGCATTCACGATACCAGCCCAGGTTGGCGTAGCCAAACTGGTGCCACCGACCGAGAACCAGCCGCCGCCGCCAGGGTATTCGTTGTCTAAAACCCAAACGCTATTGTTGGGATCGGCAAGTGCGGCGATGTCGGGAACGCCGCGGGCGCTGCCAACCTTGCTGGCGATGCTGGCTTGGTAACTCGGACGCGCTTCAAGCGCGCTCGGCCCACCACCAGTATCCGACCAGGCGGCTTCCGATTTAAAGGCATACGGCGAAGCCGGATTGCGGCGGAAACTTGTGCCGCCGACTGCCACAACATTCGGTGAGACGCTGGGATAGATTGTCCCCGGTGCATCCCCAGTCGCGGCAAAGTAAACAACGCCGGAAGTCGTGAAATCTGAATCGTAGGAGTTCTCTCCAGTAAACTCACTGCCGCCCCAGCTCATGGAAACTTCGCCGCCTCCGGCCCCGCTCACTAAGCTGCTCGCTTTCGCCACACCAGCCAGGAGATCGGAGAAGCTATTGGAATTGCATTCAACGAGATAAAGCTTTGCATTCGGCGCCATGGCGTGAGCCCATTGGACATCGAGCGACTCCTCGATTTCCCAACCACCGGATGGGTCTTCCGGAGGCGCAGAGCTACCCTGATAAACCACCTGGAAATTCGGTGCAGGAAGCCCGAACTGTACGGAAAAAGCGGCGAGGTCGCTGGCTGCATCCGGATTGTGATAAGCGTCCACAATGGCGATTGCTTTACTTCCGCCGGTTGGAACGGTGGTTGCGGTGTTCGGGTTGCATCCTGTAACGGCCTTGGTCAATTTGTAAACGCAGGCAACTGAACCGGGCGATTCAATCAGGTAGCCAGTGAAAGGCGGTCCGCCGGCTTGAGGGTTAGCGAACTGAAAGGGATGCACTGGTGAATCGGAAACCGCACTATTTTCATCGGCGGGAACAAACAAAACAAAGTTGGTATGTGCACGCTGACCTATATCGCCGGGCTTTTCAATGCTCGACGACGGAGTGATGATCGTGCCTTTATGAACCGCTTCCTGTGCAAACACGTGCGCACAGAGACCTAGCGATAACGCAATTGTGCCCGCTGCTGCCAATACACGACGACTCATGCTTTTCTCCATTGGGACCAAAATTGGTAATCAAGGCCGTCCGATAGTTGGGCCCGGCATCCAGTTGTTGGGGGGAAGACACACCTAGTAGCCGCTAAAAGCAGAAGGCCAGCGTTAATCTAGCCCGGTTCGCAGGCCCAAGTCAACGTGAAAGATAATGCACTAACACTGCACCCAAACGGACTGGCATTGCTCCCGGCGAGACGGACTTACGAGAAACGAAAGCGCAGAAAGTTGAGCATTGGAGACGCGAAATTCAGAAGCGAAAACTGGAACTGGCTTCAAACCCAGGTGTTGCGCAATCTGTCTACTCAGATCCAGTGAGCGGCCTTGGGCTCGCGAATCGCCTGCTTTTCCAAGAGCCTTCGGTTCCGCGCCAGCCAATCGAGGGCTTTTCTCCGCCTGCTTTGCATTTCGGACTCTATTTCCAAAGGGCGATCGCGATAGTAGTCCCGCACACACCTTTCACAAGCGACCCAGCCCCGGAACTCGAACATCTGAAATTCGTCCAACTCCGTGCGGCAGTAGCAACAAAGAAGTCTCAGACTCTTGCCGGTGATCGTGGAGACGGCTCCACCGGCAGTCGGGGATGGGCTTCCAATTCTTACCGAATAATCCATGCGTACCTCGGACGGCTAAACGAGCACGCACACGTATATCTCCTTATATCAGCAAACTCAGTGATCCAGATCACAGGCCGCCCTCGCAATGGACTGCGTCGTTCGCTTAGCCGCCCAGAAGCAAGCTGTTACGCACAGTTCGGAAAGGTCTGCTGCACCGCCGCGGCATTCCGGAGAACCAAAAACCGGAACCCGGGAACCGAATTTCACTCGGTCTTGGCCGCAATTGGAAATCGCCGCCCGTACCCGAACGCCTTCGGGGTGATCTTGATCCCCGGGGCGGCCTGCTGCCGCTTGTATTCGCTCCGGGCGATCATCCCGATGACGTGCTTGGCGAGCTTTAAATCGAAATGATGTGCCTCGGCAATCTGTTCGGCTGAGCGCGATTCCTCAACGTAGTCCTCGAGGATCGCGTCCAGCACATCGTAAGGTGGAAGCGAATCAGAGTCTTTTTGATCGGGCCGCAGTTCCGCCGAGGGCGCCTTATCGATGGTCGCTTGCGGAATGACCTGTGCGGACGGGTTCGCGTAGGGCCCGCCCAAGCGTTCGCGCCGCGTATTGACATAGGCACTCAGCCGGTACACCAGCGTCTTCGGCACGTCCGAGATGACGGCCAGGCCACCGACCATGTCGCCATAAAGCGTGCAATAGCCCACGGCAAGTTCGCTCTTGTTGCCGGTCGAGAGCACCAGCGCTCCCAACTTGTTGGAGAGCGACATCAGTACCAGGCCACGAGCGCGGGACTGTATGTTTTCTTCCGTCGCGTCCGGTGCGCGTCCCGCAAAAACCGGGGAGAGCGTCACCATCGCCGATTGATATATCTTTCTGATCGACAACAGCTCAAAGCGAATGCCAAGGTTTGCCGCCAGTGCGCGCGCGTCCTCAATCGATCCCGCAGACGAATATGGACCCGGCATGCCGACTCCAATCACGTTCGCCGCGCCCAACGCGTCGACGGCAATGCATGCGGTAAGCGCGGAATCGATCCCTCCGCTCAGGCCGACAATTGCACGCTCGAAGCCGCATTTGTGAACATAGTCGCGCGTGCCGAGAACCAGCGCTTCATAGGCGCTTGCTTCCTCCCCGGTAATCTGCGGGTGCGTTTCGCCAGCAAGAGTCGAGGAATCAAAATAGACAATATCCTCTTCGAAGGACTTGCCCTGGGCTATCACGCATCCGTCCGGCGCAATCACAAGGCTCGATCCGTCGAATACCAGGCTATCGTTGCCTCCAACCTGATTGACCATGGCAACCGGAACGCGCCGGTTTTTGGCAATCGCGGCCAGCATGTCGCGCCGAAGTTCCCGCTTGCCCAGCCAAAATGGCGAAGCGGAAATGTTGAGCACGAAGTTGCCGCCCGCGCGCACCAACTCTTCAATCGGATCGACGCCATAAAGCCGCCGGTCCCAGAAATGCTTGTCGTTCCAAGCATCCTCGCAAATAGTGAGCGCCATCTGCTTGCCGCTAAAACTAAACAGTTTCTGACTGCGCGCGGGGGCGAAATTCCGCATTTCGTCAAATACATCGTAGGTCGGTAAGAGCATCTTCGATTGAATGAATTCGATTCGCCCTTCGCGCAACAAGGCTGCGGAGTTCATGACCGTTTTCCCGGAGTCGGCATCCGCGCGAGTCACCATTCCGCAGATGACCGCGATGCCGCGGGTTTGCGCTGCAATGTGTTCGGCAGCAGAGTAGTTGCGCGCCACAAATGTCGGACGTTCCACCAAGTCGCGCGGCGGATATCCGCAGATGGCAAGCTCGGGAAACAGAATCAGTCCCGCGCCGGCGCTTCTAGCCTGCTGGGCAAAATGAATAATTTTGGCGGCATTGCCAGAAAAATCCCCCACAGTTGGGTTGATTTGGCCTAGGGCAATCTTCACGAAACTAGTGTAAATGGAGCGCCCGAAAATGGCTGGCTAAGACAGGGTTTGGACAGTCGAAATCGTCCGGCAATCAAGGTTCCCTGCACCGACCGGTACGTGGGTGTTTTGGTGGAGCTAGTCGGGATCGAACCGACGACCTCATCGTTGCGAACGATGCGCTCTCCCAGCTGAGCTATAGCCCCACTTCGCGGTCGGGAAGAATCCCGATGATTGCAGTCACGATTTTACCAGCCCTCTGCCATTTTGGCTTTGCCTTGTGACCGAGATCACATCCCGAGGTTTACCCTTTCGCTAAAGTACCCTTTGGTATGCGCGAATTCGCCATCCTGACCAACCGGAAGCGGGCGCTGGTGGCGCTGATCCACTCGATCGCGTTCCTGCTGATTGCCTTCCGGCAGATGATCGAAGCCACGCCAGCCACCGGGATCTGGCTGCCCTCTGCCGTGCCCACCGGCACCTGGGTGCTGTGCGCCATCTTCGTTGTTGTCTCGTCCATTCTGCTGTGGTTGTTTGCCATTTCGCGCGGCTGGATCGAAAGACTCTATTTCGGGATGTGCGCTGTCAGCGCCAGTTCGGGCCTGCTGCGTACCGCCTTCGGCGATCAAGCATTCCACGCCGGCCTTTACGTTCGAGTGGTGATGCTTATGAGCGCGGTCCTGGTCGGAACGCTCATTGTTCGCGTTCATTCCGAGGATCCCGCCAATTCGTAATTTCAGACGGGAACTTTAGTTAAACGTTCAATTCGATGACGTTTCCAACCTTCTCTGCTGTAAGTGAGGAGGTTCCTTTCTCGGTCCCTGGAGCACGCTCTGCACCTGCAATTCGAGCTCCCAAAGTGTATGCGGAAAGCCCTCACGCCGCAGAATTCTCCGGTCGTCGGCTGAAAAATTGGCTCCCCCGTATGCGGAGAAGACATGCTCATAGTTGGCGCAGGCCAGCTCGGCCGCCGGCGCCGAGATATTCTCCGGCATGCCGAACGGAAACGAGAAGTAGGCGGTCGGGCCGAGCTTTTCCTGAAGATCTTCCTTCGCTCCCATAATCTCGCGATTCAAAAATTCAGCATCACCTGACCCACAGTCGGCATGGCTGCGCGTATGGCTTCCAATTTCGTATCCGCAGTGCTTTAGAAATGCAACCTGCTCCCAGCTGTTGGGCACAAAGCCACGCTGATTGAACGTTACATCGTGCGCGAACTCGCGGCCGCTGCCGATGTGTCCTGTAGAAATGAAATACCCGATCGGCACGCCGGTTTCTTCGGTCACGGCGCGCAGGTTGATGAAATTGTCGGCATAACCATCGTCGAACGTAATGGCTACCGTGGGGACTTTGACGCCGCCGTTTCGTGCCAGTTCGACCGCTTCCCGCAAGCTGACGATCCGGTAATGCCGTCGAAGGTAATTCACCTCGCGCAGGAAATACGCCGTCGAAGTTCCAAACCGATGCCGCCGATCGCAAATTAAGTGATGATACAAAACCACCACCGGAAAGCTGGCCTGTCGCCGGTACCGCCAGTTGCGCAGCGTGACCGGCACCGCATAGAGCAACGATTTCGCCAGCAGCTTCCACTGCGGACGCCAGTAGGGATCGGCGTCCGGCGGTACCCGCTTCCTGATTTTCTTTTTCATGACGAGAAAATCTTCGGCAGGAGGGTTGCGATATGTTCTTCCGGGGCCACTTTGCGGAGTTTCCGTCACTGTCCCGTTCGCAATATCGCGCACCGCGGCCACGATCAAGTCAGCGCCAACCACATCCGCTTTGAGCGCCAGACTTTCCAGGTCGTCGAACGGCTCAATCGGAATTGTTGCCGTGCGTAGCACGGTGCCCACGTCCACTTTGACCTCTACGCGGTGAACGGTCACGCCGATTTCTTTCTGATCGTCGAGCAACTCCCAGAGCCCAACCGCCCCGCCACCGCGGTAATCCGGCACTTTACGCTTGTGAATGTTGATCGACCCCTGTTTCGGAATCTCAAACAGACCGGGCTTTAGAATACGCGTGCCAAATACCAGGCCCAGGTCGGCGTCCAGTGCGCGCACAAAGTCAAGCGCTTCGTCAGAGTGGATATCCCGGGTAAGCAGGAACCGCCCGCCCGCTGCCCCACAAGCGCTGCGCAGATCGTCCAAAGCATAATCCGGGGGGCCATTCAGGTTCTTCGGCGCGGCATGGACAAACCGTAATGCAGCGTCCAGCACGCTGCTCAATTGGCTCTGGACCGCCGCCCAGATCCGATGCACAACATAGCGCCAGTATGCGAAGCGCCCGATTTTCTTCTTCCAGACTTTCATCCGCTGCCCAAGCGTCTTTGGCGGCCTTCTTTCGTAGAGCACGCCGACGACTTGCGCTTCGGGAGCGTCCCGCTGCAGCCGCGCCATGATCCGCGCCACCTGCCGCGGCGGCAAGGAGCTAAAGATGACAACCCTCAGCGGATTTCTCGACACGTTTCGATTCTCAACCATGCCTTTGGCCCAAGACTAGTCTGCCGCTTGCACACCCAATTGGCTTGTTGAGGCGCAGAACCATCCCAATACCTGCAAGCCAGAACCACCAGCTTTTTTGGGGGACTCTAAATCGCGCACGCGGCAGTGCCACGTCATCCATCTCAGCCGAGCATAACATGCCTTTTCGGCGCCGCCGCGCACTGTACTTTCGCGCGTCGCAAGATTGAGATCACACTATATAATTTTGGCAGTGAGTCCAGTCAAGGTTAAGCAGGTCGCATCCGCCGATTTCCCCACGCGCTGGGGACATTTCCTGATTCACGGTTTCGCTTTGCGCGCCTCGGGCGCAAAGACGGAGGAAGCCGTAGCCCTTGTCATGGGTGACGTGCACACCGGCTCGCCCCTGGTTCGTATTCACTCCCAATGCTTGACGGGCGATGTTTTCGGCTCACTGCGCTGCGATTGCCGCCAGCAGCTTGAAATGGCCCTCTCCATGATCGCTCACGAAGGCGCGGGCGTTCTCATCTACGAGCAGCAGGAAGGGCGTGGGATCGGCCTGATGGCAAAGCTACAGGCCTATGCTCTGCAAGACAGCGGCCTCGATACTGTCGAAGCCAATCAGCGCCTCGGCTTCAAGGCCGACCAGCGCGAATTTCGCATGCCCGCCGAGATTCTTCGCGCTCTCGGCATTGAACAGGTCCGTCTGCTTTCGAATAATCCTGATAAGGTGGCCGCTCTCCAGCGCGCTGGCATCCGCGTAACGGAGCGCGTCCCTTGCGAAATTGCTCCCACCGAATACACGCAGGATTACTTAAGGACGAAGCAGGAAAAGCTCGGCCACCTCTTCACGAACCGCACAACGCAACATTAAGTTGCCTAAGTTGCCGCGGCTGGTTCTGCCCAACCACGGCCTTGGCTTACTCCTTCGCTTTTGCTGCGCCCATCGCGGTTGTGCCCTTGCACGCCCAGTCGGATGAACCATCTTCATTCCGCATGCCTGAACAGCTGCCAGAGCCCGTGACGCCTTTGTGCTTTCCTGTCCCGCTCACGATCTTCCATTTGTTGGTAGCCGGCTTCTTCATGTCTGCGGGCGCCGAGGTGTCATAGGTGTAGTAAGCCATGTCCCCGTTGTCCAGGGTTACGTTGAAGCGGCCGTGACCGGTCATCGATGCCTTCCATACCTCATCGAACTCGGTATAAGCGCCGGATTTCTCGCCGCTCCCGCTGGAAGTCGCGCTGCATGTACCTTGGGCAAGCGCGTAGCTGTGCCCCGCTACATCGCCCACGTCGAACACGGGGTTTGAAGCCGGCTTCGAGCAGTGCCACTTCGTATCGATCTTTTGGGCCACCGCTGCGGATCCGAACGCGGCCAGGCAGAAAGCAACAAACAATAGTTTGCGCATCCTTTCCTCCTTGGGTGAGTTGTACTGAAAATCGCACGCGACCGTACATCAATTGAGGACGTTGTGTCACGAACTCCTTGTCCCAGAGCGTTGAAGTTTTGGTTCGATGTTGATGGTGAGCAGTCTTTGTTGCGACTTCCTTTTGACCAATTATCGGGACCATTCGCTTGCCGTCTAACGTAATCGAGCTCGTGCAGGAACTCCGGCGTCAATCCTCCAGAAGCGTCGCCAGCTTCTGCTGGTTCCTGACGGGCAATCGATCGAGCGCCACGCGCGCCAGAGCTACGTATACGGCGCGCGTCTGAGATTGCGCCTCAATAGCGTCAGATGTCTCTCAACCGTCTCCGCGTCGCCGCGAACGAAGGGCCCGCTGAACGAACTTGCCGAACCGAGACGCCCATAGTTCTCAATCGTCTGCCGCACAATCGGCAAGCTCATGTGGCGGGCCCCTTCGCGCCCAAGTCCGGCCGCGCGAGCGCTCTGCTCCAAAGCCACCAGATAGGAGAGCAACAACGGGGAGCATCATTGTTGCCCACGCGTGATATGCGATCTTGTTCCGTGGGGAAGAACAAAGGCTTCTCCCACCGAGCTTATGAACGATGGAGCGCGCGACTCTCACTGCCGCTTCGATCTCCCTCGACTGCGAATGGCACATCCTCTAAGCGATGGCATCGCCCCAGCAACGAACGTCATCAATGGATGTATCGACGCTGACTGAAATGCCTACCTTCCGCAATGGCAGCCAGTTCCCTAGCTCCCGAGCGCGCCGCTGGAGTGAAACGCAAAGCGCGGCATCGCATTGACCGTTTCTCCTTTCGATCCGCCGAGTCCGCGGCGGCCGCTCCAAGCGGCGCGCCAGCACCTCCGCCACATGCCGAATCTCTCCGTCTGGCACGGCCAGCCACACCGACTCCGCGTCGAGTGCCGCCGTGTCCAGAGTCGCAGCCTTGGCGTCAACGCGACGGGCCAATGCACGTGCCCGCTTCCTCGATCCCGCTTCTTTGCGCCCAACAATCTCGGTGATCCTGCAACCGGCGTGCACGAGCGCCGGAGCCAAGAAACCCTGCTAGCTTCCCTGCACCCACAAACGCAATTGATATCCTTTTATTTGCCACACTTCTTCCGGTCGTACGGTTCCCTTTCACTCTTCATCCCGCGCAGCATACCTTAATATGGACGGATGGCGAAATATCCCCGCTCTCAGAAGGCTCGGGTTCTGTCATCCCGCATCGCATACCGCGGCCCTGTTTTCTCCGTTACCACCGATGAAGTGGCCGAACCGGGCGGCGTCCGTGCCCGCCGCGATGTTATCCGCCATTCCGGCTCGATCGTCGTCCTCGCCGTCGACGACCATGCGCGCGAACCTCGCATTCTCCTGGAGCGTCAATATCGCCACGCCGCGCAGTCCATGATGTGGGAGCTTCCGGCCGGCCGTATTGACGAAGGTGAGTCCGCGCTGGCCGCGGCCCGCCGCGAACTGCTCGAAGAGACCGGCTACACGGCCACTCAGTGGAAGAAGATTATGCACTTTTATGTCAGTCCCGGCTTCCTCGATGAGACCATGACGATCTATCTCGCACCGCGGTCTGCAAGCGGGGGAAGCGCGACCGGAACCCGATGAACGAATCGCCATCCGCTTCTTCTCCTTGTCCGACGCTCGCAGGATGGTTCTCACGGGCAAAATTCGTGATGCGAAAACGATCTCTGGCGTCTTGTGGCTCTCCCAGACTCGGACGAAATAAAGCGATACAGCCTTGAGATCGCACTCTTCCCGTGTGACCTGTGTCCTTGACAGTGTTTTTCGCCTGAGATAACAATGGCGGCACAATTTTGCAACCACTTCACAATCTGTGCCTTTGTGGAAGCGAGTTAGCAAAAGGAGAGAGAGAAGAAAACAAGTGGAACGTATAAAAGGCACTGTCAAATGGTTTAATAACGCGAAAGGTTACGGATTCCTGGGACGCGACGGTGGGCCGGATGTATTTATCCACTACAGCGCCATCACGAGCGAAGGTTATAAGAGCCTGCAAGAAGGCGATCAAGTTGAATTTGAGATCGTCCAGGGACAGAAAGGGCCGCAGGCGGCCAACGTTAGCAAGAGTTCCTGATCCCTGTTTTAAGGGTCGTGCGACCGGCCTAGTTTAAGGCAGCCCTGCCCGTTGTAATGGTTCGCTTGCGCGAACGAAGGTTGAAGTTTGTCTTCAGATGGCCATTCGGGCCCGGCTTCAACCTGGTCTCCCTCGTTTAGTGTTTAGAGTCTCTCCATCCTAATTGCGACCCAAGGATGAATCGCCAATCCTCGGCGCCGCAAATCACAATTCAAGTTAACGGCCGCCAGACGCGAATGCCCCAGAAGGCTCGCCCAGCGCTCCAATTGAAGGTAGAATGAGTATCACAGGGGGGTGGAGATTCGGCTGGATCCTACGCTGCGGCATCCTCTAGCGAAACATGCGGATGGCGTAGTTTGTTGGCAAAGTATGCAACAGATTGCAGTTACCCCCCTTTCGTGTCATTGCATCGAAAGGACTTGCCCTGTACAACAACGTGCATACGAACTAGTGAACTCGGTGTACGTGGGTCCCCGCTGTTGCTCGTAATCCCCGGTAATGATTGCCGCGGGAAGTTGCTTTGTCGGAGGTACCGCATGGACTTCTTATCTATCTCGGATTCAAAAAATAGGCGCCTGGCTGATTTGAGCCCGGTGTTCCACCTGCGTTCGATTTCGGCAAAATTAACAATGCCTCTTCTGCTATCCCTCTGCGCAATGTTGTTGTGCTCCGTTTGGGCACAGGCGCAGGTGCAAGTTGTTACCAGCCGCGGTAATAACGCGCGCTGGGGCTCAAATACCAGCGAAACGATCTTGACGCCCAGTAACGTCAACAGCAGTTCGTTTGGTCATCTTTTCAGCGTCCCGATCGATTATCAATCGATGGCGCAGCCGCTTTATATGCCGCAGGTGACGATACCGGGGCAGGGTGTGCACAACGTGGTGTATGTGGTTACTCTGGCGGACTCGGCGTACGCCTTCGACGCCGACAACGGATCGCTGTTATGGCACGTGGATCTGACCATGGGGGGTGTGCCAGCGAGCGGTTCGGACCTGCCCTGTGGCCTGCAGAATGGCTTCTATCAGGAAGGTATCGCCAGCACTCCTGTGATTGATCCGACCACCAACACAATGTATGTGGTGGCGAAAACCCTTATCAATGGAACGGTCACCGACTACCTGCATGCCCTCGACATTACGACTGGCCTCGACAAAGCGAGCATGGGCAGCCCGATGCTAATCGCGGCGAAGAGCGTGAGCAAGAAGGGGCGAGTAAAGCAGTTCAGCAGCAAGCTCCAGAAGAACCGGCCCGGTCTGTTGCTACTCAATGGCGTTGTTTATTTGGGATTCGGTTCTAATGGCTGCAATGGCAACAACACCGGCTGGGTGCTTGCCTATAACGCAGCCAACGTTCAACAGCAGGTCGGCGCCTTTAATACGTCGCCCGACAACGGCTTGGTTTCGATCTGGCAAACCGGCAATGGGCTGGCCGCCGATGAAGCGGGCAATGTTTTCGTTTCTACCGCCGAAGGTCACAAAGTTTACGATGTCCCGGATGGCGGACAGGGGTATGCCAACAGCGTTCTCAAGCTGACCCCTCCACCGTGGTCGCCGCAGAATCAAACGGGAGCCAATCCGCAGCCCGCCGATTTCTTTACGCCGTGGGATGTCGTGTACCTCAACGCCAACGATCTGGATATTAGCTCCGTTGGCCCTATGGTTCTGCCCGATCAGCCGGGCCTTTACCCGCACGAGGTAATCGCAAGCGGTAAGCAAGCACTAGTATACGTTCTCAATCGCGACGATATGGGCCAGTACTCCGCTGGCGGTGCGGACAACGTGATCCAGGAGTACCAGCTGGAGGTTGGCGGCCTTTTGATGTGCTCACCAGCCTATTGGAACGGGATCGTATATTTCGCCTCCGGTTCAGCGCCAGTGCAAACCTTCCAGCTCTCTAATGGATCTCTCATTCCGTTTGCGCAGACCGCACCGCGGCTAGCGTTCGGGGCGCACTCACCCAGCATTTCGGCCAATGGAAATACCAACGGAATTTTGTGGGTGCTTGACGGGATATTGTATGCCTTTGACGCGGTGTCTCTGCGTGAGCTGTACTCTTCCAGTCAGGTTCCTTCGCGCGATACATTGCCTCCGATCGCCCATTTTGCGACCCAGACGGTGGCCAACGGAAAAGTGTACATTGCCACTCAGACTAGCCTGGAAGTTTATGGCTTGCTGCCCTATTTGAGCATTGCGGCCGGCAACAATCAGACCACACCAGTGCTGGGCACACTGGCAACGCCGTTGCAGATCCAAGCCTATTCTCCCTCGGGCCAACCGCAGCCCGGGATTACGGTTAACTTCAATGACGGGAACAAAGGCGGCACATTCAACCCGGCTTCCGCGCCGACGAATTCCAGCGGAATCGCCAGCACCACCTATACTTTCCCGAAGACGTCCGGCGTTTATTCCCTGACCGCCACGGTTGCGATTACCCGAGCGTTACGGCCACCGAAACTGCAGCGCCACTGGCTGCGGTCAAGCTGGTCTACTCTCGAGGCGCCAAACAGACAGGCGCTGCCGGTACCGGTTCTGCCCAATCCTGCCATTTCCCAGGCCCGTGACAAGTACGGGAATCCGGTGCCGGGGTTAACCGTCAATTTCACCGCTACCCAGAATGGGGTGCCCACACCGAATCAGACAGTCACGAATGCCAATGGTTGGGCAATCACCTCAATCCAATTGCCAACGACGGTGACCACCGTTAGGGTATCGGCAGGCACCGCTGGTTTGCCCAAGGCGGCACTTGCGGAATACTCGGTGGCCGGGCCGGCAGCTTCAATCAACGTGACAGCCGGAAATAATCAATCCGGTCAGCCCGGCACGACTCTGTCACAGACTCTGAGCGTGTCGGTCACGGATCAATATGGCAATCCGGTTCCCGGAGCGATGGTTAGCTTTAGCGACGGAGGCGCAGGTGGCCACTTCTCTAATCCAAATCCCCAAAGCACTCCTGGCAGCGGATCTGTAGCTCAGAACTATACACTGCCGGCGTCGGCGGGGACCATCACCATTACAGCAGCGGTCGGGGGCGTCACAAACGCCGCGACCTTCATCGAGACCTCGCAGTAACGGATCATGCGCGATAGCTCTCATGAGACTATTGCGGGAATGGCCAGAGCCAGAAAGCGATGTTCCTTAGAGTGGAACATCGCTTTCAAGTTTGGCGCGGGGAATCATTAAAGTAACCGGCACTTTCTCCACGCGCTGTCGGTTGCTGCGCAATGGACCGGTAACGAAGAATGCCGCCGGTCACCGACGCCCCAATCAAACTATGAAACAATTCTCCTTGCGCCTCGACTATGAGGACGGAGTAACCGTGGTGTTTCAACTTCGACTGTTTTCCCTTTTGCTTGTAACGTCTGCTCTTATCTTTCCTTCTCTAACGTTGGCCGCCCGGCGCGATTCCGGCCAGCCGGCTTGCTTCGATTCAGCCGGCACCTCGATCGAATCTCCTCATCAGCTGGTGAGTCGTAACGGTCGTCTGGAGCTCACTCTGACGCTGCGCAATTCTCTCGACTCCCACGGGAGGATGCACTACTGCTACATCGATGAGCACGGCGATCGCTCACCTACCTTGCGAGTCCGTCCCGGCGATTTACTGCTGCTAACGCTCAAGAACGAGCTTTCCCTTTCTGCGCACGAAAAGCACCCCCGAACTCGGCCCAGACCAAATGCAACTCCGGCCCTATGGCCGCGATGGAAATCGATGCCACGAACCTTCATTTTCACGGCCTCGCGGCTTCTCCCGTCTGCCCATCCGACGATTCCCTGCACGTCTCCATTGCACCGTCCAGTTTCTTCGTCTATCGAGTGCGTATCCCCGAAGACCAGCCCCCCGGACTTTATTGGTACCATTCGCATCCTCATGGGCACAGCGAAGAGGAGTTGCTGGGCGGAGCTTCTGGTGCGCTGATTGTCGAAGGGATCGCCCATGCCAATCCGGTGACCGCCGGTCTTCCTGAAAGAGTCATAGTAATTCGAGATCAGAAGCTTCGGGATTGGAAGAAAGCCCCTCCAAAAGGCCCCTCCCAGGAGTCCGATCCCAGTTATCCGTCGAAAGACCTATCCATCAATTTCATTCCCATCCCTTATCCTGAGTATCCCGTTGCAACCATCAATACGCGTCCACTGACTCGCGAATTCTGGCGAGTGCTTAACGCCTCCGCCGACACATACGTAAACCTGGGAGTATTGTTTAACGGCGAATGGAAGGGCTCGGGATTGGCAGTGGCCCACGGAAGCTGGCAACCCCTTGGTCTGGTAGCCCTGGATGGCGTGGCGATCCCAGCAGTAGCAGCATCCAAGGATCACGTTCTCTGGAAATCGGCCGTAGTCATTCCCCCCGGCGGCCGCGCGGAATTCGTCTTTGATACTCCCGCCGAAGGAATCAAAGCAGAGCTGATCACGGAAGGAGTGGACACAAATCCACCGGACGATGAAGACAATCCCCGTCCCCCCGCAGGTCCCGGCTCGCCGATTCGGGACGAGGATGACTACACCCCTCCGCGCCCGTTGGCGAGAATTGCGGCTTCCCGCGTTGCAATCGAACCGCCCGCCGTTGATGATGCCTCGGCGCGGCAGCCGGCCCCGACCAACGAACGCCCGCTAGCGCCTCTGGCTTCGGCCGCGCCCGTGCGAGAACGAAAACTGTATTTTTCCGAAAAGGTGATGGATCCCCAGCACCCAGCAACCTCAACCGTCTTCTACATCACGGAAGAAGGCCACACCCCGAAGGCCTTTAATCCCGCCCACATGACGCCCGATATTGTCGTTCACCAAGGGGACGTAGAGGATTGGACGATTGAGAATCGGTCTACTGAATCCCACGCCTTCCACATCCACCAACTTCATTTTTTGCTACTCGAACGTGACAATGAACCCGGCACCGAGAGCGATCTTCTCGATACCGTCGATGTTCCCTTTTGGGATGCCATTTCAAAAGAATTCCCGAGCGTGAAACTTCGTATGGACTTCCGCTCCCCGAACATCGTCGGGATATTCCCTTACCACTGCCACATCCTGCAGCACGTTGACGGCGGAATGATGGGTCTTATCGAGGTTCAGCCTAAACTGCGGACGGCGAACTCAGAAAGAATCCGCGTCCGCACGAAGTAACCAAGCCCCGGTTGACCTGGAACGCAGGTGGATAGTCTCTTAAAACTGGATGCAAATAAGAAACCGGCACAGCTTTGGAGGGCTGTGCCGGTGGAAGAGTGTAATGCGGAGCTATCTCAGTACGTTCCCGGTACAAGAGCAACGCCGTCGGCGCCCTTGGTTACGATGTTCTGCGTGAGTGTAGCTGTCGGGATGTTGTAGACCGCAGTAGTCCACACCGCACCGAAGTACAGGTTCCCCTTACCATCCGATTTAATACCATCCGGAGAGGACCCCTTGAGCGCCGGAATATCAAAATAAGTGAAAGTCGTCCCTAAACCAGCGGGAGTGACTGGGATCTGAATCAGGCCTTGCCCGGTCGTGCCATCATGCGTTGCCCACAGACTGGCGCTGTAGCTGTCATAGGTCAATCCGTCGCCGCCGTTGACAGAGTGATGGGGTTCGAGGACGAGGGTGTTTATGATCGCCCCGGTGGTCGGGTTGATCTGTATGATCGTGTTGTGGTTGGCAACGGCATAAAGATTCCCGTACGGGTCATACTTAATGCCGTCGCAGGTCCCGAGTTTCTTGATCAAGACCGACGTCGCTCCCGTGGCGAAGTTGAAACGGATGATCTGCGCCGGACTGTAGATCGCGATCAGCATCGTCTGTCCGCCCGGTTCGATTTCCAAGTCGCGAGCATACTTGACACCGCTCAGCAAAACGGTGTTTTCCTTCGTGGTAGGGTCGTAAAGGAAAACCTCGCCCAATGGGGGTGACGTGTAAATGAGTTGGCCCGCTGAATTCACGATTAAGTCGTCGAGCTTTCCAGGCGCCGTGAACATCGTAGTAAAGGTAGGTGGCGTGGTATTCAGATTTAGTAGCTCAAGAGTTCCATGGGACTCATTTGCGATGTAAAGCTCCTGGCCAAAAGACGACACTGCAAACGGCAAAAGCAGCGCAAGACTGAGAATCGTTCCCCGTGATCCACGCATTGGACAAACCCCTCCGTTATTAGTATAACATGACGCCCCTCTGTTAAGAACCACTTTAACATCGCCTCGGAAGCTGCCCGGAACGCCACTGATATCCATATAACTACTTCTAGTATAAAGACTTAGCGATCCGCCGTGAAACATCAGCTTACCTGTCTCCTCCCCAAGGCGCGCCCCGCTGGATCCTCTCGCTACATGATCTCGGCTGGCTCTCTCGTCGAGCACAAAACCATGTCGATCTTCGCCCATCATTTTTGGGTCCGATACTGCCAGTTCGGTCTCTCCAAGACTCGCCTTTCGGCAAGTTCGTTGTAACCGGACTATGAATTTCGCGCGCCACCACTGACACAATTGCCATTAATCGAGTATGATTGCTTGCTTTCAAGTTCGAGAAAAAAGCAGTTTCCGGTGCCCATGAACGCAGTTTCGACGGTCCTGAAAGCAGTCAGACGATCCGGCGAACTGCTGGCTGCACGACAAGAGACAACAGTCGCCCCTAAATTGGTAGCGAGCTATCTGAAGATCGGAAACGTTGTCTACCCGTTCGATATCCCGCTGCGTTCAGGAGGCTCTCTGCATGTCTCCACTCGCGGGGAGGTAAAGGTCTTTTGGCAAGTGTTCGTGCATCGGTGCTATCGCCTTTGGACGGATTGCAGAATCGTCGTTGACGCCGGTGCGAACATAGGGGCATTTTCCGTTTGGGCCGCAAAATATCCCCTGAATCCCGTATTCTCTCTTTCGAACCACACCCAGAGACATTTGCGAAGTTGCAGCATAACCTCAGCGCAAACGGGCTTGCGAATCGCGTCCAAGCGGTGAATGCAGCGCTCGCGGCCCAGTCGGGGAAGCGGGCCATCTCCAGAGGACCGGAATCGCAGCGGCGTAGCCTGATCCCTGCCGACCAGAGCACTGGCCTCCAGAGCGGTATCGAAGTTCCGTCGATTACGCTCACGGATCTGGTAGAGAAGTACAACTTGCCGCAGATCGACCTGCTCAAAATGGATATCGAGGGCAGCGAGTGGGAGGTGCTCCATTCGACGCCGCCATCGGTTTTCCAGAAAATACGCCGCATACAATTTGAATATCACGAGATTCACGCCCGATTTGGCTACTCCAGGAATGCGCTCTTCGACTATCTGCGGAGCGCGGGCTACACCCTCACATACTGTCAGGAAGACGAGCAGAATACCGGAATTGCTATTGTTGAACGTTTGAGCCAGAGCAGTGCTCCGCACATGGCTGCCTGATGTAATCCTGAATCCCGCCGCTCAAACAAAAACACTCCCCAGTTGACATCTATCACAATCGTTCCGGGACGGCAGGTTAAGATGGGAGAGTCGGCGGAAGTCGATATCCCCGTGGAGGAGACTCTTTCGTTTGCAAACCGAGAACAACTTCCTAATTCTGCATGCTTTTCCCTCCCCGGAACATGAGGCCGCGTGGCGCGATTTTCTCAGCCGCGCCGAGATGCCTGCGCACTACGATACCCCAGAGTTCTTTCTCGAACCATGGTGGGAGGGAAAGCGTCCCTTTGCCATCCTGGCCTTGCATGGCGGGAAGGTTGTCGGCAGCCTTACTGGCAACCACGAAAAAAAAGGAGTGGAATGTGGACTCTCGACGCGCCCTCAAATTTGTTTTGATCCCGCTGCAGATCAAGCGTCGGTGGCTCAGACCCTTGTCCAGGGCTTGTTCGCGGAAGCGGGTCGGTCCTTGGCGATTCTATGTTCATGGGAACCTCTGCCGTCACTCAAGCCCTGGGGTTTTCGGACTCGCCAGGAGGAAGGATGCGTTGTATTGGATCTGACCCTGGGCCCCGAAGCCCTTATGAAGCAGTTTCATGCGAACCGGCGGCGAAATATTCGATTTGCCACCGAAAAGGGCCTGGAAGTTTCTATCCTGTCGAGCACACAGGATTTTGAAGAACTGTATCACCTACATCGCGCATGGCAGCAAACCACCCGAAAAAAAATCGTCGCCAAACTGGCCTCACCGGAAAGGTTCAAGCAAACCTGGTCACGCCAGGAAAACCGACGCGTGTTTCTTGTGCGGCTAAATGGGAAGCTCATCGCTGCTGACGTGGTTCGCTTTTATCGCGGCGGGTTAATCGAAGCTGCTGCCAATTTCTCTTTGGGTGAGTATTTGAGCCTGAAGCCAAACGATCTGGTCGTCTGGAAAATCATCGAGTGGGCGTGCCATGAAGGTTTCAGACGGCTTTCGCTCGGCGGGGCTCATTCGTTTCTCCGCTACTTTGGAGGGACCGTGGTTCCGACATATTGTCATCGCGTCGATCGGACGTTACTGCGCCAGCACGATCTGCGGGATACCATCGTCGATGCGGGGCGCACCACCCTGAGCAAAGCTCCGCCTCCCGTTGCTGGAGTGGTGCGGCGAATCCTGGGCAAAAAATAAGGCCGTGGCGAGCAGCTAAATGGACAACAAATCCATCGCGACCGTTCTTTACGAAACCGCCGATCTGCTCGAAATCGACGGCCAGGATTCCTTCCGCGTGCGCTCCTACCGCAACGCCGCGCAGGCTATTGAAGCCCTGCCGCAGCAAGTCTCCGATCTGATCGAAGAGCCGAAGAAACTGCTCGAAGTCCCCGGCATCGGCAAAGGCATGCTGGCAAATCTACAGCACTTTTTGACCGAAGGAACCGTCGAAGTCCACGCCGAACTCCTCAAGAAGTATCGCCCTTCCATGCTCGACCTGCTCAAGATTCAAGGTCTGGGCCCAAAAACCATCGCACTCATCTGGAGCGCGTACCAAGTCTGCGATATCGAAGGTGTCGAGAAGCTGGCGCGCGAAGGCAAAATCCGCACCCTGCCGCGCATGGGGGAAAAACACGAACTGAAGCTCCTCAAGGCCATCGAGGACTACCACCGCATCGCTGGACGCTTTCTCATTGATGCGGCTGAGCAGCTCGGCGAAAAGCTAGTCGAACACCTGCTGGCCGCGCCCGGAGTCGAAAAAGTTACGCCAGCCGGATCGCTCCGTCGCGGACGCGAAACAGTCGGCGATCTCGACATCCTCGTCACCGGGAAGGCTTGCAGCGAAACCGAGTCGCGGCAGGCTGTCATCGAACATCTCATACGCTTCCCCGGCCTGACGGAAGTGATCGCCCAGGGCGAAAACAAGGTCAGCTTTCGTCATCGCAACGGCATGCAGGTCGATGTGCGCTTCCTCGCGCCTGAATCCTTCGGCGCCGCCATGCAGTATTTCACCGGCTCGAAGGCGCACAACGTCGCGCTCCGCCAGCGCGCGCTGAAAATGGGCTTCTCGCTCAACGAGTACAGCCTGGCTACGCTCGACGGCGACAAACCTGTGGCGCGCAAAACCGAAGAAGAGATTTACTCGAAGCTCAAGCTCGATTTCATCCCACCCGAGTTGCGCGAAAATCTGGGAGAAATCGAGGCTGCTGCCAATCACGAACTGCCCAAGCTGATTGAGATTTCCGACATCTGCGGCGACGTGCATATGCACACCATCGAGACCGATGGCCGCAACACGATCGAAGAAATGGCCGAAGCCGCTCGCGACCGCGGCTATCAATACATCGCGATCACCGACCACTCCAAGAATTTGGCCTTCGCCAACGGCCTCACCGACGAACGGGCGCTCCAGCACATCGAACGAATCCATGCGGCGGACAAGAAATTCTCCGCCGACAAAAAGAGACCCCTCCGGATCCTCGCCGGCATCGAGGTCGATATCCTCGCCGACGGCACGCTCGACCTGAGCGACGAAGTGCTGGCGCAGATGGACATTGTGATCGCCAGCGTCCACTCGCACTTCAATCAGGATCGAGACACGATGACCCAGCGGCTGATCAGGGCGATCGCGAACCCGAACACGTCCCTCATTGGCCACCCGACTGGGCGCCAACTCCTGCGCCGCGACGCTTACCCATTCGACCTCGACGCCGTCCTCGAAGCCGCCGCCGGGCATAAGGTCGCCATGGAGCTAAATGCCTATCCGGACCGCCTTGATCTCTGCGACGTTCATCTACGCCGCGCCAAGCAGAAAGGTGTCAAGATCGTTATCAATACCGATTCCCACCACACCTCGCACATGGAAAAGCTGCGCTACGGCATCACACAGGCACGCCGAGCTTGGCTTACAAAGGACGATGTGCTGAACACACTCCCCGTCAACAAGTTCGCCAAGACGATGAAGCATGCGTGGTAATGCGCTGAAATAAAGTAGTCTATAGCGCCAGCATGCGGGTAAACTTGCCGTCGCCGATTGTTAACACTGGCAGTCTTTGCCCTGGCAGGAGAAGACAGGCCGAGAATCTTTTCTCCCTAAGGGCTAGGAAAAAACTGATCTGAGCGAGAACGCCCGTAAAGGCATGTTGTAACTATTTTGTCGCCATCGATTAAAACCAGCCAG
>CAWDPB010000097.1:0-13225 GCA_963804075.1 uncultured Acidobacteriaceae bacterium | reverse complement strand
CCGTTGTCTTCGACTCCTCTGGCAGCGCTTCAGCGGGCGCGGTCGATGCGAGTTTTCTTTTTGCAGGCAACGCGCTCAGTTTATCAGGGCAATCCCTGGTCGGAGATCCTGGTTATGTCCTGATTTGTTTTTCACCACGGAGACACGGAGAAATCCTTGCCGGATGTTACGACCGGCAGGATAACGTTTGCCGGCAGTAGGGTGTTTCAGTGAAGGAGCCAAGTAAGAGCGGTTTGCCACGCGGACCAAATCTCCAGTGCCCACGGCCTGTTTCACGCGTATGATATGGGGTTTTGAGTTTCCAGCTCTTTGCGGCCATGGTCAGCGGGCAAGGATTGCATGCTTCCTTTCAAGCTTGTTTACAGCGACGACTACTGTCTTCCGATCGGTACCCATGTTTTCCCCGCCGAGAAATACAAATGCATCCACGATCGTCTGCTCGAGTGGGGAACGGCTTCTGCCGAGGATTTCGTTTCGCCTCGTCTGGCCGATGATGAAGACATTTTGTTGGTCCACACTGCGGGCTATGTCGAAAAGCTGAAAACAGGAACGCTCAGCGCGCGTGAAGAATTGCAGCTTGAGGTTCCGTACTCGCCGGAGCTTGTGCGCGCGTTCTGGCTGGCGGCAGGGGGCTCCATGCTGGCCGCGGACTACGCCCTGAACGACGGAATCGCGATCAGCATTGGTGGCGGATTTCACCACGCCTTCCCCGATCACGGAGAAGGATTCTGCGTGATCAACGACGTAGCAGTGGCGATTCGCCGCATGCAGCGCGACGAAAAAATTCGCACGGCCATGACTCTCGATTGCGATGTGCATCAGGGCAACGGAACGGCGGTGATTTTTGCGCCGCCTCCGCTTGTGCCCGGCAATCCTGGCATGAACAGGCGCAGAGAGAACGTGGACGTTTTCACGATCTCGTTGCATCAGGAAAACAATTACCCGCCATTCAAACCGCCTTCGTCGCTTGATATGAATCTGCCCGACGGAATGGGAGACGATGAGTATCTGGCGTGCCTGGGCAGCGCATTCAGTTTGGGAGTGAGCAGGTTCCGGCCGGAACTCCTCTGCTACGTTGCCGGAGCCGACCCTTACCGCGAGGATCAGCTGGGTGGATTGTCACTGACGATCGAAGGACTAAAGAAAAGAGATGCACTGGTATTCCAGCTCGCGAAAGCGGAACGCATTCCCGTGATGGTGACGCTGGCGGGCGGTTACGCGCAAAACATCGACGATACGGTGACGATTCACGCCAACACGATTGTGGCGGCAGCGGAAGTGTACGGGGGGAAATAGGCGGGCTCTGCCTGTAGTTTGCGAGCGATCAACGGCCCATCGCCTCATGTATCAAGCGCCAGTTATCCACTTCGCGCTCGGCTTCGGCGATTTCCTGCGCGCTCATGGATTTTCTTACTTCGGCGAGAAGAGGCGAGCTGTCTTTGATCGTGTCCTGAGCCAGCATCAGCCACTTACAGGCGGCAATCCGGTTGGTAGAAGATCCGTTGCGCTTTGAAAGCAGTAATCCGTATCTATATTGCGCTTTGACCATGCCATGGTCGGCGGCCAGTTGGTAATAATGCTCCGCGATGTCGCGATCCGCAGGCGCTCCTTTTCCCTCTTCATACATAATGGCGAGGTCATATTGGGCCTCGATCTCGCCCTTGTCTGCGGCGGCGGTGAGCAAGCGTCGAGCTTCGTCGTAGTCGACCGGAACGCCACGACCAAGCGCATAGCTCACACCAAGTCCGAGCTGGCCACTCGGTTCGCCCTGGTCGGCAGCTTTCCGGTACCACATCACCGCCTGGTCGTAATCCACTTTTCCCGTCAGGCCCTTGGTCAGAATCGTTCCCAGGGATGATTGCGCAACCGCGCTGCCTAGATCGGCGGCCCTCTGGTAGTAGTCAACGGCCTTGGCGACGTCGGCGGGCATACTCGAATCGGGCGGTTGCAGAGAAATCTCGGCGAGGTCCAGAATCGCCGGCACTAAACCCTGATCGGCAGCAGCCTTTAGCCAATGAGCGGCCGCGCGGTAATCCTGGGGAACACCTTCCCCACGCTCATACACCAACGCGAGATTGTATTGGGCAGAGGCATCTCCGCCCTCGGCGGCGCGGCGAAACCAAGTAACGGCCTGCGAAATGTCTCTGGTAACGCCCTTTCCGTTGGCATACATCAGAGCGATATTGGTTGCAGCATCGAGTGAGCCCTGCGCGGCAGCCTTCCTGTACCAGCCTAGCGCGTCGGCGAGCGCAGGCTGCTCAAGGCCAACACCGGTCTCGGAAAATATGCCGAGCGATTCCTCGGCCGCCAAGGAACCGCGATCGGCGGCACTGTGCAGCAGGCGCAGCGCTTGGGCGTCGTCTTGCTTGAGGAGGACACCGGCGTGATACGCGAGCGCGAGCATGGTTTGCGCCTCCGGGTCTCCGGCGTCGGCTTTGTCTTCGATTTCCTGTAGGTCTCCGACGTTCAGAGTTTTGGCCTTGGCCATGAGGGCGTAGGCGCCGGGCGCGGAAGACACTGGATGCGCGTCAACCTCCGGCGCAGGTGGCTTCGGCGGCTGCGCGGTAGGCGCTGGCCGATCTATTTTGATCGGTGGCTTTATCGGTGGTGGAGGGGAAGAAGAGACTACCGGCTTTATGGCCGGTGGACTAGAAGGCGCAATGGAGGCACGTTCTGGCTTCGGAAAAGGAATTTCGATGACGACTTGCCTCTCTGACGGCTTCATCTCGAAACTCGATGGCGCCTTCAGATCAACCACAATGCGCGCAACAGGCGGTTTGAGGCTGAACTGCGACATCCTCAGTCCTTTCACCGGACCCTGATTGACAGGAAGATGGGGGTTTATGCCTTTAAGTTCGCATCCGGGGAAATCGAAGACCAGGCGGTCCGGGTTCTCCACACGGTCCGTCGTGGGGACTACTGGCGCGCTTAGCAAGATTGTGATTGCCAGCCCGTCTGCTTGGGGACTAACGTCCACTTTCCTTATATTTGCCACAGGCGAAGCGGAAATCACGGCCGCAGGACGGGGCGTTTGCGTCTGGGCTGACGCGGACTCGAAACAAACACAAATTAAGGCGCAGAGCAGAGCCGGTGCGAAGCGCGCGATCACGGAGCTCCTTACGTCAAGAGAATTATCAGCATTGTAACGCCAAGCGGAGGAACTGCAAGAGACTGGAAATACTGGGGAACCTATCTGACTGATAAAATGAAAGTTTCTATCGCTATTAAGAACTATGTTTGAGAATCTACAGGAAAAACTACAACGCGCGTTCAAAAGCCTGCGCGGACAAGCCGTTCTCACCGAAGAGAACATTGCCGAAGCGCTGAAACAGATTCGTCTGGCGCTGCTGGAAGCCGACGTTAACTTTAAGGTTGTCAAAGACCTGATTGACCGCATCCAGGCAAAGGCCGTTGGCCAGGAAGTGATGACCGCGCTCTCGCCCGGCGAACAGGTAATCAAGATCGTCCGCGACGAACTGGTCGCAACGCTGGGCAAAGATACCGCCAAGCTGAAGTTCGCCTCGCAGCCGCCAACGGTTGTGCTGATGGCGGGATTGCAAGGTTCCGGCAAGACAACGACCTCGGGAAAACTCGCCAACTGGCTCAAGAACGGTGGACATCGTCCGCTGCTGGTTTCGGTCGACGTTTATCGGCCGGCGGCGCGGGAACAGTTGAAAGTGGTTGCAGCGGCGATCAAGGCGAATCTCTATGAAGGAGAAGTCGGAGAAGCAAACACCGCTACAGTCGAACGGCTCGCCAGGGAGGCGCGCCGCGAGGCCATTAACTCTGGCTGCGACGTGCTTATCGTCGATACAGCCGGCCGTCTTCATATCGACGAGCAACTCATGGATGAGATGCAGTCGCTCAAGCGGCTGCTCAATCCTCAAGAGATTTTGTTTGTCGCCGACTCGATGACAGGCCAGGACGCGGTCAACTCGGCGGACGAGTTCCACAAGAAGCTGACACTCACTGGCGTTGTGCTCACCAAGATGGACGGCGATGCGCGCGGCGGCGCGGCGATTTCGATTCGCCAGGTTACCGGGCAGCCGATCAAGTTCATCGGCATCGGCGAAAAATACGACGCGCTGGAACCGTTCCATCCCGACCGCATCGTCTCGCGCATTCTCGGCATGGGCGACATTCTGTCGCTGATCGAAAAAGCCGAGTCGCAGATTGACAAGAAGAAGGCCCAGGAACTGGCGACCAAAGCGCTCTCGGGCGACGGGTTTTCGCTGGAGGACTTTCGAGAGCAACTGCGCTCGGTCAAGAAGATGGGATCGATGCAGAGCCTGATTGGAATGCTGCCGTCAATTGGCGCATTCCAGGGCTTGCAGAAGGCCGCCGATAAAGTGGACGAGAAGCAGATCAACCGGGTTGAGGCGATCATCAACTCGATGACATCGTTCGAGCGCAATCATCACGAATCAATCAATGGCAGCCGGCGAAAACGCATCGCCCGCGGCTCCGGAACGACAGTACAGGAAGTGAATAACCTGCTTCGGCAATATGCGCAGATGAAGAAAATGTTCAAGCAGATGGGTAAGCCGAGCTTCGCGCGGCGGTTGGCGGGGATGAAATTGCCGGGAATGTAGTGCAGTGCTCAGTGGCCAGTGCTCAGTGGCCAGCGCTGGTCCGCGTCATGTTTGGCGTTTATCAACTTCTTCAAAACAGGCAGACTCTTAAAGGAGATTTCCGCCGTCATCGAAAAAGAGTCGACTTCGGACAAACAGACCACTAGCCACTGACCACCGGCCACTGCTCCCATGAAATGGCGCTCACTCCAGGAATCGGGTTCTTATAGCGACTTGCGACCGCTGCGGGAAATTTTTGCGGAGCGCAAGGAGACGATCGCCAAGTACGTTCCCGCGGATGTACAAGCTGTTCATCAACGGGCTATCGCGGCGTTGAAGGCGGAGGGATTTGCGGCACGAGCGCTCGGGGTGGGCGCACAGGCTCCGGCGTTTGGACTGTCGGATCATAATGGTAAGCGCGTTTCTTCCGCCGATCTGCTCGCAAGAGGCCGGCTTGTAGTCTGCTTCATTCGAGGACGCTGGTGTCCATTCTGCGTAGGTCAGATGGAAGCGATGAACTATATTTCCGCGCAGGTTGAGGCGGCTGGAGCTTCGCTGGTTGCGATTTCTCCGCAGACCGAGAAGCAGGCCTACTTCATGCACGATCAGCACCGGCTCAACTTCTCCGCTGCTGGTGGATTCACGCAACGATATCGCGCGCCAGTTTGGGCTTGTCTACAGAATTGCGGAGGAACAGCAGCAGCTTTATCGCAGCACTTTTGTGAATCTTCCGTTTGTGAATGGCGACGATAGTTGGGAGCTTCCGCTTCCGGCGACGTATGTAGTCGAGCGCGATGGGAAGATTATGTTCGCTGCTGCGAATGAGGACTACACGGAGAGGCCGGAGCCGCTAGAAATTCTGCGCATTGTCGAAGCCGCTGGCTAGACTTCAGCATGGTTCATCGCAAACACTCAAAACAAAACGGCACCGGGAAGACCCCGGCGCCGATTTGCTTCAAGTAATCTCCCCTGGCTTTTTTCCAAGGCTTATTTCAGCGATGCCATGTCGATCACGAAGCGGTACTTCACGTCGCTTTTTAGCAGGCGTTCGTAGGCTTCGTTGATCTGCTGGATCTTGATCATTTCGATATCGCAAACGATACCGTGCTCGGCGCAGAAATCCAGCATCTCCTGCGTCTCGCGGATTCCACCGATGCCCGAGCCTGCAAGTGAACGGCGCTTGAAAATGAGGTTGAACGTCTGGACCGTAGGTGGTTCCGGTGGTGCGCCAACCAGCGTCATCACGCCATCCCGCTTCAGCAGTTCAAGATATGCATTCAGATCGTGGTCGGCCGAAACGGTATCGAGAATAAAGTCAAGACTCGCAACATGCTTCTCCATCTCTGCCTTGTTCTTGGAGATGACAACTTCATGCGCACCCAGCCGCTTCGCGTCATTCGTCTTTCCTGGCGATGTGGTAAACAGCACCACATGCGCGCCGAAGGCATTTGCAAACTTCACGCCCATATGGCCCAGTCCGCCCAAGCCAACAATTCCGACCTTCTGTCCCTTGCCCACCTTCCAATGCCGCAGCGGAGAATAGGTCGTGATTCCAGCGCACAGCAAAGGCGCCGTCGCCGCCAGGTTTGCCTTCTCGGACACCCGCAGCACATAATTTTCGTCCACCACAATACTGTCCGAATATCCTCCATACGTCACGCCGCCAAGATTCTTGTCGTCGCTGTTATAGGTAAACGTCGCGCCCCCGTCGCAATATTGTTCAAGACCCTCGCGGCAGTTTGGGCAAACGCGGTCGGAATCGACCATGCAGCCGACGGCGGCGATGTCTCCCACCTTGAATTTCTTGACCGCGCTGCCGGCTTTTACCACACGACCAACAATCTCGTGCCCGGGAACGCATGGAAAAACCGTCGGCATCATCGCGTCCCACTCTCCGCGAACCGTGTGCAGGTCGGAGTGACAGACACCGCAATAGAGAATCTCAATCTGCACATCGTGGGGCTGTGGGTCGCGGCGATGGATGGAAAATGGCGCAAGCGGCGAACTCGCACTGCTTGCTGCGAAAGCCTTTGCGGTGAATGGTTTGCCGGTTAGAGATCCAGTTGGTGCGGGAGGAGTGAGAGTTGATGATTGGCTCATGGATGAATTTTATTCCTTTCGTTCCTATTCTAGATTGCTGCCTGCCGGGGAGGGATTCAGAAACTACGCATGACACCAAGCGCGGGTGCCGCGATCCTCGGCAGCTTCCCGTTGCGTAATCCGCTAACCTCCGGCATAATAATGGTTTGTCTCAACCCTGCCGGACTCTTCCGGAATAAAGGAAACGAAGTCAGTGCTAATGATCCGTCTGGCGCGCTTTGGTGCGCGCAAACAACCGTATTATCGCGTAGTGGTGATTGAGAAGGAACGGGCACGCAATGGGCGTCCCGTGGAAGTGGTTGGCACGTACAATCCAAGAACCAATCCGGCCACGTTTGACTTGAAGCGGGAGCGCATCACGTACTGGGTGTCAAAGGGTGCGAAGTGCTCCGAGCGCGTGGGCAAGCTGCTGGCAATGCCCGCGCCGGCTGTTGCCACACCGGCTGCATAAGCCCATTTCTCGTCAGTTGCGCGCAGTGTTTAAGAGTCCCTCAGGGGCTAAAGCTCGTATTTTTGGCGAGTTGGATTGGCACGATCGAAGGCGTGCCATTTCAAAGCCGATCATTGATGGCATTGTCCATCCGGAGTTTCAGAATGACCGAACAAACCGCCAATGCGCGCGCTTTGATTGAGCATATTGCCAAGGAGCTGGTCGATACGAAGGATGCGGTTTTTATCGACGAGTACGAAGACGGCGATGAGACCGTGATCGAACTGGAAGTGGCGGAAGAAGACCTGGGCAAGGTAATTGGGCGATCGGGCCGGATTGCGAGAGCTCTGCGCACGGTGTTGAACGCGGCGGGCGCGAAGAACGAAAAGCGCTACGCACTGGAGATTCTCGAATAGCGGCAACGGATGCGAGCGGCGAGTGGATTTCCCTGGCGCTGGTGATCAAAACGCAAGGCCGCAGGGGAGAAGTTGCCGCCGAGTTGCACACCGATGTTCCGGACCGCTTCCGGCAAGGCATGCGGATTTGGGCGCTGCTGAAAGAGCGGCGAGCGCCGCGAAGTAACGATTGAGGATTTGTGGCCGCACAAAGGTTTTCTGATCTTCAAGTTTGAGGGCGTGGAGACGATTTCGGATGCGGAAGTGCTGAAGGGCGCGGAACTTCAGGTTCCACGCGGCGAGCGCGCCAAACTTGAGTCCGGCTGGACGTACTTGAGCGACCTGATCGGGTGCTCGGTGTTTGACGGCGATCGCGAGATCGGCAGTATTACCGATGTTGTTTTCGGAGCTGGAGAAGCGCCGCTGTTGGTAGTTAAGGGCTTGAAGCAGATTCCGGCTGAACTGCCTTACGAGATTCCGTTCGCGGAAGCCTATCTCGAGAGGATTGACATCGAGAGCAAACAGGTTCGGATGAAATTGCCGGAAGGGTTGCTGGACGTGAATGGCCCGGTTAGGAAAAGCGGGCTCTAGGCTTTTGGCTGCGGGCTTTCGCAATCGG
The DNA here is from genome assembly GCA_963804075.1 of uncultured Acidobacteriaceae bacterium. Classification (GTDB taxonomy): domain Bacteria; phylum Acidobacteriota; class Terriglobia; order Terriglobales; family Acidobacteriaceae; genus Acidiflorens. The sequence continues at coordinate 5,110 of CAWDPB010000097.1, read as the reverse complement.
CTCTTAAGTCGTTGGGAAAGAGTCATTGCGAAATTGAATGGCTGCGAACATGAAGATCGACATTCTCACGATCTTTCCCGATTTCTTTCGCGGGCCGCTGGATTACGGAATTGTTCGCCGGGCGCGCGAAGCCGGACTGGTTGATATCAGGATTCACGATCTGCGGGACTTTACGAAAGATAAACACCGCACAGTGGATGACCGGCCGTTTGGCGGCGGCGAGGGCATGGTATTAAAGCCCGAACCGATTTTTGAGTGCGTGGAGTCGCTGGGTAAAGTGGCATCGCGCGATGATCGGCTGGCTGGCGGCGCGAAGCAAACGGTGATCGTGCTTTCGGCGCAGGGCCATAAGCTGGATCAGGCGCTGGCCACAGAGCTTTCGGCGCTGGAACGAATCGTTCTGATCTGCGGCCGGTATGAAGGCGTAGACGAGCGAATCAGCGAGCACTTGGCGGACCGCGAAGTTTCCGTCGGCGATTATGTGCTGAGCGGCGGCGAAATGGGAGCGGCGGTGATTGTGGATACGGTCACTCGGCTGATTCCCGGCGCAGTCGGTAACGAGGCTTCGACGCGGCAGGAATCGTTTACGGCATCGGCCGTTGTAAGCGATGGGAGCACAGAGGATGTTTGCGCGGACAGGAATGTCCGCGCCACACATGAGGCTCCTAGTTCAACGTGCGCTTCTGGCGGATTGCTGGATTATCCGCATTACACGCGGCCGGCCGAGTTTCGCGGGATGGCGGTCCCGGAGGTGCTGATGAACGGGAATCATGAAGAGATTCGACGCTGGCGGCGAAAAACAGCGCTGGCGAAGACGCTGCGCAACCGGCCGGACCTTTTGGAGCACGGTGCGTTGAGCGAAGAGGATAAGGAATTGCTGGCCCGGATCAAGGGCGAGAATTAGAAAGCCAGGAAGGAATTATTATGCGTAATCAAATCATCGAAAAACTGCTGGCGAAAACACGCCGCACCGACCTGCCGAAATTTGTCCCGGGTGACACGATTCGAGTGCAGGTAAAAATACGCGAGGGCGAAAAAGAGCGTCTGCAGGCATTCGAGGGCGTGGTGATTGCACGGAGCCGCGGGGCACAGCCGAGCTTCACCGTGCGCAAGATCAGCTTTGGCCAGGGCGTGGAGCGCATCTTCCCGGTCGATTCGAAGGTGATCGACAAGATCGACGTACTGCGGTCGGGCAAAGTGCGCCGCGCAAAGCTCTACTATTTGCGCGCATTGAAGGGCAAAGCGGCTCGCTTGAAAGAAGTCGAACAGTCCTAGTTTCTAGGTGGCATTGGAAAGCCCCACTCATCGCAAAGCGCGCGATGAGTGGGACGCCCGCTTTTTGAAGTCCGTTCAACTGCGCTGCGTTCGGTTCGATCGCGAGCACACCTAGGGCGAATCTCCTCTTGTTTTCCCTGCCCCAAGTCGGCGAAGATGCTGATCAGCATCTGTGCCCAGATCCAAATCACAATCGAACGGCGGCTCGCGGGACGCAACGATAGCGCCGATTTCGGCGTCGGCGGCGAAACTGCGGCTGCTGAAGACGCTGCGCTGCACCCTGCGCTTCGAAAAACTGGCCTGGACAGGCGGCGCAAAGCTGGTTGCGGGAGTGGATGAAGTCGGCCGGGGATCGTTGTTCGGGCCGGTTGTGGCTGCAGCGGTGATTCTCGATCCGGCGTATCGCATTCGCGGCCTGCGCGATTCGAAGTTGCTGCCCGCCGAGCGCCGCGAAGAGTTGGCGATCCGCATCCGCGAGCGCGTCGTTGCTTGGGCTGTTGCCGCAGTAGATTCGGCGCGGATCGATCAGCTCAATATTTATCACGCCTCGAAACTGGCAATGCTTCATGCCGTTCAGCAGCTTTCTCGCGTACCCGATCATCTTCTGGTGGACGCGATGAAGCTCGATTGCGAACTGGCGCAGCAGGCGATCATTCACGGGGACGCGCTTTCCGCTTCGATTGCGGCGGCGTCGATTATTGCCAAAGTCGAGCGCGACCGCATGATCGCCGCCTGGGATCCCGTATTCCCGGCCTATGGCCTGGCGTCCAACAAGGGATACAGCACTCCACGGCATCTGGCTGCACTCCGCGAGCATGGACCTTCGCCGCTGCACCGGCTGTCGTTTGCGCCGGTTTGGAGTGCGCCTGTGCCGCAGGAAGTGTTGAGTTTTATGCGCGAGGAATCGCAACCAAACGAAGTTTTCACTGACCAGGAACGAGTTGCAGTGGGTAAGTAGGGACTCGTCGACTCCACGGATGCTCTCCGCTTCGCTCAAGAATGCAAACCATCATCCTGCTATCATTCCGACGTGGCTGCGCGCGGAAAATTCATTACGTTTGAAGGTCTCGACGGAAGCGGCAAGAGTACGCAGATCGCAAACCTGGCGCGGTCGCTACGCGCGCGCGGCATCTCCGTGACGGTGACGCGGGAGCCGGGCGGCACCACGACCGGGGAAAAGATCCGCGAGGTGCTGCTGCATTCGACGACGTCGGGGTTATCTCCACTTGCGGAGATGGCACTCATGTTTGCCGCACGAGCTCAGCATATTCGCGAAGTCATTCTGCCAGCCCTGGCGGAAGGGCGGGTCGTGCTTTGCGATCGCTTTACTGACTCGACGGAGGCGTATCAGGGCGGCGGCCGCAAGCTGGAAACAAAAGCGGTGCTGACGCTCCACGAAATGTTGTGCGGCGGCCTACAGCCGGATTTGACGATTCTCCTCGACAATGAAGTTTCGTTCAGCATTGACCGGGCCAGGAAGCGCAATCGGCGGAATAAGAACGCGCATCCCGAAAAAGACGAGAACCGGTTCGAGCAGGAAAGCCGCGCCTTCTTTGGGCGAGTGCGCAATGCCTATCTCGCGATTGCCGCGCGCGAGCCGCAGCGAGTACACACGGTCAATGCGCGCGGAACGCCGCGAGAAACGCACGTCATAGTCATGGAGTTGGTGAAGAAGAAGTTGAAGCTCTAAGAAATAGCTCCGAGCCGCGAGCTTCGAGCTTGGATCTTGAACCTTGCCCTGGATGTTTTGGATCGCTCAAAGCTCACGGCTCGGAGCTCAAAGCTTTTTTATGCCATTTTCCGATTTCATCGGCAACCCGGAAACCGTGCGCCAGCTGCGCGAAATGCTGGCGCGGGAACATTTTCCGCCCGCGGTGATTCTGGCTGGCGCACGCGGAGCGGGCAAGTACACGCTGGCGCTCATGCTGGCGCAAGCGATGAACTGCCTGGAGCAGCCGGACATCGGTACGGAGAACGGTGCGAAGACCGGCGCGAACGCCAGCGGCCTGCCCGATTTCTGCGGTCACTGCTCGAATTGCACGCGGATCGCCTTAGCGGGCGATCTGGATGGGCGCTTTGCGGAGGCGGTTGAGGCGAGAGAGAACCTGCGTGAAACCGACAAGAAAGAAACACGGATTTTCGTGCAGACGCATCCCGACGTTCTTGTCATCCCGCCCGATCCTCCGCAGATGATGGTCAAGGTGGACCAGGTGCGCCACGTTATCCAGAACATCTACTATCGTCCGGCCGAGGCGCGCGAAAAAGTCTACATCTTCACGAGTTCTGCCTTCATGAAAGAAGCCGCCAATTCCCTGCTCAAGGTGCTGGAGGAACCGCCCGAGTTCGCAACTATCTTTCTGTTGACGGAAAACCCGGGCGAATTCCTGCCCACAATCCGGTCGAGATCCATGACGCTCACGCTGGGCGCGCTGGCCGTTACCGATCTTGAGAAGCGGCTAGGCGAACTGCGGGCCGACTGGAACCCGCAGCGGCGCGCCCTTGTCGCCCGGCTCAGCCAGGGAGCAATCGGACGGGCTCTGTCATTCGATATCGAGGGCTACCTCGCTGCCCGCGCGCAGGCCCTCGTCCTGCTGAGATCCGCCTTGGGCGGCGGAGACCATACGAACTGTTCAAGACTACCGAAAGCTTCCGGGCCGGAGCCGACGGCCGCGAGAAGATCGAAAGCCTGTTGCGCACGCTCTACCTGCTGCTTGAAGACGTGATGTTTGTGCAATCGAGGGCCGGACAGCTGGTGCGCAATATCGACATTCAGGCTGAACTCAAGAAGATGGCGGAAACTGCCGATTTTACCTGGGTGCAGCGTGCGGCGTCGGGCCTGGGCGAAGTGGAACGCGGTCTGCGGCGAAACCTGCTTCGCTCCTTGTCTTTGGACGCTTTTGCCACCGCCCTCGAACCGGGTGCCTGACCGCGCGCGCCGGTTACTCGCTCAGATTACAAGTTACGTTCCGTGTGACGCAAAGCATTGTCAGACGAACTTCGGTATGGTACGGTACCAGTAAGTTTTCCCTCAGAAACCACAAGCACAGCCTCAAGTGTTGTGGATTATTGTGCCGCCTCCGTGCGCCAGGTGGTGAAATATGAAAGAAACCCTAGACCCGGTATCCGCCGAACAAACCGACCAGGAAGGCTTTGCCAACCGCAAGCTGATCCGGCCATCGCTGACCCGCAACGAGCATCCGCATAATAATCACGGCCATAATCACACGCCAACCACGTTTCGATCATAGCTCAAACCATGGGGCCAACCACTCGCCCGCTGAGCGGCGAGAGCCGCGGGAGCGGTTGGCGGGTCCAGCCAAGAAGGTTGCGCCCACCGAGCAAACCAACGCCGAGAATTTCTATTATCAGAAGCAGATGCAGACGAAGACTCCCATGGTGGTGGTTCTGCGCGATGGCGAAGAGGTTCACGGATACATCGAGTGGTATGACAAGAGCTGCATCAAGCTGAACCGGAACGGTGCGCCGAATCTGATGATTTACAAGCCGGCGATCAAGTACATGTTTAAAGAAGGGGAAGTGGGGAGGTAGGCTCTGGGCGTTGGGCTCTCGGCTTTGGGCTTTGAACTTTTCTCATCTTTATTATTTTGCGGCCGTGTCTGTCTCCCTCCACCACGTGGTGGATGTGTGTGTGTGTGTGTGTTTTTTTTTTTTTTTTTTTTTTTTTTTTTTTTTTTTTTTTTTTTTTTTTTTTTTTTTTTTTTTTTTTTTTTTTTTTTTTTTTTTTTTTTTTTTTTTTTTTTTTTTTTTTTTTTAAAGAGAGAGAGAGAGAGAGAGAGAGAGAGAGAGAGAGAGAGAGAGAGAGAGAGAGAGAGAG
>CAWDPB010000096.1:0-16708 GCA_963804075.1 uncultured Acidobacteriaceae bacterium | reverse complement strand
TTATCAACAACTTCCGGTTGGTTGCCATCCATCCCTCTCGACCACTGTGGCTGTTTTTGTGGCTGTGACTACATCACGTACTTCTGCTGGTTGAGTTGATCGATGACCACTTTGATCTGAGACGTCTCAGGGTGGAGATAGCCCATTGTGGTGTCCAGGCTCTCGTGCCCCATGACTTCTTTGACCAGTCCCGGATTCCTCGTCTCCGCCATTGCCACCGTACCGAATGTGAGGCGGGCGCAGTACAGCTTCAAGGCATCTGGAATTCCGAGCTTTCGAGCTAGCTTTCGGAACGTGTGCTCGATCCCGCTCAGTCCGATGTGACCTGATGCAGACTTCTTGGAGGGAAAAACCCAGCCATCCCTTGACTCCAATTGTTCCAGCTGAATGTTCCTGAGCAGAGCGATGACGCGCTCGCTCAACGGCACCAGCCGGCGAGCTTTGCGTGTCTTGCCCTTGGGGTTGAAATAAAAAGCGCTCTCCCAGTTGATATGCTCCAAGCGCATTCTGATGACCTCCCCGTTTCTCAAGCCCGAGTCCAGCATAATGATCAGCACATCTTTCAGCGGTCGTGGACACGATGCCAAGAGTTGTCTTTCGTCGTCCAAAGTCACCATGCGATCCCTGGGGAAAACTTTGAGCGACTTGATTCTTGGCACTTCACGAATCAGTTTCCAGTCGCGGGCCTTGCCCAACATCCGGCGCAATGTCCGGATAGCGCAATTCCTGCTGTAGGGCGATTCGTGAAATTTCGTTGTCTCAACATCGTCCGACGTGATTTGATCCATCCGCATCCCACACAACGCGGATTGCAGAATCAAACGATGACCGTTCTTGTAATTGTTCTTGGTTTTCTGTTCAAGCGTAGTCTTGTCGAGCCATTCCAAGAATTGTTTACCGAAATCTTGAATGAACGGTGCTCGCTTCGGCTGCGTCGATTCTCCCGCCTCCGCAGCGAACCTCGTTTTAGCCTCGATTCGCTCCGCTTGCTTCTTGTTCTTGGTTTTAGTGCTGCCTCGGTAACGTCTTCCATTCACGTAGAAGAGGTAGTACCAGACATCACCCCGTAGGTAGATAGACATTCCGTTCCTCCTTGCTTGCGCGCACAGAGGAAACACGGATGCCAGATCGGATGAACTCATCCAGATCTGCAATATCATACAATGCACGTCCACGGGGTTTGTAGAATCTCGGCCCGACGCCCTGACAGCGCCAGGCCCTCAACGTACCGACTGGGATGCCGGAATAGTCGGCTGCCGCCTGCGTTCCGACGAATCGATTCTCTATCCTTCGCGATAGCACTGTCACAGCAACCTCCAGCAAGCGTATGTCGACGTTTAAGCAATTTGATTCATTCCAGTCGCCGTGTCCAACAACTTCTCGTCACTCTGTCATTCCTGAGAGGAATATCAGACGGCACCAAGCCGATTCGTCACTTCAAATTCTGTTGGACCAGTCACTGCGCAGAGGTAGAGCCGCCGTATCAGAAATGCGGAGCCGAGCAGAGGCCGGTGTGACTACCAGCCTGCCAGCGTAAGGCGTATCGGGGCCGCCCAAAAAACGTCTTTCTTGCGACGGTGGCGTACTCTCATTAGCCAAGCAAAAGCGCCTTAAACGGAGGGGATTCTTCACGCAAAGAGTCTGGCGGAACGGCGCGATCCACTTGGTCGCGACATCATCTGGGGCTGTTATTCCTCTCAGGAATATCACGTGGACGAGAAGTTGTTGGACAGCGCGATTGAATCAGGTTACGTTGTGCGCCACAAGCGGCCGATTTGAGGTGCTGTGGGAGGTGCAAAGCCACGTTGGTCTTCAGTCAGTATCGTCCTGACAATTCCGGCTCGTTGCTCGGTTGATCTCACCGCGTACCGTTGCTGCTTTCCTCGCCGTACTTCTTGCGATGCCCGTAGCAGCGCTCGCACAGGTCCATACTGGCATTACCGCCACCCAGAGCCTTTTCACCGGCACCATTCCGAAGGCTGCCAGTCTGGTGGCGATCATGATCGGCGGCTATGCCTTCGCCCAGAGGCGAGACTTCCGGGGGTTTTACGCATGTCCATTTCTGCTGCCAATCCGACTGGTTTTTCCTACCTGTCCACTTGCTTGGTTGAGCCGGCTAACAAGAGGCTTCCGACCGGACAACGGGGTGACGGATTGTGCATAAACGGCAGACACGTCCCAGAAGAAGCGCTCATCCGCATAGTCGCTGCGGAAGTCCGCTGCAATCGCAGCGCGATTCGATCAGTCATGTCCGCCGCTGGTAGAGATGCTGCCGATTTCCCTACCGGTTGCTTCGCTCCGGGGGAGACGATTACGCGGCTTCTACGGCGTGAAGTTCCCCGTGGAATACTCCAGAGAATTATCCAATTGGAAACGGCGCTTGCGCCTCGTTATCTCGGCTGGCTTGCGCATGAAAACTCTATCGGCGCGAATGTCTATGCGGCTGCCAATCCGCTCCGCCCGGACAGCCGCAAACGCACCAAGGAGTACATCGCGGTGGTGCGGCATCTGTACCTCGACTTGGACACCGATGGAGAGGACCTGTCTCGCTGCACTGCGGGCCTCCGACGCTGTTCCCACCCCGAACGCAATCGTCTCCACATCGCTTGGCAAGTACCAGGTTCTCTGGCGAGTGGACGGCTTTACTCCCGAACAACAGGAAAGCGCACTGAAACTACTTGCCGTTACCTTTGGCGGCGATCCCGCCTGTACCGACTGCAACCGCGTTCTCCGCCTGCCGGGATTCCTGAATTGCAAGTACGATCCGGCATATCCCGTGACCGTCGAATACCCGGGCGATTCCACTTGGAATTCCGATGACTTCCGGCTGGACATCCTGGCGGCGGATGCCTTGCTTTCGTCCCGTTCAATCTCACCGCGAAAGCATCCCGATAAGCACACCAATTCCGAACGCGATTGGGCATGGGTTCTCGATGAACTTGCCCATGGAAAGGACGCCATGAAGCTGACGCGAAAGCTGGCTTGCGTGCCGAGCCGATAAGCCGAATCCGCTCTACTACGCGCAGCGAACCGTAGATGTCGCATCAGCCAGACTTTGGCTCATCGAAGGCGTTCCGATCGAGGACGTTGTCACGCTGCTTTAAGTCCGTCGTCGATTCGAGATTCCCATCGCAGTATGCCGCGCTCGTGCCCGGGAGATTGCCCAGACGGCGCAGAGGATGATCGCCCGGAGAAAGATCGCTTAATTCAACGCTGATAAAGGAGACCAAATGCCGCTACTTGAAATCAATCTAAGCCGCTACATCAATGCCTTGATTCGACTGGATGAAACCACCGCCGAGCAGGTCGATCAGTACGCCGCTTTCGTCCATGTAACCGCCGACGATGTGGTGGATAAAGCGCTCAACTATGTCTTCTCGAAAGACCGCGACTTTCAGGACTTTCTGAAGACGCCACAGGCCAGGGAAGTTGCCCCTACATTGCGTGTCCGTAGAGGTCCGACTAAGGATGCGAAACATGAGGCGGAGCAGCCTCCGAAGAAGCTCGGAGTTGGGGTGGAGTCCACGGCTTCTATACGGGTGGTGAAGGCGTGATCCCGTATTCAATTTCGTGCCGGAGCAAGAACGGTGCTTCGCACCGGAAGAATTTAGACACTCCACCCCTGGAAGGGTTGCGTTTGGAACCCGAACGGTTCCATTTGGTACCACAGGGAAATATAAAGACTTCTGCGTACCGGTGCGATTTCCCCGGTTCCATTCGGAACCGTTGTTGCACACGCCAAGAAAGGGCAAACCAATGACCGCTGACCCATTGCGAATCGAAAGCCGTCCTGCGCGGACAAGAGGCCGCGAAAGCCGTACCCAAAGCATCGCCACGCGATTCACGAAGGAAGAGGAAAAGGCCCTGAGGGAAAAAGCGGAAGCTCAGGGGCAGAACCTCCGCGAGTGGGCACGCGAGGTGTTATTGCGCGAGGCTTGTGGGTCAGGGCTTTCCGTTGGCCCTGACCAAATCATGACCGAAATCGTCGCCTTGCAACTGTTCTTGACCAACGCTCTTTCGCCGGTTGCGTGCGGTGAACGAATGACCACCGAGCAATACCAGGAGTTGATGCGAAACGTGAAAACTAACAAGCATCGCGCCGCGCGCGAGGTCGTCGCGCAGTACGTCGCCGAAAACGACGCGAAGAAACGTGCGTGGTGTCTTACGACCTACCTTCGCGAGATAACTCAGGTATCCCTCGATTAATGGATCCATGGGTTCTGCCTTCGGCTTCGTCATGCCGTCGCTCCTTGTGGCTGTAGCCAGTCGTTGATTGGGTGGAGCGCAATCGCGGCGCGCCGCTGCGGATCGGCTATGTGCACGTAGCGCACGGTTGTCGCGATCACAATGTGGATACATCCAAGGTACCCCAGTTGGCCGCGCCCAACGTCTTCACCAATAACCAGACCATCGATGGCGCAAGCTCCACTCTATTCGGATTGACCGTCTTTTCGCCGAGCTATGAGGGAATTCTTGTGCAAGGGCCGGAAACGAATATCGGAGCCGCTCTGGAATTCCAAGACCACCGGAACCGGCGGAATGTTCTGGCAGATTCTGAATACCGGCGCTGGTGCGGCACAGAAAGCAAACAAGCTGAACTTTCGCAACGACAGCACGGGGTTGGATGTCATGACGTTGTTAGCCAACGGGCAGGTGGGCATTGGAGCAACAGCGCCGACCGCCGCCGCATGGCTGGAGGTCCAAGCGCCGCAGAATGGCGGCTCCGCCGGACTCGATGCCAACGGAACCAATGGAATTATTGCGATCGGCGCGACCAATCCAACCGGCGAGACTGCTGGCGGATCTGGAATCATCGGCATGGGTGGACACGGACTAGCCCAGGACGCCGACGGCGGATACTTCGAAGGCGGAACTGGCTCGTCCTTTGGCGATGGCATGCAAGCGATCGCTGGCAGTGGCGGTATCGCAGGCAACTTCAACGGAAATGTAACCATTACCGGCACACTGAGCGCGGCCACAAAAGACTTCAAGATCGACCACCCGCTCGATCCAGCCAACAAGTATCTCGTGCACGCCTCGGTAGAATCGTCGGAGCTGATGAACATCTATACCGGAAATGTCACCACCGACGCGCAGGGCGAGGCAAAAGTACAGCTACCGGATTGGTTCGAAGCCCTCAATACCGACTTCCGTTATCAGCTGACGGTGATCGGGCAGTTTGCCCAAGCCATCGTGTCGAGCGAAGTTCAGAACCATGAATTCGCCATTCGCAGCAGCGTGCCCAACGTCAAGGTTTCGTGGCAGATCACCGGTGTGCGCCAGGATGCCTTTGCCAAGGCGAATCCAATGGTAGTGGAAGAAGAAAAGGAGCCGCGGCTGAAGGGCTTCTACATTCATCCGGAGTTCTACGGCGCGGCGGCGGAGAAGCAGATCGAATGGGCTCGCCATCCGCAGCTGATGAAGCAGTTGCAAGAGCGGAGGCAGGAAGCGAAGTAGAAGTACGCCTCTATTACTGCGTCAATGAATACCACCTTTAACTTGATGCCAGCTAAACCCCGGCATGGCCGCTCGCCGTGCCGGGTTTCCGCTCTCATCGCGTTTTGCAGAGAGCACGATCACTAACATTTCATGGGAGCTTGAATTACCAGGATATTCGCGCGGGAACGAGAACCAAGTCCATACAGGGATACCTGACCTTCTTGCTCAAAGAGCGCAAGACCGTGCACAAAATCGACTGCAGGTATGTAACGGAAAAACCAGATCGTTTACCAACCGGCTCGTACTCTGCTGTCTGCCCGCGAGTTCGACGCTAACCGCGATCGGTGATAGCCTTGCCGGCAATGAGAAGGAATCCCCTGCTGCGTGCATTTTTCTCGACCGATTGGAGAAGCGCTCGAGCCTCCGTCTTCTTTCCGGATTTCCCTTCAATCTCCGCCAATGCCATGGTCGCCTCCAGTTGGCGAATAAAGAAGCCAGCTTTCTGCGCATCCTTTATTGTATGCCGTAGATTCCCAGCGGCATTATCGACTTTTCCCTCTGCGGAAAGCACTTGGGCGGCGACAATCTCGGTCTTCAAACGGATATCATAACTCTCGTTCTTAACGGCCAGCTTTTTCGCTTGTCCAATCTCCGCCCTTGCTTCGGTCAACCTGCCGAGTTGCAAAAGAGCCTGGGCCAGAGTTGCACGGGCCGAGAGTTCTTCCTGAACCTGTCCTCCCTTCTTGAACTGCTCCAGTGCTGAGCGGAGCAGCGGCTCGGAATCGCCGGGGTTGCCTGACTCCAGCAGCAGTTGAGCCTTCCCCAAGCGGGTTCCGGCAGCGTTCCCTTGTTCTCCGCGGTTGGATTGAATGGCGAGCGATTCATCGAAGAGCTTCAGGGCGCCAGCGATGTCCCCTTCTTCGCCGAGCGCGCCCGCGATGTTATGCATGGACCCTGCCACACCACTCTCATTGCCAAGTTCACGGTGCAGTGCGAGCGACTGGTCCCAAAGACTCTCGCCCTGTGTGAGATCCCCCTGATTGATCAGCACTTCGCCCATGTTGTTCTGTATAGATGCGAGAGCGTTCTTTTCTCCCAGTTCATTGTAGAGACCGAGGGCTTCCTCGTAATATTTTCTTGCCTTCGCGAGTTCTCCTTGCTGGGACGCGACTTCGCCGAGATTCGAGAGAACGTCTGCAATGCCACGTTGGTTGCGAACCAGGCGCTGATCGACCAACGCCTCTTCATAAATATTTCTCGCTTTGTTTAATTCGCCCATCTCAAAAAGGCCGCTGGCGATATCATTCAAAGTTGCAGCAGCATCCCGGTCGCTTCCGAGAGTGTGGAAGACCTGCAAGCACTGTTCGAGAAGGGCATTCGATTCGGCGAACTGGCCCTGGTCAAACAAGAGATCCGCTATGCGATATTGAGCCCGCGCAAATCCGTATTTATCGCCGACTTCCTTGTAGACTTCCTGCGCCTCTTCGACCAGCACAAGCGCACCCTTGGGATCGTTGAGCCGGCTGGCCGCCAGACTCAGCTGGAGCTTTGCTTCCGCCAAAAGCACCCGACTACCCCGCTTCTGGGCTTTGGCGGCAGCGTTCGCAGCTGCAGTCTGCAGCCGCTGGTATTCTCCGGCATGATCAAAGGTGTTCGCTTCCCGCAGATCGATGCGTGGATCGTCGGAGATGGGTTTCGGGAGTCGGCGCAATGCCGCAACGGCAAGCAGGCTGTCTTGAGATCGTCCTGCCTTACTCAGCACCGTGGCAAGGCGCAATCCATACTCCAGATTGTCCGGATAAAACTGGGTCAGGGTGCGGTAGATCTCAATGGCTTTCTGCCAGTCAAAGATGAGTTCGCGGTAGCGACCTTCGATGGAAAGTTGTTGTTCACGAGAAAGCTTTGTCGAGAGGTCCAGCGCCTGTTTTGCCTGCTCTTGAGCCGTGGCACCGTATCCCAAAGCGGACCAGGCTTCGGCAAGCGCGGAGTGCGCGGCCGCGTTCTCAGGATCGGCGGCAACCGCCTTGACGAGCAAATCGCGAGCGGCCAGGAAGTCAAAATCCCAAAACTTGGCGCGACCCTCCGCATAGAGCCGCGCCGCCTGCTCATTGGAGGGAAGGGTCGCACGGGCCGCGTTCATGGCTTCGGAGGAAGCCGGAGTCGCCCCGAGCCTGGCGCGCAAACGCGCGCCCGCCTGTGATGCAACGTCAGACAGATCTTCTTCGCCTCCGGTGAAAGCTTCCTCCGCGATGGTTTCTCCTGCGGCGGTGTCTTGGAGCCGGATGTCAACCCGAAAGCGTTTGTGACCTTTCTCTTCGAGGGGCGTGCAGGAACCGACAACCACAATGTCAGCTCCGGGGTTGATCCGCAAACTGGCCAGCGTGGATTTGGCCAAGGTGTCATTGTCGGCAATCCGCAGATCCCGCTTGGCGCGTGACACATCTTCTTCGGAGACCAGGCGCAGGCCGCCGCCGGCGGTGAGTTCCGTGCTCAGCATTTCGGAAAACGCTACAGTCAGCCAATCTTCGTCGGGACGGCCGGGCAGGTTTCGAAAGCCGAGCACAGCCACTGAACGGCGCGGGATGACGGCTGGTGCGGCGTTGGATTTCGCCGAAGCTCTTCCGGCGAGTAACGCTCGCCAGTGATAGGTTGCGATTGCCGTCACCATTAGGAGGACAACCATCATCCCTACCGCCAGACGGTGTTGTTTTGTTGATCCGTCAGCCGTAGGCACTATCGTGGGCTGGCTCGGGACGGTCGGCAAGTCCAGGGCAACGGTAGGAGCGTCAGGGTTCTCCGTGGGGGCTGCTGTCGCGGCACTACCCGATGTCACTGAGATCGGCGCCACGAAGCGGTAACCACGTCTTGGGACGGTTTCAACAAATCGGGGATTGTCGGCATCGTCGCCCAGCGCCGTGCGCAACTTGGTCACGGCGACATTTAAGCCATTGTCAAATTCAACAAACGTATTGCCCGGCCAAAGCCTTTGGCGGATCTCGTCGCGAGTGACTATATCCCCCGCGCGTTCCAGCAAGAGAATGAGAATCTGAAAAGGCTGGTCGTGCAACTTAAAGTGCACACCGCTTTTCCGTAACTCTCTCCGTTCCAGATCGGCTGCAAAGAGTCCAAAGCGCACGATCCGGGACTGGCTAGGTATCGCTCCCATTGAAGTTGGACCGTCCCCCAAGACGCCGATTTCGGCTCAAAGAGTCTAGCATTAGCGCGCCGGGAACTCCGCAGATTTCATGAATCTGTGCAACCGTCCTTAAATCAGCGACTTGCACATTAAGGAAGGAGTAAGCAGGAATAAGTTGACCCCTTCTGGAAACTCGCCCATATTGCGCGCAGCTCAAGGCGCAATGATGCAACTTGCCCTTGAAGGAGGATACTCGTGACCTTGGATATTGTGAGCTTCCGTTCTATTTTGCGTTGCGTTGTGCTGATCCTGGCATTGCTTTCGATTGCAGCCAAAGCGCAGATTACGCCCAGCGCCGACACCTACATCAACACCGCGGATCCGGCCACCAACTACGGTGCCAAGACGTTGCTCGATGTCGATGGTGCCACGCAAATCACTTACATTCAGTTCAATTTTTCTTCGATCCCGGCCGGCGCGAGCGTCAGTCAGGCTACGCTGAAACTATATGTCAATGCCATAACCACAGCCGGCAGTTTCAACGTGGACTACGTCAACGGCATGTGGTCGGAGAGCACGATCACCTCGAATCTGGCTCCCGCACTGGGCACTACGATTGTCTCTAGCGTGCCCCTTACCACAGCCAGCAAGAATCAGTACATTCTCATCAACATCACGCCCGCCGTGGTGGCATGGCTGAACGGAAGCCAGGCTAACGACGGCATTGCGCTGGTTGCGAATAGCACATTCAACGCCACCTTCGACAGCAAAGAGAACACGACAACGAGCCATCCGCCTGAGTTGGACATTGTGTTCGTCGGCGGAGGAAGCAGCGGCATTGCCGGGATCACTACGGCCAGCGGCAGCGGACTGATGGGCGGCGGCACCAGCGGCACGCTCAACCTGTCGCTGACCAACGCCTGCGCGGCGAATCAAGTGCTGGAATGGAGTGGCACCGCATGGGCGTGCGCAAGTCTTAAAGGAAGCGGAACGATCACGGGCGTGACGGCGGGCACGGATCTAACCGGTGGCGGAACCATCGGCATCGTCACCCTGAACCTCAATACCGCCAAGGTACCGCAACTTGCGGCGGCCAACACGTTCGTCGGCAACCAGACGATCACCGGCAACCTGACTTCCTCGGGCACGGTCACCGCGAGCGTTCTCGACGTGCCGACCCCCCAACTTTGTTAGTATCACCTCCGCCGCAGCGGCGCCGCTTACCTCAACCAGCTCTAACGTCGGCGCGACCTCGATCATGGGTAGGCCAGCACAACAGCAGGGTAAGCGTGGGGCGTGGAGGGATTGACACAGAGTTCCGGTCCCGCCGCGTTTGGGGTCGCCGGCTTTGCCACCTCCGTTGACCGGAAATCCGATAGGGGTGTACGGCCAAACCGACAGCTCAGACGGCGTCGGCGTTTTCGGTCAGAACGGATCCGCCGAGAGCGGAACCGGCAATCTGACTTTTTCTGCGGGATTTACGGGAGGCGTTTGGGGCGATGGTGGCACGGTATCCGACGAGATCGGCGTCCTGGGCACGGTGGACGATGGATATGCCGGGTTTTTTGTCAACAACACGGCAGGCAGGTATTCCATGTGGGTTCAAGATGTCGACGCGGGCTGGTCCCATTATTGCCGGCCACGGCCCAACGTGGGCTCGCTGACTGCCTTTTGCGACATCGACCACAGGGCAACCTCAACTGCACCGGAACCAAGAACGCGGTTGTCCCCATTGACGGCGGCCAACGCACGGTGGCCATGTCGGCGATTGAGTCACCGCAGAATTGGTTCGAAGATTTCGGGCTCGGCGAAACTGGTCAATGGCGTGGCCGTGGTCGCACTGGATCCCGACTTCATCCAGACCGTTAACACGGACACGAACTATAAGGTCTTTCCCGTTCCCAACGGCGACTGCAAGGGCCTCTACGTGACCAACAAGACCGCCAACTCGTTTGAAGTACGCGAGCTGGGCGGAGGAACGTCGAACGTCAGCTTTGACTACCGCATCACGGCCCTGCGGCGAAACTACGAGAACGTGCGCTTCGCCGACCGCACTCATGACATGGACGGGATGAAGGTCATGCAGGAACGAGCAAGAACCGGAACGACACGCCCGCAGTCGCACAAGAGCCGGATTCCGTCCGTTCCAATGCACGAGACGAGGGTGGCTTCGATCAGCGGTGGCGCGAAGTAATACGCACTGAGAGTTCGTCCAGTTTAATTCGTTGCTCGACCAAACATGGTGCCGGCAAAACGGCGGATGAGTCTCGAGCTGAGAGAACCACGATCACTCTGCAATCGTGGTTCTCAGGCTGGGTGCATCCACTTCCGATTTACTATGTGGAGACGACCTCATGAGGGTTCGGATCGGTTTCGCGTTCTCAATACTCTTGCTTCTTACATCCGGCCCCGCTTACGTGCAGCTTACACCCAACGCTGACACGTATGCCACCTGCGCGGCTTCCACCACCAACTACTGCGCCAAGACCCGCTCGATGTCCAAAGCTCGCAGACCGCCTCATCCAGTTAATCTGTCGGGGATTCGAATACTTCCGGCAAGTTTCCGCAGATTCTGTTCTGCTCGCTCGGAAAAATGTAGACGATTTTGTGACGGTCGGGACTTCAAACTTGGGGAGCAGGCCGGTCTCACGGTTGAAGAACTGATTCGCCTTTTGGATGCTGGCCTCAGCGTGGGGACCCTCCTAACACTCATCGCTCAGCGCCTTGATGGTAAGGGCTTGCGGTTCATAGACTGCGCGGTTGTCAGACTGGTCACAAGAGCTTGTGCGCATCTTCCGCGCGGAACCTGACCATCCGCCTTCAAGAAGCTCAACGTATCAAACGTGCTGGCGCGACCCCGTTCTACGCGAGGGGGCTCTTCCCCGTGAACGAACGATTGGAGGGCTAAACCACCGGAGTGGTGCAACTTTAGATTCACGGGGATGGCCAAGTTGGCCGGCATGTGGGAGTCTGTTCTAGTGAAACCGCCAAAAATGAAGCGCATCGCCAACAACGGTTGGGCTTGTCCTGAGTGCTCCAGGGTTTTCCAGTTCGATTGGTACACCGGCACACCCATCGAGAGAATGAACCAAATCGAAGCCGATTATCTTAAGCACTTCAAACATATTCATTCCGGTGAGGAGACCAGCGAGGCCGCTGCGAGAATCGCGCGCGAGGCCATAGTGCACTAACCTGATTCCGGCTTTTCGCGCCTGAAACCCAGACTGCCATCGGGTGGCCGGGGAGGCCACCTTCTAGCCATTGAGACCAGCAGGGGTTCCTGCTATCAAGGGGAGTCGGCTGGGAAGAAACAGCCGGGTCAGAGCCTCATCCCGCGAACTGGGGGTTCTCGGGGTGGGGCTTTTTCCCGACAACCGGCAACATCGGCGCCTCCGCGCAGTAGCGGAATCTGCGGGGTCTTGGGGGAGCAAAACAAAACGCCCCAAACTCTTGCGAGTCTTGGGACGCTAGTCGAACAGCCCTCCCCCGAAAGCTGATCACACACAGCCTAACGAGCTGTGGCGTGGATGGGAATGGCTCCGATGGGCTACTGGGTATTGTGCGCTCTCCGCCATTTTGCCCAGCGCGCTTTCTGAGCTGCGGCAATCCTTTTGCGAGCGGCTGGTGAAATCGTTCGGTCTTTGCGGGCACCGTTTGAAGCACCCTCGATCTTCTTAGTCCTGGTCTTTGCCCACCGAGCCCGTTGAGCGGCTGCGATGCAAGCACGACCTGCAGTGGAGATCTTCCTTCTTGCTCGACCGCTGCTCTTCCCCTTCGGTAGAGAGAGTGTGGGACTGATGCCTTCCATTTGAACGCTGAGATGGCTGCGTTCCTGTTCCAGTACTTTGATTACCGTGGTGAGGTTAGCCATAAATGGCTTCTAGCAGGGCGTGGGTGCACAAGAAACCTGCTGGCATGCTCCTTTTCAAATCTAGTCTAGAGACCTGCCCGCGCGAGGGCAGATTCTCACTTCCAGAATGAAGCACCAGGGCTTATTTACAGTGGCCGCAATCGAATCGGCGGACGCACTAGAGCACCCAAAACCAAGGCTGCCGCGCATTTCCTGTCTTATCGTTCCGCCTTTAGTGTGTATTACCACCCAGGATCGGAGACGTGACAATCACTTTCGGGTCGGCATAAGTCGACGGTTGGCCATCTATACTGTGTTGTAAGTCATATTGATAACAACCTTTAAGGTCTGCTATATCACTGTCAGGCTGCCCGACGTTGCCTTGAAAAATAGCTCCCGTTGTCGGTGTGCGTGTAAACGGATGTGGCACGCCAAACGTAGCAATGAACCCCGATCCGCTCTCTTGGGTAGACCACGAGATCTTGGTGCCCGGCTCGACGCAAATCGGGTAGGCAGGCTTGCCTGAATGTCCGTTGGCCAGATTTTGTGCGGTGGCAGTGGCAACCCCATGTTTTTCTGAAATCCGAACATTGCAAGTAGTGCTTTTGGAGCCGCACATTCTGCTAACTTTGCACTGCGGAATGTGCCCTGCGCACAGTCCTGGCGTACCCGCATTTGCGAAATTCACCCCTCCAAAAGCCAGCAATGTAAAACCCACTGTTCTGCAGACGAAGCGTCTGAGTTTCATAGCACTCCTATTCTCTCGATGAGGCTTGGGACGTTTCCGTTTTTTGTAGATGCCGATAGTGAGGGTCAGAGCGTAAAGCCCTAAGTTCCGGTTCATGGTTGATTTCTTCGACCGAATAGCCAGCCTTCACAGCCAGTTCGATCGCTTCAAGAGCCCGATTTCGGTTGCCGATGATCTCATAAACCAAAGCGGATGTAAACAGAGCATCGCTATCCGTTGGAGACAATCTTAGCGCTTGGCTAATCAAAGTCTCAGCTTCTTTTTTTCGGCCAAGGTGCGCATCGTATAGAGCCAATCCGCTCAGCACCTCCGTGCTCTTCGGATTGACGCTTAGTTCATCAGTGGCGGCTTGCAATGCTTTCTCGTACGCTAAAGTGGCGTCGGAAGCTCGGGACGGAATCTGACGATAGCTATCTCCCAAATTACGCCACAGCACATCATTGTGGGGATCAAGTTCAGTTGCCCTCTTCATGGCTTCCACTGCTTCCGGATACCGGTTGAGATACATGTAAGCCGAGCCCAAATTGCTCCAATCGTTGGACGTCTCTTTAATTGCTAGTCCCTGCTTCAAGATGGCGATCGCGTCGTCATAGCGAGCCAACGCCATGTAAACTCCGCCAAGATTGTGGTATCCGATGGAATTGTCCGGCTGCAGATCGATCATGGCCTGGAACTGTTCGGCAGCCTTCGCGAACTCCCCATGCCTATAGTAAAAAGCTCCAAGGCCGTTGTACCCAACCCAATACCCCGGACGCCGGTTCACGACAGACTTGAAATCTTCTTCGGCGTCGGCGAGCTTTCCCTGGGTTTCGTAGATCTGGCCAAGGAGGTGTGTAGCATCGATGGCGGAAGGATCTTCGTCGAGCGCCTGATGAAATTCGGCAAGCGCTCTATCGAACTCTCCGGTTTCCAGATAAACTCGACCCATTGCGATGTGGACCGGCGCCAGTTCGCCATTTACCTGGAGGGCACGTTGCGCATTCAACGCGGCTTTCTTAATCCATTGCGGATCCTTAGTGAGTGTATATTTTCTGGCGTAGGCGGTCCCCAGTCCTGCATAAGCAAGGGCATAACCAGAGTCTTTTTCTAGGGCCGCGGTGAACAAATCAATGGCGTGGTCGAGGCTATCCTCGTCGTAGCGTTGGGAGTAGCCAACACCCTGTTCGTACAACTCGTATGCCCCCGGTAGTTTCGTTTCGCCTAGGTTGACGATCCGTGCCGCTTCAGGGCTGATTTGCAGGTTGACCATGTCTGCAACTGATTCCCACACGCGCGCTTGCAATTCGTCCAGATCGGACGAAGTCGTGCCAAGAGTACGGGACGCGAGTTGCTTGTGATTCTTTGCGTCCACCAGGTTGGAAGTGAGGATCACCCCCTTTTTCGTGTGCTGGATACTGCCAGTCACCGCCAACGTGATATTCAGCTTTCGATAGGCATCGTCTAGGCTCTTGATTTGCCTCGCGTCGCTCGAGGGAACCACCCAGAACGACTTCTGAAAACGCTCCAACTGTGACAGCTTGCTGGTTAGACTCTCCACGACACCGTCGCTGAAAGCCTGGTCTGCGGCATCGTTGCCGATGCTCTGGAACGGGAGGACTGCAATATGCTTCTGCTCGGGTAGGCGGTGCCATGGACCCGGGAGAATGCCATCCCAGACGAGCGCGAGCAAAGCTAGTAATAAAAGTGCGACTCCGCCCAACGCGATCTTGTATCTCTTTGCGTTGGAAACTGGATGAGCCAGATCAAAGTTGGCCGTGCCACTCCCCGATAAAGCTGTCCAGACATCCCGAACGTCATGGAATCGTTCAGCCGGCTCAGCCGCAACACACTTGGTGATGGCACGCTGCCATCGTGAACCGATCTGTTTCGATTTGTCTGTTTGGACATCCTTGAAAGGTGCTGTAACTGAGGTTGGCCGTTTCGCCGTGAGCATCTCAAAGATCGTCAGACCTAATGCATAGATGTCCGTTTCCGGCCCGTACTGGCCGCGAAACTGCTCAGGCGCCATGTAGGATGGCGTTCCCACGACTTCCGCGCGGGAGAGAGTGGAATTGTCCTCAGGTCGCAAACTTCTTGCCAGACCAAAGTCCGTCACTTTTACGAGCTTCTGGCCAGCCTCCTCGATCAGCATGACATTCCCAGGCTTGAAATCGCGATGGACAATACCCAACTGGTGGGCGGCGGAGAGGGCAGAAGCCATTTTGCCTATCAGAGGAAGCGCCTGGTCAGGTGATATCGGCCCATCCTCATGGAGGTATTCCGTAAGCGTGCGTCCTTGCAGCAGTTCCATCGTCAGGAAGAGTACGTCACCGTGTGTCGGATGGCTGTGATGACCAATATCGTAGACTCGGCAGACGTTAGGATGTGTGACTTTTCTGGCTAGCTGAATTTCTCGTTTGAACCTGGTCATCAGAGGAGCGGACAAGATCGGGACGAGCGTTACAGTCTTCAGAGCAACTCGAGTCCTGAGTTCCCGATCTTCAACCTCGTAGACTTCCCCCATTCCGCCTCTCGCGATGAACCGAATGACTTCATAGCGCCCGTCTAACACCTCGGCAGCGACGAAAATGGGAGGGCTCGACTGCAACGGATGGATGGGACCGTCGGGCTGCTCTCCGAGAGCGGAGTCGGTTTCTCCAGCACTATCCAGGAGCCTCTGCACGCGTGCG
The DNA here is from genome assembly GCA_963804075.1 of uncultured Acidobacteriaceae bacterium. GTDB lineage: Bacteria > Acidobacteriota > Terriglobia > Terriglobales > Acidobacteriaceae > Acidiflorens. Next base: position 866 of record CAWDPB010000096.1, on the reverse strand, counting down.
TGTAATTCGGAGTCTCCGTCACAAGCCTCCGTAAGAAAATCCAGTCGTCTCTCAACTGGAATTTCGAGGGCTTTGTGAAAGATAGTTGTTACTCGGCTCAATCTGTCAGCCTTCATCATCTGGGCTCTTTGTGCACGTGATTATAGCGCCAAGTCCGTCAGTACAAAGGGTTAATTACCGACCTCCAGGTGTCGCGGCAAGCCGTTGACGTCTCGGTCGATTCGCAATTCCTATGGGCAGCGATAAGAATTCGAGTCGCGACTGGTTTCACATTTCGGGACGATTTCGTTGGCAAGAGCGCCTGAGATGGCCTGGTGTGAACGCAAACTAGGGGGTTATGGGGCAGTCCGGAATACATTGGCGGTGTTTACAAAATGACTGCAAGTAGTATTCTCCGACTCGCTTAAATTGGGAAGCGACCGACCGTGCCCTCCTTAGTTGGTTCCCGTGCCCGTAAGCGAAACAGTCTGGGGGCTGTTGGATGCATTGTCTGTAAATGTCAGAGTGCCCGTTTCCGCCCCATCTGATTGGGGAGTGAACGTGACCCAAACATTGCAGTTCTTCGGTGGCTGGAGCCCCCCTCCGCAGTCATTTGTAGTGATGGCAAAATCCCCGTTGATTGAACGTTGGATACGACGAGTTCTGAATCGCCAATACTCTTGAGACTCACGGTCTTTTGAGCGCTCGTTTGACCTACTACCACTTGTCCGAAGTTCAACAGGAATCGGTCTCTGGGTTCTCGTCTGGCCATGTTGTTCAAGGCCGACGAGAGTGCTTACCAGGTGCAGTACCCTGCTGGTACGAGTTTCTCCAACGTGACGATGACTGTCACGGCCGTTCAGATTACGCAGGCTCAATTCCAGCGT
>CAWDPB010000095.1:0-85144 GCA_963804075.1 uncultured Acidobacteriaceae bacterium | reverse complement strand
GAGCCAAAACCCGTTCGAGATATCGCGGTATCGAAACCTATTTTAGCCAGCGCCGCCGCTGTCGCGCTCGTTGCGGCGGGAGCGATCGGAGAGGGCGCGTTCACCGCCGCCCCGACCGCGCACGCCGCGGCCATATCGACCGCCAACCTTCCCACCCAGAACTTGCCGTCCTTCGCGTCGCTGATCGAGCGAGTCAAACCCGCTGTCGTTTCCATCCGGGTGAAGACCGTCGCCGCGAGCGACACGAGCGGGTTGAGCGGGCAGTTGGATAACCTGCCGCCCGAGATCCAGCGGTTCTTCAAACAGTTCGGCAATCAGGACAACGCTCCCTCCAATCCTCGATCGATCGTTTGGGGCGAGGGCTCGGGGTTCTTCATTTCCGCCGACGGCTACATTGTCACCAACAATCATGTGGTGCAGGACGCGAAGTCGGTCACCGTGACGATGGACGACGGCAAGACGCTGGACGCCAAGGTCGTGGGCGCCGACTCGCCTAGAGTGCAAATAGGTGCTATTCGGGCGCCTGCGGCGGTGATTCTCCCCAGCCAGTGCTCGCCGAGGCCCTGATGAACCCGTTTCGCGGCCGGCATAAGGCCTCGATTGCAAGTGTGCCCAGCATGAGCCTGAGATCTTTGTTGTGGAGTTCGGACGATAAAACCGTCCGCGTCCTGAGTCGCGTCCTCAACGACCTCGAGATCGGCGTCGAGCATTTCTCCGCCTCCGACGAAGTCATTCGCCAGATCACCCGGCAGCGCTTCGAAGCTATCATCGTCGATTGCTTCGACCCGCAAGATGCAGGCAACGTCCTGCGCGCGGCAAAAGCCGCTCCAGTCAACAAGCGAGCCCTTTCCATTGTGCTCGTCGAGCCGCAAGTCGGCCTTAAAGGCGGTTTCGACATGGGCGCCCATTTCGTTCTTCACAAGCCCCTGGCGGTCGAACGCGCCAAATCGAGCTTTCGCGCCGTCCGCGCCCTCATGAAACGGGAACGCCGATCACAGCTGCGCGTTCCGGTCCAGATTCCTGTCGAGTGTGTCGGGTCTGGCCGTTACCCAGCCAAGACACTGGATCTCTGCGAAGGCGGCATGGCCATCCATTTCTCCGCTCGCAAGTCACGAGAAAGCGTGCTTCGTTTCTCGTTCAAACTGCCGGGTATCGACTTCAAGTTTGATGTTTGGGGCGAAATGGCCTGGGAAGGCGATGGCGACCAAGCTGGCGTACGCTTCAAGGATCTTACGGCCGACCAGCGCAACGCGCTTCGCAATTGGCTGAAGAACCAGCTTCCCGAACCTGAACCCGAAGACATGGCAGTCGCTTGCCGCCTCGCCGAACTCAGCCTTGCCGGCTGTTATCTGACCACCAACTCGCCCTTTCCAAAATCCACGCGCGTCACCCTCTCGCTTAGCGGCGCCGAAGCGAAGGTCGGCGGCGTCGTGCGCATCGTTCATCCGGAGTTTGGCATGGGGATCGAGTTCGTGCAATCGACCGTCGAGCAGAGGAACCTCGTCCGCCGTATGATTGACGCTCTCCAAGCTGGCGGCGACTCTCCCGAGCTTCAGGTTGAACCGGAAGGATTGGAATCCGCTGCCGATGCCACTCCGCCTTCTCCACTCGCCGCGGGCGATGCTCTCATCACTTTGTTCAACCAGAAGGCGCAACTGCCCGTCGAAGCCTTCATGCAGCAGATGCACCAACGGCGCCAGGTGCAGGCAGCCCGCTAGCATTAGCTCGCAGTGTTTACGCAGACGCATCCGTCGACACGTTGAACCACTACGACCAAAAGCGCGGTTAAGCTCTACAATATAGATCTGTTATGAATCAATGGATCGGCATCGGACTCTTCTTCATAGTTTGGCTCGTCCTGACGCAATGGCTTCTCCCGAAGCTCGGCATCCCCACCTGACGGTCTCGCTTCTGCGGGGTCGGCGACTCCGTCAAAAAACAGGAAGAGATTCTTAAAAAGTAAGACGGCGTAGGCCGCGAAAGATAGTTCTTCTCATTTTTTTCCCGAGTCCACGCCTTCGGCAGCATCAAATCAAAACGTCATCCGAGCGATTGAGCCCCGATGGCCTCAATCGCCCAATGACCCGATCCATCAGATCACCCAGGATCTAGTTCTTACTCTTCCTTGCCGAACTGCTTCAGGTCTTCCGGTCCATCGGCCACGGCAACTGGCTCCTTGCCCTGCACCAGCTCCCGCACCTTCTCGACCACATCCGGATTCGCCAATGTTGTGATGTCTCCAGTATTCATGCGGTTCGAGATGGAAGCCAGGATACGCCGCATCAGTTTGCCCGAACGCGTCTTCGGCATATCGGGAACGATGTGGATGTGCTTCGGCCGGGCAATCTTGCCGATGATGGTTTCAATTGCCTTATTAACCTTCTCCACAATCTCCGGGCTGGCCTGAATCCCCGGTTGCAAGGCAATGTAGACTTCAGGCACGCGCCCTTTGATCTCGTCCACCACGGGCACAACCGCCGCCTCGGCTACTTCGGGAACCGTCATGCACGCCGATTCGATTTCCTTGGTGCCCAGCCGGTGACCGGCTACGTTGATGACGTCGTCCACGCGTCCCAGAATCCGGAAGTATCCGTCCACGGCAAGCACGGATCCGTCCGCCGCAAAATACGGCCAGTCTTTCCATTGCTTGCTCTTCAGATCCTTGCAGTATTTCCGGTAGTACTGGTTGACGAAGCGGTCTTTGTCTCCCCAGATCGTCTGCATGATCCCGGGCCAGGGATTGCGGATGATAATGTTTCCTGCTTTCCCAGATCCAGGAGGAAGAACTCCCCCATTTCGTCCAGAATTGCCGGATAGATTCCAGGCATCCCCGGTCCAGCGCTTCCCGGCTTCATCGGATCGAGCGCCGGCTTCGTGCTGCACAGGAAGCCTCCCGTTTCCGTCTGCCACCACGTATCCACGATGACGGCTTCGCGCTTGCCGACTGTCTCGTAATACCAGCGCCAGACTTCCGGCTCGATCGGTTCTCCCACCGTGGTCATGTGCTTGAAGTGGTAGTTGTACTTGGTGGGTTCGTCGTGCCCCGACTTGCGTAACATACGAATGGCGGTCGGTGACGTATGGAAGATATTCACGTCCAGCCGTTCGGCAATCCGCCACACTCTGCCGGCATCCGGGTAGGTGGGAACGCCTTCATACAGCACGCTGGTCGCCGCCAACGCCAATGGGCCATACACAATATACGAGTGGCCCGTGATCCAGCCAATGTCGGCCATGCACCAATAAACATCCTCGGGATGGATGTCCTGGATGTATTTGCAAGTCCCGGTCACATAAGCGAGGTAGCCACCGGTACGATGCTGGCATCCCTTCGGCTTACCGGTACTGCCACTGGTGTACATCAGGAACAGCGGGTGCTCCGCATCGACAGAAACGGGAGGCACGACTTCGCCCGAGTAGTTGGGGAGAATCTCGTCCACCCAGAAATCGCGCCCCTTCACGAAAGGACTAGCCGTAGCGCTCTTGCCGGGCTGCCGCCTCCACACCAGAACCTTATCTACTTTATGTCCTTCCTTGGCCGACACCTCGAGCGCCGTCTCCGCCGAGGCTTTGTGATCGAGCATCTTGCCGTTGCGGTAGTACCCGTCCATCGTGATCAGGACATGGCTCTGGGAATCGGCAGCGCGCGTGCCGCAAGCCTCCCCGCTGAACCCGCCAAACACGACCGAGTGAATCACGCCCAGGCGCGCACATGCCAGCATCGTGATCGGAAGCTCGGGCAGCATGGGCATATGAATGGTGACGCGATCGCCAGCCTTCAACCCGCAGAAATCGCGCAGCAGCGCGGCAAATTCATTCACCCGCACATAAAGTTCGCGGTATGTCACCGAGATGATTTGGTCGCCTTCCGGCTCCGGCACGAAGATCAGCGCCGCCTTGTTCTTGTACTTGGCGAGATGGCGATCCACGCAGTTGTACGAAGCGTTGAGCTTGCCGCCCACGAACCACTTCCAAAACGGCGGATCGTTAGTGTCGAGCGTAGTGTGCCAGTACTGGTCCCAGCTCAGCATGTCGGCGTATTCCCGGAAGCACTCCGGGAATTTATCCTCGCTGAACCGGTCGAGTACTGCCGGATCGGTCAGGTTTGCCTGACCGATGAATTTCGAAGAAGGATAGTAGTACTCTTCTTCCCTCCAGTGAACTGCGATTTGAGCCTCGGTGGTCTCAATTACCTGCGGTTTCGGACGAATATCAGCCATATCGCTTACCCCTTATCTCTTGAATTTTTTGCGCTACCTTGCAGTCAGTTTCCTGCCGCCGGATCATCCGAGAAAGGAATCAGCCGGAGACCTGTACTCCCTGCATAAACTTATCCCTGCCGCGCCTAACTCGCGACCTGCATCCCCGCGCGGCTTCGCGCGAAATACTGCCCGACCCTCGTGAACCCGGTTTTCAGAAGCCGCTTCGGCGTCCCGCTGGACTTGGGAAAGTGGACGCTCGCGTGGCGAGCGCCCACAATCTTTCCGGTCCCTCAGGATGAGATCCGCGCGGTACCGCTACGCCATCCCACTATGCCGCCGACTTTCTTCCTGCCAGCGCAGCCTGCGGTATCGCCGGACGCTTGGCTAAGAACTCGCACACCAGCGCCACCGCCGCCAGACCAGCCGCTGTGTAGAACGCCATTTGGTAATTGTGATACTTGTCATAGAGTAGGCCGCCGATGCGGCCACCGAGCAGGCCAGCCACACCCCAGGCTGTGAATAGCATTCCGTAGTTGATGCCCAGGTTCTTGGTGCCCCAGAAGTCGGCTGCCGTTGCTCCGTTCACCGAAAGCTGGGTGCCATAGCACCAGTAAACTATGAACAGCATCACGAATAGGCCCACTACGTTGCCGCCCACAAAATAGAGAATCGGCATTGCCACCATGGAGATAGCAATCATCAGCCGCAACACGTTGATTCGCCCTAAGTGGTCCGACATCCAGGCGGATAGAATGCGCCCAGATGCATTGCCCACCGCTCCCACCACCAAGCCATACGCCGCCAAGGTCGTGCCCGGGATGCCCACGCTCTTCGCGAACGGCACCAATTGGCTGATTACCATCAGACCGGCCGCGCAGCCCAGCGCATACGCCACCCACATAAAATAGAACGTTGGGGTGCGCAGCACCTCACCGGGCGTGAAGTCATACGTCGTCGCCGCCGATTTCGATGCCGGCGCAGGCACCCAGCCTGCAGGCTTGTATCCCGCCGGTGGATTCCGCAGCAGGAATGCGCCAAATACCGTCATCACAAAAAAGATCCCGCCCAGAATCTGAAAGGTTGTGCGCCAGCCATAGGTCGGGATCAGGTAGTTATTGGCCAGCGGGCCAAAGATTGCCGACCCGGCGCCGTCTCCGCCCACCGCCAGTCCCACCGCCAACCCGCGCTTGTCCGGAAACCACTTCGACATGACCGGAATCGGCGTCGCGTACCCGAATCCGTTCCCCAGTCCTCCAAGTACGCCGAAAAAGACGAAAAATTTAGTCAGGCTATCGGCATACGAGCAAAGGAAAAATCCTAGGCTCACCAGGATCGCACCAATGATAGAAATCTTGAAAGGCCCGAGCTTATCTTGCAACCGGCCAGCCACAATAAACGTCAGCGCGAATACCACCACGGCAATAATGAACACATTCGACGTGTCCAGCCGCTTCCAGTGAAACTCTTTTTCCAGCGGCGCCACAAACACGCTCCACCCGTACAACGAGCCGAGCGCCAGGTTCATGGAGACTCCGCCCACCACGTGCCACCACCGATTCAGATGGGCCAGCTTGCAGATCAGATCCAGATGCATCATGAGTAGCCACAGTTTTTCTCCTTTTCAGAACGGTGACTGCAACGGAAGCGCCCTCTCGTTCCCTCAACGATGAAGCTCCCGTCTTATTCTTCTTTCATCAAGCAACCGCTCTTTCTATAATGCCTTCCTGCATTCCGACATCGTCTAAATGCACATCCTTTGTTTCCGGGGAAAATAAAAGACTTACAAACGTCATGATCGATCCAATCGTCAAAATCACCGCTGGCGACAACCACAAATCCTGCTTTTCGATGGCTGCCACAAACGGAATCTTGTGCGCCCACAAAACGTAGATACTGAACCAGGCCCCAATCAGCGCGCCCGAGGAATATCCAAAGCCCACTCCCGTCGCCCGCGTCTTGGTAGGAAAGCGCTCGCACAAATACGCGGGAAGCATGCCCCAAGCCAGCTTCAACATGGCCGCCATCACACAACCCGCAACGGCCATGCCTATGTTCTTGGCTACCGCCGCATGGTAGAGAACGTAGTACACCGGCGTGGCGAACAGCACCAGAAACACGCAATACCATTGCGTAAGGATCTTTCGGCCAGTCCGGTCCGACAGCCATCCATAAAAGTTGTAGCCCAGAAACGACATGAACAGCGCGAAGCCATAAATCAGGCTGTACGACGTCGTGCTGAATCCGCGGCCATTGAGTGTCAGAATGCTTGGCAGATAGCCATACACCGAGTAGTCGGTCAGGAACAGTCCCGTCATAAAAACAAAGACTTGCAGGAACGCCCATAGCTGCGGTGGCACAAACAGGCTCAGGAAGGGCGCCTTTTCCACTTGCCCTTTAGCCTTGGCTTTTTCAAATTCAGGAGACTCGTGTAACGACGATCGGATCCAAAGCGCCAGCAGCACCGGCACCGCACCCGTAACAAATGCGATCCGCCATCCGTACTTCAACATGTTGGCGTCCCCGACAATGGCCGAGATCGCCGCCACCACCAGCGACGCGAACACGTATCCCAATGGAAATCCCGACTGCACGAATCCCGCAATCTGGCCGCGCTTCCGTTGCGGAGCAAATTCGATCGCAAAGGTATGTCCGACCGCATATTCGCCGCCGAAAAAACATCCCATCATGAACCGCAGCACGCTGAACAGCAGGTAAGCCCACGCTCCCGCTTGCGCGTAGGTTGGCATGAAACCGGCAATCACCGACATCACTCCCACGCCAGCGATCGTAAAAATTAGTAAGTTCTTCCGTCCAATCTTGTCCGCATAGTGGCCGAAGAACGCCGAACCCACTGGCCTTGCCGCCATTGTGATCGAGTAAAACAGCAGGACCTTCGTGTACTGCCAGGCCGCAGTGCCACCGGGCGAAACAAACAGCTTGCCCAGTATCGGCGCCATCACGACCACCATCGCCATGTCGTAGGCGTCGAGCCCAAACCCCAGGAACTGAGAGATCATCGCCTGCTTTGTATCTCTCGACAGTTTCGCTGCGTCTGCCATCTACCCACCCTTTCGCGGGAGGATCCTTGCCCTACTGCGCTTTCTCCAAAACCGCGTTCACTGTCAATTCCGATCCCGCCGTCACCGTCAGTTCCCGTTTCCACTGCGCAAAGCCCGTCATCGAGACGGCCACGACATGCGTGCCCGTCGTCAGCCCCAGAACCGAAGGCGTGCTTCCCACGTACCGGCCATCCACCGTGACCTCGGCTCCCGCGGGAGTCGAACTGAAACTGCACTTCACGGTTTCCCGCTGGGCGCTTGCCGCTGCCGTCACCGTTGGCTCCTGCGCTGTTCTTTGAGTGGACGCCGGCACCGTATTCTGCGACGGAGCCACGGTTACCGGCATCGGGCTTGCCGGAGCCGCAGCCGCGGCAGGCTTGCCCTTTGTTTCCCCCGCTGCCAGCGTGTACAGCTGGCTTCGCACCTTGCCCTTGTCATCCAGGTAGTACACAGTGACACCCTTCTTCTCTTTTCTGGCGTCAAAGGTCTCGCCCCTAGGCAAAGGAGTACATTTCGAAAATTTCGACTCCGCCGTGCAACTGATACGAAACGGCGGGTTTTCGCCTTCCTGCACCAGCAGAGTATTCACTAGCGGTGCGGTCCTGCTCGAACGGCAATACGCGTCGAAAGTAAGCTGATCGCAGTTCATAGGAACGCCGTTGTTATCGTCAGTGCCCAGGGATCGAGTTTCGGAATCAAGAACCTTGATCCGTATCGTGTTGTTCCGCGCCGCATTGGCAAACATTGTTAACAACGAAAGACCTGCCAGCACGGCCGCGACTCTGCTCATACTCATCGAACAACTCCTCCAAAGCGCCATGGGACGCATCCGACAATACCGGCGTTCCCTAACGATTCTGGAAGCCGGCGCCCGCAGATGCGGTACATTGTGCTCTTTCGGTGTTCCCCGCACAACAGCTTTCCTGTTGGAGGAGGTTGGGGTGACAGACTCAGCTCTGGGCTATCGCCCGAATCTAGCCCGTCCCTTTTTCCCTAGCCGTGCCATCAACCCGCACGACACTTTCGATCACCCGGCCGGTGCCACAAGCGGGCCATGAGTAGCCCGCTTGCAGCGTAGGTCGGGTCTAGAACGTAAAGATCGGCCCGAACTCCGTCCGGTGATCTTGCCATTCGTTCGATGCAGTTCCGGCAATCTCATAGAGATTGACGTGGTCCATCGCGCGGGTGGCGTAGATCGACTGCTCCAGGCTGAACGCGCACCAGTTGTTGAATTTGTAGTTCAGGGTCGCAATGAACGACTTACCCATCAGCAGGGGCAATGGTGCCAGGCTGTTGACGGCAGCCCCAAGGGGGTTGCAAACGTTGCCAGCGCCCAAGCCGCAAAAACTGCTGCTGGGGTTATTCAGGTCACGATCCACCACCTGGTCCTTGCCGACGGTGAATTGCAGCTGCCAGCCCGCGTTGTGGCCATGCGGATCGGCATTGAACCACCGGGAAAGCGGTAAGCCAAGTTGGAGGAATCCGCCAAACGACCGGATGGGCTTCTGCGGAGCAATCACGGCGCTCCCGCTTGGGCAGGAACCGTCTGAATTAAGTGTCGCGGTGCAGCCGAGGGCAGCGCCACCGGCGGCAGCCAGTGGACCGCCATCCGACGTGCCGTAAGGTCCCACTATGGCGGTCAACCCCGCTGCGTCGGTGAAATAGGAGTTGATTTGGCCGCCGAAGTAGAAGCGCAGGTCGCCGCCCTTATACGCGCTCGCCACCAGCGTGAACCAGCGCGTGGGCAATTGCGCCACGATCTGGCCGCCCCACATCTTGCTGGAAGCTTGAAAGCCGTTCGGAAAAGCCGCTTCCAAAGAGCACTCCAGGTTGTACTCGCCGGACGCACACTGAGTGGCGCTGGCGTAGTCGCTGTTGGGAGCAATCGAGGTCCGCCGGGCACGGAATCCTGCGAAAGCGATTTGTGCCGGGGCCACGCCCTTGGCCTTGTCGAGTTGGAAACTCACCGCCGCTCGGCCTTCCCACTCGGGACGGTCGGAGTCGGCGCCCTCGCGCTCGCCTTGTCCAAGCTGCCCGGAGAGACCGAGCGTTCCGAGCTTCAGAATTTGGCCGGTGCTCGGCATCATGATCCCAAAGTCACCTTCGAGTTTGACTTTGTTCTCTTCGCTCAGCGTTTGCACAAAGCCGCCCACCAGTTGTGGCGACCGGGTGTAGATGTTGCCCCAAAATGCGCCGTTGAAAGTGGTTTCCACGATGTTCATCATGGCGCCCGATCCGAACAGCGTCCAATCCTGCCCGCCTTTGAAGAAGATGTCGGTCTTCTCGCTGGCATGGTAATCCATGCGAACGTAGGCCAAACGCAGTTGCGGCTGATTGCTCCGAATCGACGAAACGTCGCGATTGTCGACTTCGCTGAAGTTGCCTTCGAAGTCGCCTTCGATCTTGCCAGTCAGGGTCAGGTTCTTCGAAATATCCGGCCATTCCATGTTGAGCCCAAAGCGCGTCGACCGCGCCTTGACATGGAATTCGGGGTCCTTCGTTGAGCCCGTGTTAAAGGTCGATGCCGAATTCAGCCATATACCCGGAAAGGGAAAGTCATCGCCATCGGGATCGCTGCTGTCATGCACCACCGTCGCCTTAATGAAGCCGTAGGGCGCAAGTGTGATTGGGCCCACGTTTAAGCCCTTGAGTCCACCCGTCTTCGGGGGATCGACTGGGAACACCCGAATCGGAGCAACCGCCGGAATCACGGCCGGCGGTGTTGGCTTCGGTGGTTCCGCCACCTTCGACGAGGACGTTTGCGTTACCGCCGCCGGTAGAATCGGCGTGGTCGATGCCACCAGGTTCGGAGCCACTTGTGCCGAAGCCGATGGCAGCGTCAGATCTTCATAATCCGTCGCGCTCAGGATTCCCTTCTGCCGCAGAAGCTCTACTAACTTCGCTCTTTGTTCCGCCGGGGTTCCAACAAGTGACTTTGCCTCTCTGGCATTGATCACTCCCTTGGCTACCAGCAATTGCAACAGCGGATCGCCCGCCGCCACCGTGTTTGTCTGCGCCGTCGCGGACGCTGGCATGTCTTCGCAGAATGCCGCTGCCGTAAACAACGCAAGACTTAACACAACTATGCTGCCGAAAATCTTGCTCCGAAATCGCATCCCTTCCTCCTCATTTGAGCAACGCTAAGCTGCTTTGGACCGCATCTTCCCGGTCCCCTAACTCGTTCGCCAAAATTGCAACCGGGAGTCGGGGGCGAATTGTACTACGGTTATTACCCCAGAAAGTGACGCAAATCACTATCTACAGTGATTACCTGACATACCATCTCAAACCGGCGAGTCGAAACCGCCGTTTTCGCCCTTACTTTTGCCCGGTGTGATCGCCATCACACCCCCCCGTGACCCAAGTCGCCACTTTGCTTCGCTTGATCCGGCATAGTGGTCATGACGGCGGTCGTTTGGCTGTCCTGGGGTGGGATCGCGTTCTTAAGATTTCTTCCTGCCCGCTCGCCTGCCACCGCCGGACGAAAGAGGAGATTTTCGATGCGTAAATTCAAGACCATGGATGGCAACGAAGCGGTTGCCAGTGTCGCTTACCGCGTCAACGAAGTCATCGCCATCTATCCCATCACGCCCTCTTCCAACATGGGTGAGTGGGCCGACCAATGGGCCTCCGAGGGCCGCCTCAATATATGGGGATCCGTCCCCCAAGTCACCGAGATGCAAAGCGAAGGTGGCGCCGCCGGCGCCATCCACGGCGCCCTGCAGACCGGTGCGCTCGCGACCACGTTCACCGCGTCGCAGGGCCTGCTCCTCATGATCCCCAACATGAATAAGATCGCCGGCGAGCTGACTCCCACCGCGTTTCACGTCTCGGCCCGCACCATCGCGACTCACGCACTCTCCATTTTCGGCGACCACAGCGACGTCATGTTCTGCCGCACTACCGGCTACGCCATGCTCTCCTCGAATTCCGTCCAGGAAGCCATGGATCTTGCGCTCATCGCGCATTCCGCCAGCCTCGAAACACGTATACCCTTCCTCCATTTCTTCGACGGCTTCCGCACTTCGCACGAAGTCAACAAGATTGAAATACTCGATGACGAAGACCTCCGCGCCATGATCAATATGGACCGCGTGTTCGAGCATCGTCAGCGCGCGCTCTCCCCCGACCACCCCGTCCTGCGCGGTACCGCCCAAAATCCCGACGTCTTCTTCCAGATGCGCGAGACCATCAATCCCATCTACGACGCCGCGCCCGACAAAGTGCAGGCCACGATGGATAAATTTGCAAAGATCGTCGGCCGCTCCTATCACCTTTTCGACTATGTCGGCGCTCCCGATGCCGAGCGCGTTATAGTAATGATGGGCTCCGGCGCGGAGGCCGCGCACGAAACCGTAGAAGCCCTCACCGCCCGCGGCGAGAAAGTCGGGCTGCTCAAGGTCCGCCTCTATCGCCCGTTCTCGATCAAGCACTTCGCTGAAGCTCTCCCCGCAACAGTAAAGAAGGTCGTCGTCCTTGACCGCTGTAAAGAAGCTGGCGCCGCCGGCGAACCTCTTTACCTCGACATCGTCAACGCCCTGCACGAATCCAAGCGCTCTGCCGTGGAAATCATCGGCGGCCGCTACGGCCTGTCGTCCAAGGAGTTCACTCCCGCCATGGTCAAGGCGGTCTATGACAATCTGAATCAGGAGTCGCCAAAGACCCACTTCACCGTTGGCATTAATGACGATCTCGGCCACACCAGCCTGAGTTACGATCCAGCGTTCTCCACCGAGCCGGACTCAGTTGTTCGCGCCCAGTTCTACGGTCTAGGCGCTGACGGCACCGTGGGCGCAAATAAGAACTCGATCAAAATCATCGGCGAAAATACTCCCAATTACGGTCAGGGCTACTTCGTCTACGACTCCAAGAAATCTGGCGCAGTGACTACGTCGCACCTTCGCTTCGGGCCAAACCCGATCCACTCGACTTACCTCGTCTCCAAGGCCAATTTCGTTGCGTGCCATCAGTGGATCTTCCTCGACCGCTACGACATGCTCAGCGCGCTCGTCGAAGGCGGCACCTTCCTTCTCAACAGCCCCTTCGGCACCGACGAAACCTGGGACAAACTCCCGCGCACAGTGCAACAACAGCTCATCGCCAAGAAAGCGCGCCTGTTTGTCATCGACGCCTACAGCGTCGCGCGCGACACCGGCATGGGCAGCCGCATGAACACGATCCTGCAAGTCTGCTTCTTCGCCATCTCCAAGATTCTTCCCGGCGCCGAAGCTGTTGAAGCCATCCGCAAATCCATTCGCGACACCTATGGACGTAAAGGCGAAGACATCGTCAAAAAGAACATGCTCGCCGTCGATGAAACCCTCGCCCACCTGCATGAAGTGAAAGTGCCCGCACAGTCAACGAGCACCATCGAAATCCCCGAGCCCTTCCCCGCCACCGCACCCGCGTTTGACCGCAACGTTCTCGGCGTGATCTACGAGAATCGCGGCGACGAGCTCCCGGTCAGCGCCTTCCCCATTGACGGCACTTTCCCCACCGGCACCGCCAAATGGGAGAAGCGCAACCTTGCTCTCGAAATTCCCGTGTGGGATACGAATATCTGCATCCAGTGCGGCAAGTGCGCCATGGTCTGTCCGCACTCGGTCATCCGTATTAAGGTTTACGACTCAAAGGAACTGCAAAAAACGCCAGCAAGCTTCAAGTCCACCGACGCTCGCGATAAAGAATTCGCCGGGCAGAAGTACACCATCCAGGTCGCGCCTGAAGACTGCACCGGTTGCGCCATTTGCGTCGATGTTTGCCCCGTGAAGAACAAGCAGGAAACTCGTCTCAAGGCTCTGAACATGGAACCCCAACCGCCGCTCCGCTACCCCGAGCGCGACAACTGGGATTTCTTCCTCAATCTTCCCGAACTTGACCGCCGCAAAATCAAAGTCGGCACCATCCGTTCGCAGCAAATTCAGGAACCCCTATTCGAATTCTCGGGCGCCTGCTCGGGCTGCGGCGAAACTCCTTATCTCAAGCTTCTTTCGCAGCTTTTCGGAGATCGCGCCCTCATCGCCAACGCCACCGGCTGCTCATCCATCTACGGCGGCAATCTGCCAACCACGCCGTGGAGCAAGAATTCCGATGGCCGCGGCCCCGTCTGGTCCAACTCGCTTTTCGAAGACAACGCCGAATTCGGCCTTGGCTTCCGCCTCTCCGTCGACAAGCAAACCGAATTCGCCCGCGAACTGGTCAAGCGCTGCAACGGCCAACTTGGAGATGAACTCATCAACGGCCTGCTTAACTCGCCGCAGAAAGACGAATCCGATATCTACGACCAACGGCAGCGCGTAGTCGAACTGAAAGACAAGCTGAAAAAAGTCGACACGCCGGACGCGAAGCAACTCCTCTCAACTCGCCGACATGTTAGTGAAAAAAAGCGTCTGGATCGTCGGCGGCGACGGCTGGGCTTACGACATCGGCTACGGCGGCCTCGATCACGTGATCGCAAGCGGCAAGAACGTCAACCTGCTCGTGCTCGATACCGAGGTCTACTCGAACACCGGAGGCCAGCAATCGAAAGCCACGCCCCGCGCGGCCGTTGCCAAGTTCGCCGCCGGCGGCAAGCCCGGAGGCAAAAAAGATCTCGGCATGATGGCCATGGCCTACGGCAGTGTTTACGTGGCCAGCGTAGCCATGGGCGCCAAGGACGAGCACACGCTCAAGGCTTTCCTCGAAGCCGAAGCTTACGATGGCCCCAGCATCATCATTGCCTATGCTCATTGCATCGCTCACGGCATCGACATGACCACCGGCATGCATGACCAGAAAGCCGCTGTCGATTCCGGCGAGTGGTTGCTCTACCGCTACAACCCCGAACGCGCTGCGGCGGGCGAGAATCCGCTGCTGCTCGACTCGCGCACGCCCACGCGCAAAGTACAGGACTTCATGCAAATGGAAACGCGCTTCAAGATGCTGACCAAGAGCAATCCCGAACACGCCAAAGTTCTCTGGGCCGAAGCCCAGCACGACGCCGAGGTGCGCTTCAAGTTCTACGAGTATTTGGCGTCAAGACCAATGACGCCAGCCCCAGCGTTATCGGCAGCACTGCCTGTGATAAAGAAGTAGCTACGAGCTATGAGCCACGAGAAACAAGTTCAGCCGATGCGAATGAAAGTCGCACCGCGCAAGGCCGTTTAGCCATTGCTGTTGTTGCTGCTGTTGTTGTTGCTGTTGTTGTTGTTGCTGTTGTTGCTGTTGTTACCGTTGCTTTTGCTTGCTCATAGCTCAAGGCTCATAGCTCATAGCTTTCTTGGAGAAAGACATGCTCGACCTCTCGACCCGTTATCTCGGCCTCAACCTTCGCACTCCACTCGTCGCCTCCGCCTCGCCTCTTTCCCAGGAGATCTCCAGCATCCGCCAGCTCGAGGACGCCGGCGCATCCGCCGTTGTTCTCTATTCCCTCTTTGAAGAGCAACTTCGCCGGGAGAGCCTCGAACTCGATTACTATCTCAGCGAAGGCACCGAAAGTTTCCCCGAGAGCCTGACTTACTTTCCTCAGCCCTCCGAATTCCACCTGGGCCCCGACGACTATCTCGACCACATCCGCAAGGCGAAAGACGCCGTCAACATGCCCGTGATTGCCAGCCTCAACGGCACCTCCGTCGGCGGATGGATTCAATTCGCCACACAAATCGAAGACGCCGGAGCCGACGCCCTCGAATGCAACATCTACTGGATCGTCACCGATCCCAAGATGTCCTCCGCCGAGGTCGAGCAGCACTATCTCGATATCGTGCAAGCCGTCAAAGCCGCCGTCCATATCCCCGTCGCCATCAAGCTGAGTCCCTTCTTCACTAACTTTGTCAACATGGCGCAACGCATCGGCGCCGCCGGCGCTGACGGACTGGTTCTCTTCAACCGCTTCTATCAGCCCGATATCGATCTCGAAACGCTGGAGATGGCTCCGCACGTGCTCTTGAGCACGCCGCAAGCCATGCGCCTCCCACTTACATGGGTCGGCATTCTCCGCGGACGCGTCAAGGCCAGCCTCGCCGCCACCAGCGGCATTCACGGCGCCCAGGATGTTATCAAGCTGCTCATGGTTGGAGCCGATGTCACCATGCTCTGCTCCACGCTGCTTCGCAACGGCATCGATCACCTTCGCGCCATCGAGCAAGGCGTCCGCCAGTGGATGGACGCGCACGAGTACGAATCCGTCGAGCAGATGAAAGGCAGCATGTGCCAGATGCGCAGCGCCGATCCCTCCGCCTTCGAGCGCGCCCAATACATGCGCGCCGTAAAAGGCGCCCAGCACATCGCCCTAACCCCGCGTTAGAGATATGAGGTAAGTGAGATCGCGGGCGGTACGAACGACAAGTCTGTAGACCAACATCCGCAACTTAGTACAATTTGTATCCAGTCTGTCATCCTGAGCGCCGCCCGAGCCGCCCCAAGCGGCAAGGACAAGTCGAGGGATCTCTATCGCCACCAATGTGCGCCGATCTGCTGTGTATGTACATCCATATACACACATTGCGCCATGTGGGACACTTCTCGATTTCTCACGTTCCGATCAGTTCAGCCGCCGTCCCGCGTTGCAGCAGATACGCCCCCGGCCCCTGCTGGCCCCGCACCGAGCGGCAGTACTCGGACACAACGAATCCCGCCTTCAGGCTTTCCCGGAACGCCCATCGCGTCGCCTCGCGCCACTCGCGGGCCAGTCCCATGTCGGCCTGCTCCACCGCCATTATGTCTCCCGGGATTTCAATGCCCACGCGTTCGCGTCCCAGCGCTTCCCCTAGCTCCGCCCTAACCGGCTTGCCTTTTCCATCGAACCGCACTAGCGGCGCCAGCAGCCGGAGCCCGTCCATGGTTTCCGTCCGCCCGCTTTTCCCCGCGATGCGGTCGCGCACACGCCGCGAGTCGAGCATCCACCGCACCCAGAGCCTGTCCGTCCCGTTGCGATGCAGCACACTCGAAGTCTCCGGCCCGTAGAAATCCACCTTATACGTCTCCGCCACCACGCCCAGCTTCGCAAAATTAAAGTGCGCGTTGCGGCTCTGCAGAGGATCGAACGTCCACGTCATCTCGTGGATTCCCATCGCCAGCGCTCGCTCGCGCTGCGCCTGCTTCAGCAGCGCGCCCAGGTCCAGATGCCTGTATCCATCGAGCACCGCCAGCATGTGCGAATGGATCGTCGTCTGCCCGTGCTCGCGTCCCAGGAATCCAAAGGCGAAGCCCACCAGCTTTTCCTTTTCCTGCTTGTCTTTTTCCTGCTTGTCCTTCTCGGCAGCTCCTGACCCGGCCTTCTGATCCCCAGGCTTCTGATTCGCAGCCTTCGCTTGGTCAAAGGCGCCGACAAAAATATTCCCCGCGGTCTTCAACGCAATCGCCAGAGTCAGCGGGATGGCGTCTTCCTCGTCCATCGCCCAAACAGCTTTCTCCACCGCTTTGAGCTGGATGAGTTCGTTGATCAAGCGAAGGTCGCGAATGGCAATCTGCGGAGCAGTCATTGCGGCCCTTCTTACAGCATGGATTACGCCCTTGTCAATGACGGACGAAAACGCGTGCTTTGGAGTCTGTTACGAAACTCATTCTTCGGTCAGGCAGGTGGCAGCAGATTTCCTCGACGGCTCCGGCTGCGATGGCTTCCGTTACGAAACGTATTCTTCGGTCAGGCCGGTGGCAGAGTATCTTCAAATCCCAGCCCCGGCAGGGGCGAGCCATCTTAGCCCAGCGCCTTGGCGCTGGGTAAAGTGGGAAAAATGATCCAAGTCCCGTAGGGACGACCCTGTTTTCGTAACAGACTCCTTTGTCGCCCCCCTTGGTGCGGTCTTCTAGAATCAAAGACCTAGTGCTTTGCGGCAATTCGAGCCACTGTCTCTGCGGAATGTGACGTGGAATCCCATCGTTTGAAGACCAACAGGTGGGGCGTCGAGCACAAACGTTGGCCAGCCAGCCGAGACTCCTCTTACTAGGCAACGATCCTACTTCTAATACATGGACGGACTTTATAAACCATGTCATACTCATTCATATGAGTATGACTGAGAAGCCAGAAACCGTATGGTTCACGACGAAGGGGCAGGTCGTCATCCCACTTCGCTTGCGCAAGCAATTCGACATCGAGAACGGGACAAAGGCCGTGGTCCAAGCCACACCGGACGGAATCCTTCTTAAACCGATGACAGCGGCGCTTATCAAGCGCGGGCGCGGCATCCTCAAGCGCGCGCCGGGAGGCAAACCGCTGAGGGACGACTGGGCCGAACACAAGAAGCAGGAACGGGCACTTGAGGACCGCCATGCCGGCTAAGGTGCTCGACAGCTTCGCGCTGATCGCCTACTTCCGCGACGAGCCGGGCGCGGAGATGATGGAAGATCTGCTCGTCTCTGCTGGCAAGAAGGATAATCCGCTCCTCATGTCCGATGTGAACTATGCCGAGGTGAAGTATTCCATCGTGAAGAAAGACGGCGCTGAGGCGTGGGCAGAGGCCGCGAAGGTTCTTTCGGGCCTGCCCATCGATTTCCACCCCACGACCCGCGCACTGGCCAACTTCGCCGCCGATTTCAAGGCGCGTTTCAAACTCAGTTTGGCGGACGCCTTCGCCGCCGCACTGGCAAAGGAAAGGAGGGCTGAACTCGTCACAGGCGACCCGGAGTTCAAGCCGCTCGAAAGGGAAATCAAAATTCACTGGCTGAAGTAACAGAGCTTTCTTGTCCCCACTTGACATGTACTGTATGACCGTACATAATAGAGTGAGTGTTTCTCTCAGCCGCATCACGCGCGTGGTGCGCAACCGCAGGCAGCGCCCATGGTGGCTGTATCCGGACCGCACGGATCGCACTTCAGCCGCGTCGGGGAATGTGACGGTGCCCCATTCAAGCCGTCTTTTGGCTTGAGTGAACCCACCCAGCTTTGGGCTGAATGCTCGCCGCGGTAGGATGATCTGGAGGAACACTTATGATCGCCCATTTTCGTCACAAAGGGCTAAGGCATCTCTATGAGGAGGGAAATGCCAAAGGGGTGCCGTCGGCAATGGCCGACAAGCTGCGCAAGCTTCTGTTCGCGCTCGAAACCGCCGAGACGCTAGAGCAACTCGGCCGTTTCCCGGCTGGAGGCTGCACGCTCTCAAAGGCGACCTTACAGGATGGTGGAGCTTGACCGTCAGGGAAACTGGCGGTTGATTTTCCGGTACGACGAGCACACGAACGCTGCCAGCGATATCGACCTGGTCGATTACCACTAGATCGATTACCACCAGGAGACCGAAATGCCAATGAAGAAGCCGCCGCATCCGGGCGATTTGATAAGAACCGAAGTGATCGAAGCCCTCGGCCTGACCGTCTCGAAGGCGGCGGAGATTTTGCAAGTGCGCCGCGCCACGTTCTCCGATCTTCTGCACGGCAAGGCCGCACTGACTCCGGAGATGGCCCTGCGCATCGAAAAGGCGTTCGGCCCGGAGATGGATCACCTTCTCCGAATGCAGCTCGCCTACGATGTGGCAAAAACACGCGAGCACGCGCGGGGCATCTCGATTAAACGGTATGGCGAATAGTGATACCCAGGTTAGCGCCCAAACCCGGGGCGCGAACCTGGGGCACCGGGCCGTTCGCCGAAGAATTGACACACCTCATGAAGACCAAGATTTTACAAGAGGGCCAGCCTTGCAGGCACTGTGAGGCTCCCGTTGTGAAGGAGACTCATAAGTCTCCACCGAAGCACCAACCTGGCGGGTACTACTTTCTGTATTGGTTCCGTTGTCCGAAGTGCAAGGCTTTCTTTATGGTTGAGTCGGCAAAGCGTTACTTCGATACCGATCCTTTCCCTAACGCCCAAGCGCCTTTGTTTTGTCCCCTGGATACCGCTGCTGAGGTTACTGCTCTTCCCAATAAGGCTGAGGAAATTCCTGCTGTTCCCAAGAAATTGGTCGACGCCAAGACCGTATCTATCTATACGGACGGAGCCTGCGTTGGCAATCCTGGTCCAGGCGGCTGGGCGGCAGTGCTGATCTATGGTGAGCATCGTTGCGAGATCGTCGGCGCTGACGCCGCCACGACCAACAACCGGATGGAGATCATGGCCGCGATCTCCGCATTGGAAAGCCTAAAGGAACCGTGCAACGTAAGGCTGCACTCAGACAGTAGATATGTCATAGACGGAATCACCAAATGGATCCATAAATGGAAGCGGCGCAATTGGACGCGCAATGGCTGGAAGGCCAAAGGGGAGAATAAGGCTTGCTTGGTCATCAACGCGGACCTCTGGCAGCGCCCCGACGCGGCCAGCGCACGTCATGATGTCGAATGGATTTGGGTTAAGGGTCACGCGGGCACAATCGAGAACGAGCGTTGCGATGCTCTCGCCGAAGACGCGGCCCGAAGAGCATCGTCCGGAGAAATTCGGGGACAGGAACATGTGAAAAAGCGCGGATTTATGAATTCGAAAATTCCGTGACAGACGGGATGTTCCCCAACACTTCCTTCGCCCGGGTTGGTTTTCCTGAGTTCGCTCGGGTAAACTGAAGCTGAAATCCTGCTATGGCGTCGGGCGGGTGGCCCACATCTGCGCCGGGTATCCCCATCAGGCTGTGAATCGCCGGGGAGAAACTACTGGGGGAGGCCCACTTCTCGCGCTTTTCGAGAAGTGGGCCTCCCAACTGCAGACCTCAGGAGATCGTCGCGCAACCATCCTCAGAAAACTTGCAACGCCGGAGCGTTATCTCTGTTACGGTGCGGCTTTACCACGATCCCCACATCCTGATCGAGCGCCACGAGGAATCGGAGCAGGCGTTCCACAGAAAACTGGCGGAACTCGCCGCGCAGCATCTTGGAAACATCGGGCTGGCGCATTCCAAGCAGCTCCGCGGCCTCCACCTGTTTCAGACCGCGAGCTTTCAGGATGGCGTCAATCTTGAATACCAGCTGCGCCTTGACGAAATGCTCTTCCGCGTTCGGCACGCCAATGTCCTTGAACACGTTGGAATTGCGGCTTCCGTTTCGTTTCTTGTCACTCATGGCTTTCTCCCCCTGGCATCTGTTCGGCTTCGCGCAGTCGTTCTATGGTGATATCACTATATATGTCGAGGGGAAAGATACGAACGTCAAAATCAAAGGTGAACACCGGGAAAAGTTGGGGAACCAAAAGTCGGGGAAAAAGCTGGTGAAGAAAACGAAGGTCAGCGGAAGGGTGGACTATTCAAGCCCGCTTTTGGCCTAAGTGGGAGAATTCGGAAGGATTCCTGGGAAACGACCTACTTCCCATCTGCCATAGAATAGAATGTCATGAAAGCTCTCCAAGACCTAGAGAAATCTAGGGCCTCTTTGTCTACTTTCGTACCCCAGAAAAGCCCCTCAAAAGTCCACCTTAGTACCCTCCACTAAAGTAGACATTGTGGCGACATATGAACTACCCATTGGCCACTAAAGACTGCCCTCGAATTACCCCGTGCCGGCACATCCCTTGGACAACTATTGCCTCCCCGCTGGGAAGTTTATTCGCAGCCCTGCGCGAAAAAGAAAGGGCGGACCGAGGTTCACAATCGGAGTGCGCGCCACCTGGTAGCGCTGGCCGGTAAGATTTTCTGTCGCGGCAAATATCTGGAAATGACGCCTCAACTCGCGTCCCACTTCCAGATTCATGGTGTAGAAAGCCGCCAGGGGCAAGGTGTTCAGGTCATCATCGAACTGGCGTCCCACGAACCGTCCCTGCACGCTGGCGAACAAACGCGACGGATGCCAGTAGCGCGCTTCCCACGTGAACACATTGCGCGGCACCTGCGGCACATCAAGCCCCACCAAATTTTCCCCTCCCGGATTTCCCGGATAACTCAACACAGTAGCCGCCGTGTACGCGTAGCCGGCAGTGATCCGCACATCGTTGGACACACGAAATTCCCCGTCAATTTCGACGCCCCGCGAGCGAGTGCGGCCCAGATTTTCTTTTTGTTCGAGGATGGAAGGCGAAGTTTGAATAGTGACATTCTCAATCGGATCGACAATGTCGCTCCAGAAAAATGTTCCGCGCACATCGAGCCGTTTGTTCCATCCAGTAACGTTGACGCCGGCTTCGGCGCCAGTCAGGCGTTCCGCCGTCAGCAGCGGATTGTTGAGCGTCAGGATCGCTCCCACGCGAAATGGACGATACAACTCGTTCAGCGTGGGCGCGCGAAACGCACGGTAGATCGATCCCGTCACCGATACGTGTTCATTCAGCGAACGCAGGACCGAAAGCCGCGGATTAAAAGCGAGACTGCTGCGATTGGGATACTGCGTCAGCGTGGGCGTTCCGGAAAGCGGCGTCACGAAGGTTTGGCCGGCGAAGTTGCTCCAGTCGTCGACGCGAGCCGCGAAAATGACCGTCCATTTCGCGTGATGAAAAATATCTTCGCCAAACCATCCCAGCGCGCGCTGGCGTCCCGCGCCGACTTGAGCTTTGTTCTTGCCGGTGAAGAAATTGTCCTCGCTCGCTCCGATAACCTCGTTCAGATCCATGCCGCCGATCAGAGTCTGACTCTTGCCGAGAGGATGCGTCCACTGCGCTCCTCCGCCGACTACCTGCTCCGGAACGTGCTGAATGTCGGTCAGACTCTCTGTATCCCGATTGGTGACGACGCTTGTTACGGAGGAATATTTCTGATCGTAACTTTCCGCGTCTCCGTAGATGCGCACCGAGAGTGAATCATTGCCGAACTGTTTGTTGATCCCGCCCGCGCCTTCGCCGATCTGCGTGTCGTTGGTCTGAATCAGCGTTCCGTTGTTGCGAAATTCCGTGAAGTAGTTCCCGCGTACGAAGATTCTTCCGTTCGCGCCGAGTTCGTGTCCCACCGTCGCATAGAGCGTCGCGTTCTCAACGTTCGCGGGTTTATCGACGAGACCGCGCAGAGCGAACGGCACGAGGAAGAATCCATCGGTGCGGAACATCTCCGACGTCGTCGAGTAGTCCCACTTGCCGACGCGGTTGCCTGTCCACAAAGAAAGGTCGGGCGTGCGCTCGTTGCCATAGGAAGTTTCGAGCGAGAAAGCAGGCGCTTCCGGCTGGCGCATCAAGAGCTGCACGACTCCGGCCATGGCGTCGCTGCCATAGAGGTTCGAAGCGCCGCCGCGTACAACCTCCACGGTTGAAACCGCGGTTCGCGGAACACGATCCCAGTAGACCCAGCCACCGAAAGGATCGACGAGAGAAATGCCATCGGCTAAGCCCAACGCACGGCTGGCCGCGCTTCCGCCGAGTCCGCGCAGCGAGACTCCTTGCGAACCAGGATTTGCCGAGCGGCTATCGGAGCGGCGAAAGAGGGAGAATCCAGGCACCTCGCGCAGCACATCGTCAAGACGGACGGCTGGAGACGCCGCAACATCTGTGGTCGAAAGCAGAACATTACTGCCCGGCGTGTCGGAGAGCCGCACCTCCATGCGCGCCGCGGAGACCATCACTTGCTCGTTCGCCGCAGAAGCCTTCAGCGTTATCTCTACGTGGATCGAAACCACGCCGTTGCGTGTGAGACCGGCCTTCCCACTTTCGTCTGCACTAAACGACTGGAGTACCTCGACGAATCCCTCCGCGGTAACGCTGAGCGTTCCCGACCTGCGCGGAACGTCTGCCAAGGCAAATTGTCCCTGCGTGTCCGTCTGCGCGCTGGCGCGAAACGCACCGCTTTCAAGGTGAACCGCCGCTCCGCCAATCACCGCACCGGACGAATCCCGCACTACGCCTTCCACATTCATGTACAAAACAGGACCTGCCTGGGCAGGCAGATGTGTGGCCGCCAAAACGACAACCACGACGTGCGCGATTAAAGATCGAATGCGAAGCATTGTCTCGGCCCCGAATCCGGTGGCCGTCTGTTGACCATACCAGAGCCTTGCGGCTGCGCTCAGTGATCTCCCCCTGACTTTGGTCATCGCGCAACGGCGGTTTCGCATTCCTGGACAGGCAAAGTGCTGTCCCCGCTCGAATAAAGTTGGGGGATTCACGGTGTGTGATATCGTGTGCAAATCGTGGGGCACGTCGGTGAAGAAACGTTCGATGACTGTTGACGATTTCCGGCGCATCGCATTGAGCTTCGAGGGCGCCGAAGAAAGCTCTCACATGGGCAACCCAGACTTCCGCGTCGGCGGGAGAATTTTCGCCACACTCGCCTCAGCAGGGCAGGGTTACGGGAATCCACAGCTCACGATCGAGCAGCAGACCGCATTCGTCGAAGAGCTGCCGGAGGTTTTTCTTCCCGTACACGGAGGATGGGGCCGGATGGGCATGACATATACGGCTTTCCGAAGCGAGCCAAGACGTGCTGACCGGGGCGCTGCGCGCGGCGTGGAAATTGCGAATCGAGAAGAATTTGAAAGGGCAGCCGAAGAGCACCAAAAGTGCGGCACCGTCGGCCTTTCCAAGGCGCACGCCACGGGCCAAGCCCCGCAAATCATCCCGCATTGAGTGCGAACTTTGAGTCGGTCCTCGCGCGATTCGATTTTTACTACACCCTCGCAAATCGGCCCGCAGGCGCTAAAAGCGCGGATCTGTTTTTAGCGACTTCGTGGTACCTCGCACCCTTCCCTCTTTATTTCTCTTTCTGACCGTTCCCCGCAGTCAACTAAAGCGTACGCCACAAACACCGTTGCCGCATACAACTACAGCAGCCCGTTTCCCGCATCCAATCGCACATGCTACTCTCGACACCGGAGATTGTAATTGTGAAGACCTTTTTTCCTGCGCTTCTTCTCGGAGCATTTCTATCGTTCGCTGGCGGCGCGCCGGCAGTGGCTGCCGACCATGGCACGATCATCCGCGAAGCTATCGTCTATCTCTCGCCCGACTCGTCTTCCGCCAAGCTTGCGCAAGCGGAGCGCGGCCGCGAAATGGTTCTTCTCGACAGGAGCCGCAACTGGGTTCACGTGGAAGCCATTCTGGGCTTCGTTCATTTGCCGGATGCCGAGTTCGCGGAAGACGAGGACGCCGAACGCAAGACCGTGACAGGCTGGATTCTCGATGCCGGCGCCGTTTGGCCCTCAACACCCAATGGCGACCGCATTCTATTTGGCGCCGCGGCCGACTCCGAAGATGAAGCCAGCCGCCGGTCATGGACGCCGTGGCGCGGCCCAGGATGCACTTCGCCTCTACTACAGGGTTTACGACATCTTCCCTGCGTCTCCGCTGGCCGGGAGGCTCTTTACCGCGCCGCCGACATCAAATGGCAAGTCGACAAGGCCGATATGCAATCCCGCCCATCAGCTCATGAAAAGGAATGCTATTATCGCCAGGGCATCAATGAAGATCAGATGAAGTTAGTCATGAAGAAGTTTGGGGGAACGAAATGGGCCGACTTAGCTGCCTTTCATCTCATCGACAACAAGCTATGCGGAGAGTGGCAGGGATCGTCGAAGTGCCCGGACAAAGAAGCCGACTTATATGAGAAATATGCCAAAGATCACCCGCAATCGCCATCCGCGCCGGAAGCCTTGTACGACGCGGCATTTCGCCGGGCCGCACTGATCGAAATTTACAAGACAGAGGACCAGTCGAAGAAATCCGAGAAGTCCAAAGACGAGGCCATCGCATCGGACTCAGCAGTTAATTCGCACAGTATCCGCAGAGTGAGTGGTCATCCCGGGGGCAGATGCTTCTCTACTTAGTGCAGCAGGGGTGCCGACTTATGGGAATGCCCTGGAGTAAATGGTCTCGCCCGAGCAAGGCGACCTGGCGAGTGAGCACCGGGGCTAAAGCTCGACTCGTTCCACTCGACCTGCGCGGCCCTTAAAGGGCCGCTCTTTCACGGTGGCGCGAACATTAAGAGATTTCTCCACGTTGGCGGCTGAGATAGTTGTCCATTTGGCACGAATATCCCTCGAGTTTTGCAGCAGGCGACGATATCGATTCAACCTGCGTTCCTGGGGAATGATACCGGCCTTGTGCCCCATATCGAGCAAACGCCGGACGGCTTCTCTGCCGTCCTCGCCGTAGTCGAGTGTGCGCTCGTTGACGTACATGCCGACAAATTTATCGGCGAGTTGCGTATCGAGATCGCGGGCGAACTGCATGGCGTAAGCGAGGGCCTCATCCCGATGATCGATGGCGTACTGAATGCTGTCATGCAGAGCCTGGGTAACGCTCGCCATGGTTTCGGGTCCAAGCGAGCGGCGGATTGCATTGCCCCCGAGCGGCAAAGGCAAGCCGGTGATTTTCTGCCACCACTTTCCGAGGTCGACAACGCGATGCAAGCCCGACTTGTCATACGTGAGCTGGCTTTCATGGATGATGAGGCCCGCTTCATATTTCCCCTCGAGAATCTGGGGAATGATCTGATCGAAGGGCACGACTTCGACTTCGATGCCCGGCGCAAACAACTCGAGCGCCAGATAGGCCGTGGTCAGCTTGCCCGGCACCGCGATCCTCTTTTGCTTGATTTCTCCTGCGTGAAAGGGCGAGCGGAAACCAGCATGGGGCCGTAGCCCTCGCCCACGCTGCCGCCGCACGACATCAGCGCGTAGTTCTCCTGAATGTAGGGATAGGCGTGAAACGAAATCGCCGTCACGTCGTAAACGCCGCGCTGCGCATCCCGGTTGAAGGTTTCGATCTCGCACAGTTTGTGCGTGAAACGAAGACCGGGCACGCGCACCTTATTTGTAGCCAGGCCGTAAAACATGAAGGCGTCATCGGAATCCGGGCTGTGGGCCACGGTAATTTCACGAACGGGAGAAGAAACAGTAGTCATAATTTGAATTTCGGCTCTGGGCTTTCGCCTCTCGCCTCTCGCCTTTGGGTTTTCTTTCGGTATGAAAATTTCAATTTTTCCGGGTCGGGCTTGATTAAGCCTGCCTCAATGTTTTGCGTTTAGGGCTGCCGAGCATGTCGCCGATTCCACTGGCTGGCAACGGCGGCGGCCATCATAATTTTGATCACCTCGGCGAAAACGAACCAGTAGAGGCCCCACTTCGCCGTTTGCGCCAGCGAATGCGTGAGCATGAAAAGCCACCCTAAGCCTCCGGCAAAAAGAACGAGTTCACCGGCGAATGCGGCCAGCGCCGCGAAAGCGAAACGGCGCGAAGTGCGCTCGTAGAGCCACCCGGCAACAAAGGCCACGAACGGATACGCCAGGAGGAATCCACCGGTCACGCCGAGAAGTTGCGCCACTCCGCCGGGACCGGCGGGATTGAAAACTGGCAGGCCCGCAGCTCCTTCTGCGAGATAGAGCGCGAGCGCGGCGAATCCGCGGCGCGATCCCAACATCAGAGCCACGGCGAGCACGCCAAAATTCTGCAATGTGAGCGGCACCGGCGTGAACGGGAGCGGCACCGTTACGCGGGCGCACAGCGCGACAACCAAGCTCGCTCCGACGACAATGGCCGCCTGCCTTGCCCACTCCAGGGAGTGCGGCTGCTGGGTTACAAACTGAGTCGCTGCTTTCGACATAGCTTTCCTTTCCTGAGGTACATCAGGCTTCCGGCGGAGAAGAGCGTTCCTCCCGCGAATCCGATTCCGGCGAGTGGCCCGTTGCCCGCTGCATCTGGCGCCGGACCATCATGTACAGAAAGACTGAAACCGACGCGACCACCGAAGCACTCACTCCAAGAATCAGAAACCACCAGAGCATCCGCACTACCGGTTAGGATAGCAGAAGGGAGCGCGAGCGCAGTGAGGAGTTGTGGAAATAAGGAAATCGAGGCCGCGAAATCGGATGCGCGCGCCGACGAACCGCAGCGGGCCTAGCGGCGGGGCCGAGCGCGCCCGTGGTGCAGGTTGCTGACTTCTTGCGGTCACGGGATACCCGAGACGCGTCTCGACACATCGTTACCAGTTATCGCCCCGCTCCTTTTACGAATTGTTTGCGCCGCGTTGCTACCGTCGCGGACGTGCGCTCAAAACGTTTGCGCGCCAGCTTCGATCCGGTGGCAACCTTCTCGATGTTCATCCAGGCATCGGGATTATTCATCTTCAGGCGCATTTCCTTCAGGAAGGGCTGAACCTTGGCGAAGATGAAGAACATTTCCCCCGCTGCAGCCGGGCTGCAAAAAAAGTTCTTCGTGCACGGCGCCCTGCAATACCAAGGCAGCCGCCATATCCCAGTAGCTGCCCACCTGGCGCAGCCAGTTGTTCTCCTGAGTGCCAAGCGCGCTGGCAATTTTCAAAATTTCGTCGGCGCTCTGCGGCCAGAAGTCCACTACGAACCAATGTCTGGCTTTGCGCATTTCCGCTTCGCGGCGAAGATCGTAGAGTTGCAGAATCACACCAGCATCGTGTGCCGTTGCCTTTTTTGCCATAGTTTTCCTCACTGACTTCTTAAATTGAATTTCTTGTTCAACGGTTGAGTTTCCCCGGTCAGTACGCTTGGAACTCGTGCAGACCTTGCGCCCATCTCAGACGGATTTTCCGGCTACTTCCGCCGAGCCTTCCACCGCGCGCTCGTGCGTCGCATACCTTCTCAGGGCATGCGATGACAGTTCCTTCCTTGCGCATGCGCTCGACAAGGTACTCATGTCCGCAGACGGACACTTCTCCGCGAGCGGCTTCGTGGCGGACGTGAACTTGCACTTGGGATAATTTGAGCATCCTAGAACGTGTTGCCCTTGCGTGCGCGCTTTTCGACCAGTTCGCCGTCTTTGCAGAGGGGCACTTTACGCCGATGAAATTCTGTTTCACGTATTTGCAATCGGGATAGCCGCTGCACGAAGTGAATTCCCCGTAACGGCCATGGCGCAGAATCAGATTGCGCTTGCACAACGGGCAGGTTTCGTCGAGCGGAATATCTGGAACCTTCTTGCCCTGATCGAGCCGACGCGTGGTCTTGCAATCGGGATAGCCGGTGCAGGCCATAAACTGCCCGAAGCGTCCGCGCTTGAGGACCATGACCCGGCCGCAGTTTTCGCAATATTCTTCCTGCGCGGTCTCCTGCATGTCCGCCGAATCGAGATCCGGCAGATTGATCGGGTTTTCCTTGGTGAAGGTGCAACTCTCAGGATTCTCTTTGTCGTAGGTACTGCAAGCGTAAAACGAGCCGTGCTTGCCCCATTTGATGACGAGGGGTGCGCCGCAGCGCTCGCACTTCTCGTCCGTGGGCTTCTCCATACGCTTGATGTTTTCCATGTGCTTCTCAGCGTATTTGAGATCCTTGGCGAACTTCTTATAGAACTCGGCGAGCGCGTCGGTCCATTTTTCTTTGCCTTCTTCGATCTCGTCGAGTTCTTCTTCCAACTTCGCCGTGTACTGGAAGTCGAAAATGTCCTTGAAGTTTTCGACCAGCAAGTCGGTAACAACCAGACCAATTTCGGTCGGAGTAAATTTGCCACCGATTTTCTGGGCGTACTGGCGCTCCTGAATTGTGCTTAGAATCGTCGCATAGGTGGACGGGCGGCCAATGCCGCGCTCTTCCAGCTCTTTCACCAGCGAAGCTTCGTTGTAGCGGGGAGGTGGCTCGGTGAAATGCTGCTCGGGATTCAGCGACTTCAGCGTGAGTTTCTGTCCCGCTTCGAGAGCGGGGAGTTTATGTTTCAGCTCCTCGTCTTCGTCGTCCTTTGCGTCTTTCGACTCCTCATAGACTTTAAGGAAGCCGTCGAACTTCATGACCGAACCGGTCACGCGGAACCAGAAAGTCTCGTTGGCCGACTTCGCGTCGATATCCACCGTCGTCTGATCGAAGACCGCAGGATTCATCTGCGAGGCGATGAAGCGCTGCCAGATAAGCTTGTAGACCTTGAATTCGTCTTCCTGCAGATACTGTTTGACCTGATCGGGATGACGCATCGCGGAGGTCGGACGGATGGCCTCGTGCGCGGCCTGCGCTTCCTTCTTCTCCTTATATGTGTTGGGAGACTGCGGCAGGTACTGGGCGCCATATTCGCTGGTGATGTATTCGCGCACCTCGGCGATGGCCTCGGGCGCCACGCGGGTGGAATCGGTACGCATGTACGTGATCAGGCCGACCAGGCCTTCTTCGCCGAGCTCGACGCCTTCATACAGGCGCTGCGCGATCATCATAGTGCGCTTCACGCTGAAACGCAGCTTGCGCGAGGAATCCTGCTGGAGCTTGCTGGTGGTAAATGGAGGAGTCGCGTTGCGGCGACGCTCTTTCTTTTCAACCGAACGAACCTGCCAGTCGGCATTTTCGAGCGCCAGGCGGATTTTCTCGGCGTCCTCACCGTTCGTGACTTCGACCCTCTCATCGCCTCGACCGACGAAGCGGGCATCGAATGCAGGCGGCTTGCTGCCAGTGAGATTGGCGTCAATCGTCCAATATTCTTTCTTCTCGAACGCCTTAATTTCACGTTCGCGGTCGACGATCAAGCGCAAGGCGACAGTTTGCACACGTCCGGCAGAAAGACCGCGGCGCACTTTGTCCCACAGAAGCGGAGACACCTGGTATCCGACCAGCCGATCGAGCACACGCCGAGCCTGCTGCGCATCGACGAGGTTACGGTCGATGTCGCGTGGATGCTCGAAGGCCGCCTTAACCGCGCGCTGTGTAATTTCGTTGAAGGTGACGCGGCGGATGCGATCGCCATCGCCATCATCCTTCTTGGTCTTTTTCGAGCCTTTCTTCTTCTTGCCTTCGTCCCCGAGCTCATCGGCAAGATGGGCAGCGATGGCTTCGCCTTCGCGATCCGGATCGGGCGCGAGATAGATGGTGTCGGCCGCGAGCGCGAGCTTCTTCAGCTTGGCGAGGACCTTTTCCTTGCCGGGAATGACAACGTACTCGGTGCTGAAGTCGTCCTCGACATCGACACCGAGACTGCTCTTGGGCAGGTCTTTCACGTGTCCGAACGAGGCATCGACCGTGAAGTCCTTGCCCAGATATTTCTGGATTGTTTTCGCCTTAGCGGGCGATTCGACGATGACTAGACCTTTGGACAATGGTTCCTCAGTTTGGCGGTATTGGATTTGAAGCTAGCACGAATGCAGGCGATGCAACAACCGTTCTCAGTCGTCAGTTGTCAGTTTTCAGTTAACCGCCCTCACTTTCTGCATCAGGGACGAAAGCATACGCTTTACCTCAATAGCTGGCGTTTTAAGCCTTTCATACTTAGCTTCCTCCATGTAGTTGAGGTCGCGAGTGAGCAGAAGCTGATATTCAAGCTTGCCGGCCGACCCCATCGCGACCTTGCAGAAACCGCCCCATCTCTGCACTGGCTTTTCTGCCGCATCCTTCAGCGATATTCATTCCGATTGATGCTGAAGGGCGGCGCATCTGGCTCGTCAAGCCGTAGACTTCCTCTCGATGAAACGCTTTGCTGCACGAGTAAATCTCCAAAGTGAGATGGTGGATTTCTCCCAAACCCGAAGGCTGCGGAAATCCTGCATGGTTCACCTCCCAGGGTTACTGAAAGCGGTTACTGAAAACTGACGACTGACAACTGAAAACTAGAATGCCTTCACAAAATTCTTCCCCGGCAGCTGGCGTATCTTGCCATTCAGCTCCAGCTCGAACAGGGCGGCGAAGATTTCGGAGGAGGACATTTCGTTTTCCAGCATTTCCATGAGTTCGTCGATCTGCGTCGACTGGTCGGGCTTCAGCAGCTTCAGGATCTTTTTTTCGTGAGGCGACCGAACTTCATCCGGGAATAGAGATGCGTTTGCCGGCTCGGCAGATTCATCTCGCCCCGCGTTGAGCGCCATTTGAACCTCGGCCGGCAGGTCTTCCCAAACGTCCTCCCATGTGGCTACAAGCTTGGCGCCCTGCTTGATCAGCGTGTTTGGTCCCCAAGAATTTTTATTTGTGACGTTTCCGGGCACTGCAAAAACGTCGCGGTTCTGTTCCAGCGCGCAGCGTGAGGTGATGCGCGTTCCGCTGTATTCGGCCGCCTCTACAACGAGCACACCGACTGACATGCCGCTGATAATCCGGTTGCGGATGGGAAAGTTTTGCGGCGTCGGAGGCGTTCCCGTGGGAAATTCCGAGATCAACGTGCCGCCGAGCGCGAGAATCTGTTCGGCCAAGCGCGTGTTCTCCTTGGGATACACGACGTCGATGCCAGTCCCCAAGACAGCGATGGTTTTTTTCTTTGCAGCGACGGCGCCTCGATGCGATGCCGTATCGACACCGCGTGCCAGGCCGCTAATGATCGCCAACCCACGCGCCGCGAGGTCGGTGGCTAGCCTTTCAGCCATGCCGGTACCGTACGGAGTCGGATGGCGAGTGCCCACCACCGCAATTCCAGGCTGCGACAGCAATTCAACGCTTCCCTTCACAAATAGAATGACTGGCGGATCGTAAATTTCTTTTAAACGCGGCGGATATTCGGGATCGCTCAGTGAAATGATACGGGCCTTTGCTTGAATCGCTTTGGTCAGTTCATCCTCGGCAAGCTCTTGCGATTTTCCGCTGGCAATCGCCTGCGCGGAGACGGCCCTCATCCCGCTCGCTTCCAACTCGGTGAGGCTGGCCTGGAAGATGCGCGCGACCGCGCCGAAGTGCTCGACCAGTTTTCGTATTCGCGACGCTCCCAATCCTTCGGTGAGCGCGAGCGCAAGCCATAATCTAGAATCGCGAGAGGCAGTGTTCGCCTCGGCTGCGGCGGTGGTTGACATAATCGACGACGCTAGCCGTCCCCCAGCCGCGCGTCAATGATGGAGCGCACACCATATTTGGTAGAATTCGCAAAGTGATGAGCAGGCTAAGGATTTCGGCCATCTCGTATCTCAACACCGCTCCTTTGATGTGGGATTTCGAGCATGGGAAGGCCGGCGGAGACTTCGATATTTCGTACACATTTCCTTCGGCCTGCGCGCGCGCGCTGAGCGATGGCACGGCCGATATCGGGATTATTCCCGCTGCCGCTTACACAACAATCCCAAATCTAGCCATCATTCCCGATGTTGCCATCGCGGCGCGGCGGCCCGTGCGGTCGATTTTGCTGGTCAGTAAATCGCCGATCGAACGGGGCGCGCAGTGTTGCCCTCGATACTTCTTCGATGACCTCCGTGGCGCTGACCAAGATTGTTTTTGCCAAATGGCTAGGCGGAGCGCGCACCTATTCACCGATGACGCCGAACCTTGACGAAATGCTCGCCAGTTGCGACGCGGCGCTGCTGATCGGAGATCGCGCGCTCCAGGTTGATCGCACAAAGTACCAGGCACTCGATCTGGCTGAAGAGTGGATTGCGCGGACGGGAAAATCTTTTGTATTCGCGTTCTGGGCAGCGCGGCGGGACTCACTGGCTGGGCATGATTTGCAGCGAATCGCCGATGTCTTCAGAAACTCGCGGGACCATGGCATTCGGCCCGAGAATCTCGAAACCACTCGCGCAAGATTGGTCGCAACGGCTGAATCTATCGGTTGAACTGATTCGCACCTATCTGGTGCGCCATATCCACTACTATCTCGATCCGCCATGCCTGGAAGGGCTGGCTCTGTTTTATCGCTACGGAGAGGAAGTGGGTGCGCTTCCGCCAGCGCCGACACTGCACTTCCTGGAAAAGGACCTCGATTCGACAGAACATGAGCCGCGCCTACGCCAAAGCAGGTTGTGAGATAGCGTCTAGCAATCCTGCTCTTCCCTCAACTTCAGTGTCAAACACTTGGCCGCGCCCCCGGCTTTCATGAACTCCGACAGTGGTGTGATAACCGGGGTAAACCCCGCCTGCCGTAGCCGCGCCTTCAGCGATTCGGAAGCGCCATTCATAAACACCTGGCGGTTAAGATCGACCGCATTACAGCAAAATTGCTCCGCGTCCAATGTATCCACCTCAATTCGTTTTTCGGCGGGCACAATTTCGGCGATCGCCTTTTGTCCGTCGTTGTCGAATGCCGCCGGGAAGTACATTAGATATCCCTCTTCCAACGGACAGAAGCAAGTATCGAGATGATAGAAGCGCGGGTTAACCAATTGGAGTCCAATCGCCCGCCGGTGGAAGGTTCTTTCCAGCAGTCTTGGCGTAGTTTGGCCGGAACGGAAACCGTGGCCAGCCCAAAGGATCGGCTGGCCGCGATCAAGCAGCGCGTCGCCTGCGCCCTCGAACGGTATATCCGGCGGCCACGCGGCGATGTCGAAATTTTGCTTCGCGAACCATTCGCGGAAGAAAGGCTCTTCGCCCTGACGCTCGGGCGATCTGAAGCGGCTGACCACTACTTTTTCCTTTAGGACCATTCCGGCATTGGCGGTAAACACCTGGTCGGGAAGACCGGGCTGCGGTGGAATGAGAACTACATCGGCGTGCTCCTCGATCGCGCGTTTAAGGCCGGACCACTGCTCCAATGCCAACCCGTGGTCGGACTTACCGAGGTTGCCGTCCATCCAGGGATTGATGACGTAATCAATGCCAAAATGGTCGGGCGCGCACATCAGGATTGTTTGCTGGGACAACGCTGGCTCCGTTGAAACGAGTTGTAGTTTCGTGTCCCCGTAGTCTAGGGAATGGCCGCAGGTTGCGGCAGGTCTCGAAAGCCGCGAGACTTGAGGCACAAAGGAGGGACTAAAGTGTTAATAATTATCGCGTATTCATATACATAGCTAATATCTACCGCCCATTGGACGAGAGGTTTGACAGGGAAAGGGATGGCCGGGACCCAGTCTCGCGATTTTCGAGACCTGAGATTTTCCGTGAAGGCGAGTGCGCCAGTTTTTGGCTGACAGCTGACGGCTGAAAGCTGGCAGCGTCAATTTTCCGTTAAAATGCACATTACTCTGGAGTGACGAGGATGGCCCTGACCAAGCAACAAGCGCTGGAAATGTTTCAGTCCGACGACCTGATCGGCATCGGGATGGAGGCCGACGCGGTTCGCCGCCGCCTGCATCCCGAAGGCACCGTGACATACATCATCGACCGCAATATCAACTACACGAATTTCTGCACGGAATATTGCACCTTCTGCGCGTTCTACCGGCCGCTCAAGGGACCGTCATCCCAAGAAGGCTACATCCTCGATTTCGACACAATCTACGAGAAGATTCGCGAGACGGTTGAACTCGGCGGAACAGGCGTGCTCATGCAGGGCGGCCTGCATCCCGATCTGAAGATCGACTGGCACGAAAGGATGCTGAGCGGCATCAAGGAGCGCTTCCCGAAAATCCATCTCCATTGTTATTCGGCATCCGAGATTTTGGCCATCGCCGAATACAGCGGCCTGAGCGTCTACGATACGATCGCGCGCCTGCGCGATGCGGGCCTCGATTCCATACCGGGCGGCGGAGCTGAAATTCTTGACGACGAAGTGCGCCACAGAGTTGCGCGGCTGAAGTGCCTCACCGAGGACTGGCTGCTCGTGCATCGCACCGCGCACCAACTGGGAATGCGAACGACCGCGACTATGATGTTCGGCGTGGGAGAAAGCTACGAGCATCGCATCAATCACTTCGACGCCGTCTACCGTTTGCAGGAGGAGACGGGCGGCTTCACCGCGTTCATTCCGTGGAGCTTTCAGCCCGCGAACACCGCACTCGGCGGGCGCAAATGGGATGAAGCGACCGCAGTCGAATATCTGAAAGTGCTGGCGATCTCGAGGCTTTATCTTTCCAATATTCTCAACGTGCAATCGAGTTGGGTGACTCAGGGATTGAAAGTCTGCCAGATGGGCCTGCGCTTCGGCGGCAACGACGTGGGATCGGTCATGCTCGAAGAAAATGTGGTGCGCGCGGCGGGCGTGACCAACTGCACGACGGAAGAAGAGCTGCGGCGCATTATTCGCGATGCAGGCTTCCGGCCGGCACAGCGCGATACGCTCTACCGGCAGTATTTCCTGAATTAATAAGGCTCCCGGCTTTAGGCTATGGGCTGATCTTCAGGGCATTCGCCGCGAATCATTTACAATGCTCTGTCTTAAGAGTCTTGTCCCGGATGTTAATGTCTCCGCTTCCCGAACCTTCCGCGCTGGCGGTATTCTTTGCCTCCAAAGGCTTGGGGCCGTACATTCGCCAGCATTTTCTGGATAAGAC
The DNA here is from genome assembly GCA_963804075.1 of uncultured Acidobacteriaceae bacterium. GTDB lineage: Bacteria > Acidobacteriota > Terriglobia > Terriglobales > Acidobacteriaceae > Acidiflorens. The sequence continues at coordinate 50,078 of CAWDPB010000095.1, read as the reverse complement.
TTTTCAGGGCCTCTATCAGGTCAACGCGTTCGACCTGGCGCTGCTGATTCCCTACTTCATCGTGCTGATTATTCTGGCGGGTTATGGCGGCCATCGTTATTGGCTGGTCTACCTTTATTACAAGAAGCGAAAGAACAAGACCACCGACCCGCCTGGCCATTTCGAGGAGTTGCCTCGCGTCACGGTCCAGCTGCCGATCTTTAACGAGCAGTATGTTGTCGACCGCCTGCTCGATGCCGTTTGCCGTCTCGACTATCCTCGCGAGAAGCTTGACATTCAACTGCTCGACGACTCGACCGACGAAACCGTCGAAGTCGCGCGCCTGCTCGTGGATCGCTACGTCGCGCTTGGCCATCCCGTCAGCTACATTCACCGCGAAAACCGCGAAGGCTTCAAGGCAGGAGCACTCGAGGCAGGCCTCAAAACGGCCAAGGGCGAGTTTGTCGCGATTTTCGATGCCGACTTCGTTCCGCCGCCCGACTTCATTCTCAAGTGCATCCACCATTTCACCGACCCGAAAACCGGTATGGTGCAAACGCGCTGGACGCACATCAATCGCAACTATTCGCTGCTCACTCAGGTCGAAGCCATCCTGCTTGACGGCCATTTTGTGCTCGAACACTCCGGGCGCGCGCGCAGCGGAGTCTTCTTTAATTTCAACGGCACGGCCGGCATGTGGCGCCGCAAGGCGATTGACGAAGCTGGCGGCTGGGAGCACGACACGCTCACCGAAGACACCGATCTCTCCTATCGCGCGCAACTAAAAGGATGGAGGTTCATCTATCTCCAGGACGTGGAGTGCCCGGCCGAGTTGCCGGTGGAAATGACCGCGTTCAAAACGCAGCAGGCGCGGTGGGCTAAAGGATTGATCCAGGTCTCGAAGAAGATCCTGCCGAAAATTCTTTCGAGCGATGTTTCGCGCCACCAGAAAATTGAAGCCTGGTATCACCTCACGGCAAACCTGAGTTATCCGCTGATGATCGTGCTTTCGGTGTTGTTGCTGCCAGCGATGATCATTCGCTTTTACCAGGGATGGTTCCAGATGCTGTATATCGACCTGCCCCTATTCATGGCTTCGACATTTTCGATTTCCAGCTTCTACCTGGTTTCGCAGAAGGAGCTTTTTCCTAAAACGTGGATGCGGTCGCTGCTTTATTTACCACTGCTGATGGCGCTGGGAATTGGTTTAACCATCACGAATACTCGCGCGGTGCTCGAGGCTCTGGTCGGCCGGGAGACTTCGTTTGTCCGCACTCCAAAATATCGAGTCGAAACGAAGAAAGATAAAATCCGCGCCACCAAATACCGCAAGCGCTTGAAATGGGTTCCCTGGGTTGAACTGGCGATCGGATGCTATTTCGCGCTAACCGTCTACTACGCTATTGACAATGAAAATTACTTCACGGTCCCGTTTCTGCTTCTGTTTGTGATCGGATACTGGTGCACGGGGCTGATGTCGCTGCTGCAAGGCCGGTTCGCAGGGCTGTCGGTGGGTTCGGAAACACATACTAAGCCGTTCCCGGTGGGAGTGTAATCGCCTAAGGGAGCTTGAAGTCGATTGTGATTTTCGTTTCTCTCTTGATCGGCTTGCCGTCGAGCAAGAAGGGTTTATACACCCAGGACTTCACCGCGTTTACAGCGGCAGGCGCGAGAGCGGACGGTCCGTCGACTACCTTTACGTCGCCGACGCGCCCATCCTCACTCACCATCGCGCTCAAAACCACTCGGCCTTCCACACGCATACTTCTGGCTTGCGCTGGGTAAACCGGCGGAACGCGGTGCAGCAGCTGACCGCCCGACACTCCTTGCGACATCGGAGGAGTAATCGCATGCGGAGCAGCAGCGGAAAGCGCCGCGAGTCTCGAGGCATCGGCAGAGCGAGAGGCAAGCGAGGGCGCTTCAATTGAGATTGTCTGTTCCGCAGGCAGAGCTGCGGGCGGAGCGGGCAGCACATTGACATCTGCGCCCTCGTCGGAACCCGCCGCTCGGCGCGGCAAAGCAACATTGGCCGCGTCGGCGCTTAACAGCGACCGGCCAGCTTGCGTTTTCTTACCCTCAAGCACTTCTGTCTTCGACGCCAGTTTCACCGGGAATCCAGCGGAAGGTTTGGCGCTCGCCTTGCTCGTCTCCTTGCCGCCGGATGCGATTAGCACCTCGCCTCCGGGATTCGGCTGCCATACCGGATCGTTATCCGGAAGATGAGGCTGCGCGGCGGGCGCGGCCACCGTCGCTGCGACAAAAGGCTGCGGAGCGGCGTGAGCATCGCTGCCTTTCCAATCCGCACCTTTCCATCCCAGCCAGATGACCAGCACTATCAACCCGATTGCCGCCACACCAATCGCGCCCAAAACCAGCCGGCGGGATCGGCCGCCCACCACAGCGAGGGCAACGTCGCCTACTGGATCGGAGGCTGGAAGCAAGCCAGAGGGCCTGGGGGGCTCGACTTCTCCCTTGGCTGCCCACTGCGAAGCACCGTGAGGCTGTGAAGCTCGCGCCATTTCGGCAAGGCTCGTCATCTCCCCGAGAAGCGCAAGTTCATGCTGGCTGAAAGCACCCGGCAATGTCGAAAACACCTCTAGAATCCCGTTGACACCGCGCCAGCCACGAACGGGCAACACCGCAATCGACCGGAGCCCCAGTTTGCGGCACACATCCACATTCACCAGCGGACTATGCTCCACATCGGCACAATGCTGGACTTCGCCCGTACGCAGGCACTCACCTGAAATCCCCTCATTTACGCTCAATTGCGCGCCAAGTTCGGGCGCGGTGTCGCCGCTGCGCGCGCGGCACACCATGTTGCCGTCTTTCCACATCGCGATGGCGGCGCCGGACGCTCCCGTCAAGCGCCGTGCGGCGTCTGCAATCGAAAACAGCATCCAGTCGAGTCCGTGCTCTCCTCGAGAAATAAGCTGCTTGAGAGAGCCAAGGGCCAGGATTTCTTCGCGGCTGACGGGCTGAAAAACCGCAGAAGACTTCTCGGAATCGGGCCCGGAAGAGCCCGGAACGTTCCGGAACGGAAGCGGGTCGGATTGGGGTCCAGCCACGGGCTGCTCTCCGTCGATAAAATACACGTCACGCGCCGGGAAAACCCGGCGGGGCTGGAAAGATTCTTTGTGACGCGTGGTTTGGCCGAAGTATGAGGCAAGTGACGGCGAGTGTCAAGGTAAGCCTCAGCATGGACTCGCTATGAGTGTGCATCGCGAGAAAAACCTTTCGAACAGGCAACGGCCAAACAAGAGGCGAACTATAGAACACGGAGGCGTCATTCATAGTATCGCCCTCGATTCCAGCACCAAACTAACCAACAATCGGGCGCCCACGCTGCATGCTACGCTGGTGAAGCTCTGGTGTCGCAGGTATCTCCGCACGCGGGAGTGCAGCCCACCAATCTCAAGAAACTTTTAAGAGCGGTTGAAGCGCTGACCGATCTCGGTACAGTGCTAACCGCGGACCGCGACTTCCGTCAAACCGCGCGGGCTATGCTGAGCGCGGTCATGGAAGCAGCGGGTGCCCGCGAAGCGGTGCTTTTCAGCTTCGCCGAGCGGCCTTCTCTGCTCACCTCGCTCGATGGGCAGGGCTTCGCGCTGCTGCCCGACCCGGCGATCATTCCGCTTCTGCCCCGGCACATTCATGGCCTCACGTCATCCGCCGGTCCGGTCCTGCTCGATGGTTCCAATATCGACTCTTTCCTCAGTTCCAATGGCAATGTGGCGCCCGAGCTTTTCCGATGCGTGGGCCCGCTTAAAGGTCCGGGGCAAGCTGGTGGGAGCAATCGCTCTTGGACGTCGTCCCGGCGATGCGGTTTACGAGGAGGACGCGCTCGAAGCCTTCCAGATGATCGGTAATTACGTTGCGCTCGCCATCCAGAATTACAGTCTGAGCCAGACGCTGGCGCAGCGAGTTTCCGAAAACCTGCGGCTCCTGGCTTCGCTGCACGGCTTTTACGACAACGCACTCGAAGCCTTCGCCACAGCCATCGACGTCAAGCACGTCAACATTCATGGCCACTCGCTGCGCGTCGGCCGCTATGCGCAGGCCATCGGAGAAGCTCTCGGCCTCGATCCCAACGCTGTCGCCGCGTTGCGCTCGGCGGGGTACCTGCACGATATCGGAAAGGTCGCGGTCGATACCCGCCTTTTCGCCAAAACCTCATCGCTCGACGCCGAGGAATCGCGCGCCATGCGCGACCATACTGTCGTGGGCCATCAGATCGTCAGCCACGTTCAGTTCCCGTGGCCGCAAATTCCGGAGATCGTGCGGTGGCATCACGAACGAGGAGATGGCTCCGGCTACCCGGACGGGCTGCACGGGGACGAAATGGCGATGCCGGTGCGCATTATCGCGCTCGCCGACTCCTTCGATGCCATGACCACGGAACGGCCCTACCGCGAGCGCCTCTCGGTCGGGTCCGCGATTCAGGAACTGATCCGCATGACACCCCAAAAATACGATCCCCAAGCACTGCAGGCTTTGCTGATTCAAGTGCGCCGCGATGCGGTCGGAAACAACCGCCTTCCTCTCCTCGAAACGGGCACGCTGAATTTGTCGGCGACCGACGTCGATCAGCTTGCAGCCACGCTCCAACACCGCATTACGCAAGGCAAGATCTATCTGACGTAAACTTTAGAGCACTCCCATCGGCTTCCGCATTCCTCAACGGTGTAGAATCGGACTTGATTTTGTAATCTCTTAGTCGTGATATTGGCGCATCGGATCAATCCGATTATTTCGTCTCAAGCCGTATCGAATCGGGTCCATCTTCATCTAAGTGGAAGGCAGTCGGTCTGCGTGGGGAGGAAAACAGATGGCAGTCAGCGACCAGGCTATCGCCGGGAAAACAACCGGCAAACAGCTCGACCAGCTTTGTATCAATACGATTCGCACGCTGTCCATTGATGCCGTGCAAAAGGCGAATTCCGGCCATCCTGGCGCGCCCATGGGACTGGCCCCGGTCGCATACAGCCTTTGGCAGGAATTTCTCCGCTATGATCCTCAAGATCCGCACTGGCCGAACCGTGACCGCTTCGTGCTCTCCAACGGCCACGCCTCCATGTTGCTCTATTCCCTGCTTTATCTGACCGGCGTTCGCGAGGTCAGCGCGGACGGAAAAGTTCTCTCCTCGCCCGCTGTCTCCCTCGACGAAATTAAGAATTTCCGCCAACTGGGCAGCAAAACTCCCGGCCACCCTGAATATGGTCTGACCACAGGCGTCGAAACAACGACCGGGCCCGCTCGGCCAGGGGGTCGCGACCAGTGTGGGCATGGCCATCGCTCAGCGTTGGCTTGCCGCACATTTCAATCGCCCGGGATTCGATCTCTTCACTTACAACACTTGGGTTCTCCTGCGGCGACGGCGACATGATGGAAGGAATCTCCTCGGAAGCCGCGTCCGTTGCCGGACATCTTAAGCTCGGAAACCTCTGCTGGATCTACGACAACAATAAAATCACCATCGAGGGTAACACCGACCTCGCGTTCGATGAAGATGTCGGACGCGCGCTTCAAGGCCTATGGCTGGGACGTGGCGCATGTTCACGATGCCAACGATCTCGACGCGCTTGCGAACGCATATCGCCATGCACTTAGCGTCACCGACCACCCGAAGCTGATCATCGTCGATAGCCACATTGGCTACGGCGCACCGCACCGCCAGGACACAAAAGAGGCACATGGCGAACCGCTCGGTGAAGACGAAGTCAAGCTGACCAAGCGCTTTTATGGCTGGCCTGAAGACGCCAAGTTTCTTGTGCCGGAAGGCGTGCGCGAGAACTTCAGTGCAGTCATGGGCAAGCGGGGACATCAGCTCAGTTCGGGTTGGCGGGCGCTGTTTCAGAAATACGCCACTCAATTCTCCGATCTGGCAGACCAGTTTACATGCATGGGGAAGCGCGAACTCCCCAATGGATGGGACAAGGAACTTCCCACCTTCGCCGCCGACGCTAAGGGGCTCGCAACTCGCGATTCGTCTTCGAAGGTTCTGAACGCCATCGCCAAGAACGATCCGTGGCTGATGGGTGGCTCTGCCGATTTGTATCCCTCGACTAAAACGCGGCTCACCTTCGAAGGCGCGAACGATTTCGAAGCCTCACAGCATAACGCGCGCAACTTCCACTTCGGAATTCGCGAACACGCCATGGGAGCTATCGTCAATGGAATGGCATTGTCGTATCTCCGCTCCTACGGCTCGACGTTCCTGATCTTCTCCGACTACATGAAGCCCGCGATTCGTCTCTCGGCGATCATGGAAATTCCGTCGATCTGGATTTACACGCACGACTCCATCGGCGTAGGTGAAGACGGTCCCACGCACCAACCGATCGAGCAACTGCCAACATTGCGCGCGGTTCCCGGTCTGATGACAATCCGCCCTGCCGACGCGAACGAAGTTCTTGAGGCGTGGAAAGTGATTATGAAGCTGAAGAAGGAACCAGTCGCGCTGATCCTAACGCGGCAGGCGCTCCCAACTCTCGACCGCACGAAATATGCTTCGGCAGCAGGGCTGGCGCGCGGCGGCTACATTCTGGCCGATTCTGAAGGCGGTCCGCCGCAGGTGATTCTGATCACCACCGGCAGCGAGATTTATCTCTGCATTGATGCCTACGAGAAACTGAAAACTGAAGGCATCCGCGCGCGAGTTGTCAGCATCCCTTGTTGGGATCTATTCGACCATCAGGACCAGAGTTATCGCGACCATGTCCTCGCCCAGCGTCACCGCTCGTGTGGCCGTGGAACAGGCGTCAGTTCTTGGCTGGGAGCGATACACGGGATCGAGTGGCCGCGTCATTGGCATGCGTAGCTTTGGAGCCTCGGCACCGCTGAAAGATCTGCAAAAGAAGTTTGGCTTCACGGTCGATGCCGTCGCGCAGGCGGCTCGCGAGTTAATCGGCAAATAGGTTAGGTAGAGACGGGGCTTGCCTCGTCTCCTGGCACCACCACTGGCTAGAACGTATTACCAGAACTTCAGGAGTTGGCAATGAACCCCGTAAGCACTCTCGAAACACCCAAGGCCGCGAATCCTTTGAAACAGCTTGCAACTTTCGGTCAGTCCATCTGGCTCGACTACATCCGCCGCGACTTGCTCAAAGGCGGCGGTCTGCAGCGCCTGATCGACGAAGACGGCCTTCGCGGCATGACCTCGAATCCCGCCATTTTTGAAAAAGCTATCGAAGCTTCGTCGCAATACCAGGACTTTCTCGACTCGCTGGCCAAGCGTGCCGATCTCGATGCCAAGGGCCGTTACGAATTGCTCGCCATCCGCGACATTCAGGATGCCGCCGACCTACTGCTGCCCGTCTACCAAAGCACGAAGAAGCGCGATGGCTATGTGAGTCTCGAAGTTTCTCCCTATCTGGCCAACGACACCAACGGCACCTCGACGAAGCGCGCCGCCTTTGGAAATCCGTCGGCCGCGAAAATGTCATGATCAAAGTTCCTGGCACGCCGCGGGCATTCCCGGCGTTTCGCCAGCTCATCAGCGAAGGCATCAATGTGAATGTCACGCTGCTGTTCGCGCAGCCTGTGTATGAGGAAGTGGCGGCGGCCTATATCGATGGACGTCGGAAATTTGCCGCGACCGGCGGAGACCTGAGCAAGATCGCCAGTGTCGCCAGCTTCTTCATCAGCCGCATCGATTCCCTGATCGATTCGATGACAGCGGAGAAAATCAAAACGGAACGATGCGGGCGCAAAGCGAAACTGCAAAGCATCCAGGGTAAAGTCGCCATCGCCAACGGCAAGCTGACCTATGAAGCCTACGAGCGGATTTTTTCTTCGCCGCGCTGGAAGGCGCTCGCCGCCAAAGGCGCGCAGACGCAGCGCGTTCTGTGGGCCAGCACAAGCACCAAGAATCCCAACTACCGCGACGTCATTTACGTTGAAGAACTGATCGGCCCCGACACGGTTAACACCATCCCGCCAGCAACGCTCGACGCATTCCGCGATCATGGCAAGCCGCGCCAAAGCTTGAATGAAGATCTGGACGGCGCGCGCACAACCATGTCCGATCTTGCGGCGGCCGGCATCTCCATGAAAGAAGTGACCGACAAGCTCACCGCCGATGGCGTGAAACTGTTCGCCGACGCCTTCGACAAGCTGCTCGCGGCCGTCGAGAAGAGTTCGCCGCGGCCCGCGTCGCTACAGTTAACGCGCAAACTCGCAACTCTGCCGGCCGATCTTGACGCCGCCGTAAAAAAAAACGTTAACGACTGGCGCGCGCTTGGAAAAGTAAGACTGCTCTGGCAGAAAGACGCCTCTCTCTGGACCAACGACGACGAAGCCAAATGGCTGGGCTGGCTAACGATTGTCGACGAGCAACTAAGGTCGCCGCAAAGCTGAGAGATTTCGCGGCCGAAGTCAAAGCGGCGGGTTCTCCGACATTCTCTGCTCGGCATGGGCGGATCGAGCCTGTGCCCCGAAGTGCTCTCGCTGACCTATCCGCAAGCACCGGGCTTTCCGCGACTGCACATTCTCGACTCCACCGACCCCGCGCAGATCAAGAGCATCGAGAAGAAGTCGATCTCGCGAAAACGCTCTTCATCGTTTCCAGCAAATCCGGCAGCACGCTCGAACCGAATATCTTACAAACAGTATTTCTTCGAGCGCGTGCAGCAGACCGTGGGCGCCGACAAGGCGGGCAGCCACTTCATCGCCATCACCGATCCGGGCTCCAAGATGCAGCAGGTCGCCGAGCGCGACCGCTTCCGCCACATCTTCTACGGCGTGCCCTCGATCGGCGGCCGCTATTCCGCGCTCTCCAACTTCGGCATGATTCCGGCCGCCGCCATGGGCATGGACACCGATAAATTTCTGGAGCGCGCCAAACGAAATGGCGGATGCCTGCGCCGCCGTCGGCTCCCGTGGAACAGAATCCCGGCGTGATGCTCGGCCTCATCCTCGGCTCTGCCGCGAAACTGGGCCGCGACAAAATCACGCTCATCACTTCGCCCGGCATCGCCGATCTGGGCGCGTGGCTGGAGCAGCTGATCGCCGAATCCACCGGCAAAGATCGGCAAGGGCATTATTCCGGTGGATCGCGAAGCGCTCGGCGCGCCCGAGGTCTATGGAAACGACCGCATCTTCGCCTACCTCCGCCTGGAAGGATCGCCGGATGCCGCGCAAGACGCCAAAGTCGCCGCTCTGGAAAAAGCCGGCCAGCCGGTCGTGCGCATCGCCGTTGCCGACGTTTATAACCTGGGCCAGGAATTCTTCCGCTGGGAGATCGCCACCGCCGTCGCCGGCTCCATCATCGGCATCAACGCCTTCAATCAGCCCGATGTGGAAGCCAGCAAGATCGAGACCAAGAAACTGACGTCCGAATACGAAGCCAAAGGTTCCCTGCCCGCCGAGAAGCCAATCCTTGAAGAAGCGGGCTTCAAACTCTTCACCGACGACAAGAATGCCGCCGACCTTGCAAAGGCCGTAGGCAATGATCGCATCGCTGGCAGGCTACCTGCGCGCGCATCTTGCGCGGATAAAAGCTGGGGATTATTTCGCGGTGCTCGGCTATATCGAGATGAACCCGGCGCATGAATCGCTGCTGCAATCGCTGCGCATGAGCGTACGCGACAAGAAGCACGTAGCCACTTGCCTGGGCTTTGGCCCGCGCTTTCTGCATTCGACCGGACAAGCCTACAAAGGCGGCCCTAACAGCGGAGTGTTTCTTCAGATCACCTGCGATGACGCAGCCGATTTCCCCGTTCCGCAGCAGAAATATACTTTCGGCGTCGTAAAAGCCGCGCAGGCACGCGGAGATTTCGCGGTTCTAGCCGAACGCAACCGCCGCGCCTTGCGTGTACACATCGGCAGCGATGTGAAAGCGGGACTCAAGAAACTGGCGGAATTCGTGCAACAAGCTTTATAGCCTTCGCACAAGATGGTTGAAAGGCGCGGCCTTTTGCCACGCCGTGCGGATCTATAAAAAGATGGGGTTATAGCCCCTGACGTCAAGGAGCAAAAATGCAACTTGGAATGGTAGGCCTGGGGCGCATGGGCGCCAACATGACGCGGCGACTGATGCGCGGCGGCCATCAACTTGTCGTCTCCGATCTGAGTCCCGACGCCGTCAAGCAAATCGCCGGCGAAGGCGCGACCGGCTCATCGTCTCTCGATGATCTGGTCGCGAAGCTGACGCCGCCGCGCGCCGCCTGGGTCATGGTTCCCTCCGGCGATGCCACGGAAAAGACTGTCCAGAGCCTGCTTTCGCGCATGCAAGCTGGCGACACCATCATCGACGGCGGCAACTCCTATTTCAAAGATGACGTGCGCCGCTCGCAAATCTGCGCAGCCAAAGGCGTCCATTATGTTGACGTCGGCACCAGCGGCGGCGTGTGGGGACTGGAGCGCGGATACTGCATGATGATTGGCGGCCCGAAAGAAGCCGTCCAGCGGCTCGATCCGATTTTCAAAACGCTCGCGCCCGGACGCGGCGACATCCCGCGCACTCCCGGCTTCGACAAACTCGGCGGCTACCGCCGAAAACGGCTACATCCACTGCGGCCCGAGCGGCTCCGGCCATTTCGTCAAGATGGTGCACAACGGCATCGAGTACGGCATCATGCAGGCTTACGCTGAGGGTTTCGACATTTTCAAGAACGCCACCAGCAAGGATCTGCCGGCCGACATTCGCTACGACCTCAACCTGCCGGAGATCGCCGAAGTGTGGCGGCGCGGCAGCGTGATCAGTTCGTGGCTGCTCGACCTGACCGCGATGGCGCTGGCGGAGAATCCCACGCTCGCCGAGTACAGCGGCTTCGTGCAGGATTCGGGCGAAGGCCGCTGGACCATCCAGGCCGCGATCGAAGAAGCGGTGCCGGCGGAAGTGCTGACCGCGGCGCTCTTTGCGCGCTTCCGTTCGCGCCAGGAGCACACTTTCGCGGATAAGATGCTCTCCGCCATGCGCCAGAAATTCGGCGGGCACGTGGAACCAAAAGGCGCAGCGGCGAAGACCTAAAAAGTCCGCCGCGACATAGCAATGGCCACCGCGAGCTTCGAGCCGCGAGCGGCCAGGATCTTGGTTTTGATTTTGCTCGAAGCTCGTGGCTCATAGCTCGCAGCTTAAGAGGAACCCATGGCCCAAACCGAAGTGCTGCCCACTCCGTCCAAACCCCGCATCGGCCGCGTCGCCGATCCCTGCGTCATGGTCATCTTCGGCTTCTCCGGAGACCTCACCCGCCGCAAGCTGATTCCCGCCCTTTACAACCTGGCCAGCCAGGGTCTGCTCTCGCGTGAGTTCGCCATCGTCGGCTTGGGTCGCAGTGCCATGTCGACCGACGACGCGCGCAAAAAAATGACCGAGGACTTCAAGCAGTTTGCCAGCGGCCCCATCGACAGCGATCTCTGGGATTGGTTCGTCCGCCGCATCTACTACATCAGCGGCGATTTCGATAATCCGGACACCTACGCACAATTGAAAGATACCGTCGCTAAAGCCGACCAGGAACATGGGGCCAAGGGCAACTACTTTTTCTATCTCGCCACTGCGCCAAATTTCTTCGGGGACATCGTCGAGCGGCTCTCGAAGGTTGGCCTGATGCACCAGGAAAACGGCTACTGGCGCCGCGTCATTATTGAAAAGCCGTTCGGTCACGATCTCGATTCCGCCAAAGCGCTCAACCAGCAACTGCTGAAAGTGGTCAACGAGTGCCAGATTTACCGCATCGACCACTATCTGGGCAAGGAAACCGTTCAGAACATTTTGGCGCTCCGTTTCGCCAACGGAATTTTCGAGCCGATCTGGAACCGCCGCTACATCGACCACGTGCAGATCTCGGTTGTCGAAACCGTGGGTGTGGAAAAACGCGGCGGCTACTACGACGGCGCGGGCGCGCTCCGCGACATGGTTCCCAATCACATCATGCAGCTCATCACGCTGACCGCGATGGAGCCGCCGATTTCGTTCGAGGCCAACGCTGTGCGCGACGAGCAGGCCAAGATTCTGCACGCCATTCAGCCCTTCAGCTCGGAGGATGTGCTCAGCAAAACCGTGCGCGGACAATATGGCGAGGGCATTGTCGATGGCGAGCGCGTCCCGGCTTACCGCGAAGAAGAAGGCGTGCCGCGCGACTCGCGCACAGAGACTTTTGTCGCCATGCGCCTGCTCATCGACAACTGGCGCTGGGCGGGAGTTCCCTTCTATCTGCGCACCGGCAAGCGGTTGCCGGGACGTAACACACACGTGGTCATCCAATTCCGGCGCGCTCCGTTTATGCTCTTCCGCGACACGCCCGTCGAAAACTTGATGCCCAACCAGCTCGTGCTGCACATTCAGCCGGAAGAAGGCATATCGCTGCGCTTCGCCGCCAAAACCCCCGGCCCCGCCATGCAGCTCGGCGAGGTCAACATGGATTTCGCCTACGCCGATTATTTCGGAGTGACTCCCTCGACCGGCTATGAGCGCCTCCTGCACGATTGCATGATTGGCGACGCTACACTCTTCCAGCGCGCCGACATGGTCGAAGCCGGCTGGAGCATCGTGAACCCGGTGCTCGATGTGTGGAAGGCATTGCCCCCGCGCAATTTCCCCAACTACCCGTCGGGGACATGGGGACCGAAGGAGTCCGAAGAGTTAATGGAGCGCGACGGGCGGCGCTGGAGGAACTTCGAAAAATAATCTATTGAGCTTGTCATTCCGAGCCCGAGCGAAGCGAGTGGGCGAGGAATCTCGTTCGGAACAGAACTTGCCTAGGTTGCACAAACGCAAATTATCAAATGCCCTCAACCCGCAAGATCGAAGTTCTGCCGACAGCCGCTGACCTTTTCCACGCCGCTGCCGAGGAGTTCACGCGCATCGGGCGGCAAGCTATCGGAGCCCAGGGCCGGTTTACGGTCGCGCTCTCGGGAGGCTCGACTCCCAGAAGTCTCTATTCCCTGCTCGCCGCAAGCTACGCCGATTTCCCATGGGCGCGCACCTATTTCTTCTTCGGCGACGAGCGCCACGTGCCGCCCACCGACGCAGACAGCAATTTCCGCATGGTGAATGAATCCCTGCTCTCGAAGATCGCGATCCCTGCGCAGAATGTCTTCCGGGTCAAAGCCGAGAATCCCGATGCCGCTTCGGCCGCCGCCGAATATGAAATCCAGCTGAAGAAATTCTTCGAACTCAGGACTAACGAATTTCCCCGCTTCGATCTCATCCTGCTTGGCATGGGCCCCGACGGCCATACCGCATCGCTGTTCCCCGATTCCGAAGGATTGAAGGAACGCAATAAACTTGTGATCGCCAACTGGGTGGATAAATTCAAAACTCACCGCATCAGCTTCACCTTCCCCGTGCTGAACAACGCCGCAGAAGTGATGTTCCTGGTCAGCGGGCCCGACAAAGCCGAAATGGTGCATCAGGTTCTGGAAGGAAAAAGCGACCCGCCGTATCCGTCGCAGCAGGTACAACCCACCAACGGGGCGCTCTTGTGGATGTTGGATGAAGCCGCAGCCAAGGAATTATCCAAAACAACTGCGCGTGATTAACAAAGAAGTGATTGATCAAGGCAGACCGGACCCTACGCCGCAAAGCCTCTGGTGTCGCTGATTTCGCGCAGGCCTTCGCCGAGCGCATGTTCGAACAGTCTTACGCGATGGCGCAGATGTTCGAATTCATGAATGTCTGCCCAGACTTCGGCTTGCCATTTCAACTCGTGCGCGGCCGATTCCCCGCAAGTCGCGCAGCGCGTGTGGAAGGTGACGCCCGGACGCTGTTGGGGCGGGGGCGCCTGCTGTAATTCGATAAACACGCAACGAACCTCTTCAATCTGCTCGTTGGGGCCAACCATGTGCTCGTATCGCAGCAGGTACCCGAACCCCAGCTTGTGGGCTTCCGCCTCCGCTTCTTCTCGTGTATGAAAAGGGCCGTACTCGGCGCGTAATGATTCGGTGGAGTCGCAGGCCATCCAGAAAATATCTTTGTAAGCCAAGCTGTTGCCGTCTCCGCGCGGATGCGTCCAAAACGATCCGTGCAATTTGATTACCGCGGCAGGCCCGGCTCGAGTGGACGAAAAAGTGAAACCGAGGATACAAGAATAGAATATAGCGTAGTGAAAATACACTACTTAACCGTGGTGCAGCGCCATCCAGCTCCGCTAATCGGGAATTAGCAAGAAAAGGACGATGTGAAAATCGTTGCCGCCCAATACACACACGCGATACACTCCCTGCCAAGCCGCGCCTACTTCACACGATTCCGATACAAGCTGCCATCCACCTGTCCAACCATTGCCTGAATATCCAGCGGCACACCCAGGAACGCCGCCACTCCTTCCGCCATAGCCTGTGGCTCGCGCAACACGCGATGATAATGCACGCGCAAAACCGACGTACCCGCTTTTCCTGCCAGCCACTTGTTGACCTCAATCAAGTGCCGTTGGAATGCGTGCTCAATGGCCGCTGTATTCCCGCCCGGCTCATGAGTCCCACGCCGCTTCAGCATTTCTTCCTGCGACTTCAGCACCTCCGGCAAAGGCCGCTGCATGAACACAATCCTGTATTCGTGACCGTCGGGCAGCGACAGGATCAGCTGCGAAATCACCTTCACCACTTTGCCTTCGGCCTCCGCAATCAGCCCCGGTTCCTTGGGAAGCAGCTTGATCCGCTCCCATTCGAGATACCCCTTGGGATTGTCGGTATCAGGCTTCCGCTCCCCATCGGAAAGCGCCATCATGCCTCCCGCCGCCAGCATTTGCATCATCAGCGACGTGCCCGACCGCGGCAGCCCCGAAACAATCGTGATCATCAGCCTCCCGTAGAGACGCGGCTTGCCGCGTCTCATGTTTTCCACCACGAAACCAAACTGAAAGTGGACGGACGAGAATACCAGCAATCAACGCCATCTGCGCCACTTAGCCGTTGCGTCCCATCCGTCCTTCTGATATTTTTCTCCGCGATCCAAAGGAGACTCCATGCCTTTCTGTCCAACCTGTGGCGCCCAGATCGCAGAAGGAGCAACCTGTCTGAAATGTGCGGGCGCCCCTGCCGCACCAGCTTCCACCGCAACCACCACCGGTACCGGACTAACCGACAACGTTGCCGGAGCCCTCGCCTATGTGACTATCATCCCGGCGATCGCGTTTCTGGTCCTCGAACCATACAACCGGAAGCGCTTCATCCGCTTTCATTGCTTCCAGTGCATCTTCTTCGCAGTAGCCTGGACCGCCCTGTGGATCATCCTGTCCATCATCGGCCACATTCCCCTCCTCGGGTGGGCGACCTTGTTATTGTGGCCGCTCGTCAGCCTCGCCGGATTTCATCCTCTGGCTGGTTTTGGTTCTCAAGGCCTACCAGGGCCAGATGTTCAAGCTCCCCATAATTGGCGATATGGCGGAAAAGCAGGCAGGCGCGTAGGAAACGGTGCTCGTGGCTCAATTTGAAAAGGAAGCGAGCCAAACGCGCGATTATTGCGTCGCAGAAAACGCGACACGTCGCGCTGCTCGGGATGATAATCAGATTGCAGGCAGTCACTTCAACGCGACCTTTTCGCTGTTTCCGCGTCTATCATCGGTAGTAACCTAGAATTGTGTTTGCCGGATTACAGCCTCGGGGTTCCACGAGCCGCCATTTTTGGCTCCGCCACCACGGAACCGTCGCGGTGTCCGTCGCCGCTCATTTGGTGGCTCTGGCCTGGATCGTGTTCCACAATCCGACGGTCATTGAATTAGGTCCAACCTGGCTCGCCTTTGGAGACTCGTCACACACGTATCACATCACTTACCTTCCACCGGGAGACGAAGACAAAGCCACGCGACGAAGCGAAGCTAGTACTGCCGGCTGAGAAGCACAAGGCTCAGCCGCGCCCGCATCCCCAAAAGCAAAAACCGGAACCCGCCGACGAACATCGCCAGCCCGAACCGCTGGCGGAGGAAGGCAGCCTTAACTCCAAGGCCGGTTCTCCCCTCGGCACTGTGGTGGACGGACCGGTTTCCGGCCATGAAGTCCACGTTGCTTATCCGGTCGTGTACCCCGATCCACCCGTCAATCGTGCCGAACTACCACTGGGCTTGGTTGGCGACGTTGTCATCGAGGTCACCATCGACTCACAAGGTAGCGTAGTCGAGACGAAGATCGTCCAGGCCATTGGCCACGGCATTGACGAAAAAATCGAAGCCACGCTGCGCCGCTGGCATTACCAACCAGCCACGCTGGACGGCACGCCCGTCGCCTCGCACCACGACGTTCATTTCCATTTCCCGTCGTGATAGGCAACCGCGCCATGAACGGGGCCAGCGTTCCACGCACGCGAGCCTCCGTTTGTCTTCCGGCAAGCAACTCAACTCACCCGTTCACTATCTTCGGTAACTGGCCGCCGGTTACGAGTTATTCGTAAAATATTGTCGATGTACCAGGACGTCCAACGCTACGCTCGCACCAAGATGGTTCTGCCGCTGCGCGTGTGGCTGGACGATCGTCAAGTAGAAGCTTCTCCCTCGCTGTTGGCGCACACCGTTGATACATCGGAGAGCGGGTGCCGCCTCGGTGGACTGCGTACCGAACTCTCGCCCGGCCAGATCATTACCCTGCAACGAGGCAAGTACAAAGCAGCGTTCCGGGTCATCTGGAGCAAGCAACTCGCACCGCATGAAAACCAGGCGGGCGTTGAAGCCCTGGACAACAGCATTCCAATCTGGCTGGCAAGTTCTGCCGCGCCCGAGCCAGCAAAACCGGTAGCGAAACTGCCTGTTGGATCCGAGGCTGTTTCGCCGGCAGTGCCCGCGCTCAACAAACCCCAACCCGGGCCGCGACAACGAACAGCACACGCCTCTGGCGATCTCTTATATTGGGGAGCCGCTGCGGCCCTCGCGATATTCAGCCTCTCGATTGGGCTTTATCTTTATTCCCATGTTTTTTCGGGATCAACTCAAGCAGCCATCCAGCCGCCTGTCCCTGGTCTACCGACAGCCGAGGATCTCGCGAGGCTCGGACCGAAGCCTCATCTGCGCGTGCTGGTTTCCCGGCCTCTGGATCCGTCTCCGACGCGGGTTGAGGTGGCCGAAGCGCCTACCGGACATGTGGTCTATCCAACGGCGCCGGAGAACTCCGGCCCCGGCAAGGTTCGCCTGCAGATTGTCGTCGCAGCCAATGGACTGGTGAAGCAGATTCACGTTCTCAGCGGCAAACAGCAACTTGCCGAAGCCGCCGCACAAGCGGTGCGCATGTGGCATTATGCTTCGCTCAGTGCGACCAGTCCTTTTAAGGAACGCCAGACCAGCGTGACCGTCAGCTTTGTCGGAGCCGACGCTGTTTCTCTGCAATTTCCGCGCGCAAACGCCATCGCACAAACGTCCGAAGACAACTAGGCGGCTTCCACCTTCGCAGCCGACGCTTGCCTTGGTAGTGTCCCTAATTCAACTCCCGCCACGGAGTAATTGGTTCATGCGGTTCAGGGTTTCTCCGTGACTCGGTGACTCCGTGTTGAAGAACGCAAACCAGGACACCACGTTGAGTTGACTGTTCGTGGCACACATCCCTAAATGCGTTATGATGGTGCACTTCAAAGAGTAAAATCTTTATCGTCGTCCGATCGGCGGGAGACCGGCTTGCCTTCCTTTGGCGAAAAACTCAAGCTCGAACGCGAAAAGCGCAAGATCACGCTCGAACAAATTTCTTCCACTACTAAGATCGGCACGCGCATGCTCCAGGCTCTGGAGGATGAAAAATTCAACCAGTTGCCGGGGGGCATTTTCAACAAAGGATTCGTCCGCGCTTACGCCCGCGCGCTTGGGGTCGACGAAGATCAGACGATCGCCGACTACCTGGAGGCCTCCGGTGAGGCGCCGCCTCCCCGCACCGAGTCTCCGAGCCGCGAAACTCGCGACAATGTTGCCCAACGCGGCGCTCATGAACCGGAAAACGGTCGGCTCGAGATACGCGCCGAACTCGCTTCCCACCAGCTGCCTTGGGGCGTCTTCGCGGTCGTTCTGTTGCTGATCGCGCTCGGCCTCTCGCTTTGGACCCATCGGCGCCGCGAGCAGGAGCGGCTCGCCCGGCAGCCACAGGTGGCGCAGCGTTCGGAGCAAGCCTCGGGTCAAAGCACATCCGCGCCGGACGCTTCTAATTCTGGTCAATCGTCTTCTGCTCAATCGTCGCCGGTCGGCGTGCCCACCGCAAGTTCAGGTGCCGCTCCGGTTGCACCCACGCCAGCCGATAAACCCGCAGGCACCTCCTCACTTCAGTCCGAGGCGAGTTCCCCGCCAGCATCCCCTGGACCCGGGGAATTCGTGCTCACCATTCGAGCCCGGGACGAGAGCTGGCTGTCAGTCGCGGTTGACGACAATCCATTCGGCTCACAGACCATTCCGTCCGGCGATGAACGCACCTTCCGCGGCCACCAGCGCATTGTCGTCAAGGCGGGCAATGTTGGCGCTCTCGACTTCCACCTCAACGGAAGAGAGCTTCCCGTCGGAGGCGATCTCGGCGAGGTGAAGACGGTCACAATCGGTTCGGCGGGCCTGCTGCCCAACGTTTCGTCGCCCACGGCCCATTAAACGATCGGCATTGCTAGCCTTTATTTTCTTTCATTTACTGCTGTCTAGAACCCATTCAATGCGCTGTACTTCCGCTCGCTGAGCATGTCCATCCGGGCCGCCCAATTTCGTTGCACTCCTGCCACGCTCTCTGGTACCGTTTTAAGGATATAAAAGCCTGATCCCGGTTAAGAGCCTGCGGCGTTATAGGCCCACCTTAGTGCTCACGACCGTTCGATGTCACCCGAGGAGAGAACCAGCTTGCCAGCAAAAAATCGCTTCCTATTTACATCCGAATCGGTCACCGAAGGCCATCCCGATAAGATCGCCGACCAAATTTCCGACGCCATTCTCGACGCCTGCCTGCGTGAAGATCCAAGTAGCCGCGTCGCCTGCGAAACCCTTACCTGCACTGGCCTGGTCGTCATCGCCGGCGAAATCACGACTAAAGCTTACGTCGATTTTCAAAACACTGTCCGCGGCGTGGTTCAGTCGATCGGCTATGACAATGCCGTTTACGGCTTCGATTCCAATACCTGCGCCGTGATCTCCAGCATCAACAAGCAGTCCGGCGATATCGCCATGGGCGTAGACACCGGCGGCGCCGGCGATCAGGGCATGATGTTCGGCTTCGCCTGCAATGAGACGCCTGAGCTGATGCCCATGCCGATCTCCCTGGCGCACAAACTCACATTAAAGCTCTCTGAAGTCCGAAAGAATGGAACCTGCTCTTACCTCCGCCCTGACGGAAAATCACAAGTTACAGTCGAATATTCGGCGCCCGGCAAAGTGAAGCGTATCGATGCGGTCGTCGTCTCGACACAGCACTCCGAAAGCGTGAGCAATGACGAATTGCGCGCCGACATTCTGAAGCATGTGATCCAGGCCGTCATTCCGGCCAACCTGCTCGACGAGGACACGAAATATCACATCAACCCGACGGGGCGCTTCGTCATCGGCGGCCCGATGGGCGATTCCGGCCTCACAGGACGCAAGATCATCGTCGACACCTACGGTGGCATGGGCCGCCACGGCGGCGGCGCATTCAGCGGCAAGGATCCGACCAAGGTTGACCGCTCGGCTGCTTACATGGCGCGCTACATCGCCAAGAACATCGTAGCCGCCGGCCTCGCCGAACGTTGCGAGGTACAGCTGGCTTATGCGATCGGAGTCGCCGATCCTGTCAGCGTTCTGGTCGATACGTTCGGTACAGAGAAAGTGGATGCATCCACCATCCCCGATCTCGTCCGGGCGAACTTCAAGCTCAAGCCGCGCGAAATCATCGAAACTCTCGATCTGCGGCGCCCGATCTACCGCAAGACGGCCGCCTACGGGCACTTCGGCCGCAACGACGCTGACTTCACGTGGGAAAAGACCGACAAGGCCGCGAAACTGGCCACCGACGCCGGGTTGAAGCAACAAGAGCCAGTGGGAACGAGAAAATAAGGTCAGAGGTTCGAGGTCGGAGGTTTAAGGACCCGAACCGCAACCGTGCGAAATCGAGAAAATCAAGAGCAGGCAAGGAACGGGATTGAGGTCGGATGTAACTTCTGCAATCTGACTCTAACCTCTGACCTCTTGCTCATCCGGGGATAGGGAGAAAAATGGCTACGACATCGATTACCAGCGACGTTAAGAATTTTGAACTTGCCGATCTTGGCAAAAAGCGCATCGAGTGGGCCAACCAGTCGATGAAGGTATTGCAGATCATCCGCAAGGAATTCATCAAGAACCAGCCTCTCAAAGGCGTCCGCATTTCCGCCTGCCTGCACGTCACGGCTGAGACCGCGAATCTTATGATCTGCCTGCGCGACGGCGGCGCCGACGTGGCGCTCTGCGCCTCGAACCCGCTTTCCACGCAGGACGACGTCGCCGCCAGCCTGGTGCGCGACTACAACATTCCCACCTTCGCGATTAAAGGCGAGGACAACGATTCCTATTACTCGCACATCATGGCCGCGCTTGACCATAAGCCGCAGATCACCATGGACGACGGCGCCGACTTAGTGGGCGTATTGCACACCAAGCGCAAGACCGAACTCGCAGGCGTGATTGGCGGCACCGAGGAAACCACTACCGGCGTCATCCGCCTGCGCGCCATGGCCAAGGAAGGCGTGCTGCAATATCCCATCGTTGCCGTGAATGACGCCGACACCAAGCACCTGTTCGACAACCGCTACGGCACAGGACAATCGACGATTGACGGCATCATCCGCGCGACCAATTTTCTGCTCGCCGGATCGAAGTTCGTAGTTGCCGGCTACGGCTGGTGCGGACGAGGACTCGCCTCACGCGCGCGCGGCGCAGGAGCCGAAATCATCGTCACCGAAGTCGATCCAACAAAAGCGCTCGAAGCCGTGATGGATGGCTTCCGCGTCATGTCGATGGATGAAGCCGCCAAGCTCGGCGACGTCTTCTGCACTGTCACCGGCAACAAGAACGTCCTCGCCAAGCAGCACTTCGAAGCGATGAAAGACGGCGCGATCATCTCGAATTCGGGCCACTTCAACGTGGAGATCAACATCCCCTCGCTCGAAAAGATGTCGAGCTCGAAGCGCACCACGCGCACTTTCGTCGAGGAGTACACGATGAAAGACGGACGCCGCATCAACCTGCTGGGCGAAGGCCGCCTCATCAATCTGGCCGCGGCCGAAGGCCACCCCGCGTCGGTCATGGATATGAGCTTCGCCGACCAGGCTCTTTGCTGCGAATACATGGTGAAGAACCACGCCTCACTCGAGAAGAAGGTCTACACAGTTCCAGTCGACTTAGACAAGCGAGTCGCCAAGCTGAAGCTGGAATCGATGGGCATCAAGATCAACAGACTTACTCCCGAGCAGGAAGAGTATCTGGCGAGCTGGAACGAAGGAACATAGAAACAGTTCCCAGTTGTCAGTGGCCAGTTGAAATCGGGTGCCCCATCCTTGTCGCGTTTTTTGCGACAGGGTGGGGCCTTTGACTTTGGGATTCATTTGGAGTGTGGACAGGCTGCTCGTGTAGGGGCGAGCGCGGGCCTTCTCGCCTTCTACCGCTCATACCCCGCGCCCCGCAGCACTTTCCCGGGCAACGCCCCGGTCATCTTGCCACTCTCAATCACCGGAGTTCCATTCACCAGCACAATCTCCATCCCTTCCGACAGCCGGTTGGGATCGTCGAAGGTCGCCAGGTCCCGCACCTTCTCCGGATCAAACACCACCACATCCGCCCACATGCCCTGCTTCAGCACGCCACGATCCGTGAGCCGCATGCGCTGCGCCGGCAGCGCCGAAAACTTGCGGATCGCTTCCTCCAGCGTCAGCTTCTTCTCTTCCCGAACATACTTCCGCAGAATTCGCGGAAACGTTCCATACGCCCGAGGATGTGGATGCTCCTCGCCGAGAATGCCTTCAGGAGAAGTGCCGGAAGAATCGTTGTCAATTGAGACCCACGGCTGCTCCAGGGCTAGGGCAACATCGGGTTCCGACATGCCGAAGACAGCGCACTCCGTGAAACCTTTGTCTTCGATCAGCAAGTCGAAAAGCGCGTCCATCGCATCTTCGTGCATCGTCTGCGCAACTTCCGAAAGACGCTTGCCCTGAAATTTCCTTAACTCCGGATTCTGTACCACGCTAATCATCACCGCTTCCGGTCCCGGAATCTCCTGCCATTCGTTGTCCCAGCTTCCGGAGGGAGCTCCCATTTCCTTGCGAATGCGAGCGCGGATCGCCGGATCTTTCAACCGCTCGACCAGCTTTGCGTCGCCGCCGTCGTGTGCCCACGGCGGAACGAAGGCCGACATGCTGTTGAACCATGCGGTATAGGCATAGGTGTTGGCTGAAACGTCGCTTCCCTGCGCGCGCGCCTGATTGATCTTCGCGACTACTTCGGGCATGTGTCCCCAGTTGTTCTTCCCGGCAACTTTGATATGCCAGATCTCGACCGGAATGTGCGCCTCCCGGCCGATGCGCAAGGCTTCATCAATGGCTTCGAGCACGGTATCGCTCTCATTGCGCATATGGGTTGCGTAAATTCCACCGAACTTTGACGCTTCGGCAGCGAGCGCGATGATCTCTTCCGTCTTGGCGTAGGGCGCGGGCGCATATTCAAGCGACGTCGAAAGACCAACGGCTCCGTCGTGCATGGCTTCCCGCACCAGCGCTTTCATCTTCTCGAGTTGCTCGGGCGTGGGCTGAACATCGGCGTCGCCCAGCACAACACGTCTTACCTGCGTAGCTCCCACATAGCTCGCAAGATTGATTCCCATGCCCTGCTTTTCCAGCCGCGCAAAATACTGGCGAAAAGTCTGCCAGTCGGCGTCAATCTTGTAGTGTGCGTAAACAGGGCGATCGGCCTCCACAATCACTTTCGTCAATGGAGCCGCCGATCCGCCTTCGCCGGTGATCTCGGTCGTGATGCCCTGATAGATCTTCGAGGGCAGCCGCGGATCGACGAGGATGGTCACTTCCGACTGCCCCAGCATGTCGATGAAGCCGGGAGCTACCACCTTGCCCCCCGCGTCGATCATGCGCTTGCGCGCAGCGGCGGAAAGATTGCCGATGGCCGCAATTCGGCCGTCGCGGATACCGACGTCGCCCGAATACCAGGGAGACCCGGTGCCATCCACAATATGCCCGTTCGTGATGACGATATCAAACGCGGCGTCGGCCGCATGGCCGAGTATGGAAACAATCAGGAACAGGACGACAAAGAGATAACGGGTTATGGTCATGGTTTAATCTCGGAAAGATGGATATCGGAAATCGTCACGCACGGCCGTGGATCTTCGCCCACCACCAGCGCACACCCACAAAAAGGAAACGCCAGTCGTGGAAGAACTCGGGAGGCTTGCCCTCGAAGGCGTGGCCGATGAACTGGAAGAGCCAGCCGATGAGAAACAACGCAAGCGCATAGAGCAGCAAGTGATGGAAGAAGATGCCAGCCACAAGAACCGCAAACGACAACAGAATGGTCGGAATGCCCAGCGTATGACACAGCCGGTTCATCGGATGCTGATGACTGGAGCTATATTGCGCGATCCACTCGTCGCTGCTGCGTCCGCCTAGCACGCGAGGGATGATACCACGATCCGGACGAGACGGGTCCGTACATTCCAATCAGCCGCGTTGAAGCCAGAACATTTGCATTTCTGCATCGCGGCCGTCAAAGGCAAACATGCCTGTCTGCTCGAACTCCCCCACAAGACTCGGGTAATGAATCCTCGGGAATACACTGAGCTCCAACCTATCTCTCCCCTGTTTCTGGTAGAGGGGCATCCCGGCGAGGCCAATGGCCATCTCAAGCGGGCCTGATGAAAGGCGAGCATGCGCACTTCGGTCGCATGCTCAACATTAATCAAAGGAGTCTTGGATTATGACAGACATGAAGAATACGGTTTCCACAACGGATGAGCAGAAAAACCAGACAGGCAAAAAGGAAAACAATCAGTTCAGCGAGCAGGAAAAGCACGGTGAACAGGGACAGCACCAGAAGCCGCAAACCGATCAGCAGCAGCGCGGCGGGGGAACCCAGTCGGTGCCGCAACGCCGGCCTGGAACTGAAACGGAAGATGACACGCAAGATAGCGAGAAGACCCGCAAGAGTGCATAGCGAGTCTCGATGAAGCGGATCATTCCGTCAATGCCTCAAAACAAGAGGGCTGGCAGCCTTGGCTGCCAGCCCTTTGCTCTCTTGCCACAACTCACTTAACGACCGTGACCACCTCCGCCGTGGAAGCCGCCACCACTTCGGGATCCCCCTCCGCCGTGAAGTCCGCCTCCGTTATGGGCGATCGCAGGACCACGCGCTGCTCCGCCGCGGGCGATTGCAGGACCGCGCCCGCGCCCTTCATATCCGCGACCGAAGCCACGGCCAACCGGTCCGCCGCGTCCGTAAAAGCCGGGGCGATAGACGCCATGGTCCCAGTAAGGGCGTCCCCAACCGTGGTACCAGGGGCCCGCCCCGATAAAGATCCCCCCAGAGAACCACTCTGGTCCGTAGTAGCCGTAAGGCGCACAGCCGTATGGATAATCGGGGTAGTAGCCGTAGGCGCAAACGGGCGGCGCGTCAACGTAGCCCGGGCCGACAGCCACGCCCACGGGGCCAATGCCTACGCCAATTCTGACCTGCGCCTGCGCGCATGCCAGCGGCAGAAGCATCAATACTGCGAACATCGTTGCATATCTCAGGTATTTCATGGTGAACCTCCTTCGTTCCTTTCCGGTGGTTCGCTAAAGCGAGTTCGCCGGATTCCGAGGTCCTTCAGCTTTCCATCTCTGAAGCGCCTACTCATTTGAACGCGGATGGGCAGGAAAAGTTTCGCGAGGCGGGGTGGTTAATTTCAGCCATCCCGCGTGAAATCAGCCAGTTGCAAAGGACCTGGCGGCGATCTCTTGGCCGTTCACTAACCGAGTCCCTGTTACGTTCGATTCCCCGATTTGAAAGCTTCGCGTCCAAATACCCGATAATGAGAGTGCAAGGATTTCATATGAGCGCGCCAACCAAAGTCCTGCTTGTGGAAGACAGCAAGTTTCTGAGGATTGCGAACGAGCGTGTGCTCGCGAGGGCGGGGTTCGATGTCTCCACGGCCAGCGACGGCGAAGAGGCATTACGCGCCGCAAGGGAAAAACTGCCCGACGTCATCCTCTTGGATATGCTGATTCCAAAGATCAGCGGGCCTGAGGTGCTAAAAGCGCTGAAGGATGATCCGGCGACTGTGCATATCCCGGTCATCGTCGTGAGTGCACTGTCACAGCGCAATGAAGAGAAGCTATTAAAGGAAGGCGCCGCAGCGTACTTCGAGAAGGGCCAGTTAGACCTCGATCACCACTCCAGCCGCCTGGTGTCCGCGGTGCAAGGCGTGCTTCGCGAAGTCACCCGCTGATTGAGCGGCACTCTGACGTGGCCAACGCGTTCAAATTAGCTGCATCTATAACTACAATGCCTCGCCCGCACTTCCCGGTCCCGTCCATGTCAGGGGCATGATCCAAGGATATCGACACACATGCAGCACTCGAAACTGTTCCAGGGATACGTGGGGATCCATGCGCGTGTACCGAACGTCAGCGCTGTATCAGAAAAACCCTGTCGGGCGGACAAGAATGTCCGCCCCCTGTATGTCGTAGGCAGGTTAGTCGTTGTCCGGCGGGTCAATCGGGCGCGCGGGGTTAAGGAAGACATCAGAGTTCAGCGGAGCGTTAATAAGCTGGAACGGATAGGGTGTGTGCCCAAATTGGAAAAATTCGCTGAGGTCGTCGTTGGCGTAGTAATCCGCATACGGGTTAGAAGGGTCCTCCGAGATCGTGCCCAACCCCCCGAATGTCTCCTCCACGAACTTCAACATGGCTCCGTAGTCGAGGCCCATAACATTGCCGACAGTCCCCGGTGGAGTATAAGCGGAAACAACAAACAACGGCACGCGGAAGCCATAGACATACGAAGAAGCGACTGCAGGCGCGAGGCTCGAAAGGGGCGGCGGCACCACGTGGTCGTACCAGCCACCCCAGTCATCCCAGGTAATAAGGATGACGGTGTCGTTCCAGTAGCCACATGTGTTAGCCACGGTGCCGTTGTTATTGTAGCCGCCGACTGCGTTGACAATGGAAGAGACCCATGAGGGTCCGGAACCGTCCGTTCGATCCTGCATGGTCGGACTCGACGCCGGTCGGAATGATCCAGCTCATTTGTTTCAGATTGCAGTTGTTGATATCGGTAATCGCATCGGCAGGATTGACGTCGATATATCCGTTGGTTTTACCCTTGGTCCAATAGGGGCCGGTGCACTTTCCTTTGACGTCGGTACAGATTGTGGAGATGGCGTCGGGAGCCGACCAAAGAGAGCCTTGGCCCGGCGTGTAGTAAGTCCATGTGACCGGGCTCAGCGGAACCGGCGGAGCTGCGAACAGGTCGGCCATGGTGCGGTGCGTAAAGCATGGATAGATCTTGGTGGTTTCCGTCTGATTCGCCGGATCAACGAGCGCTACGGTCCCGCCGGAAGATGCAATACAGCCGTTGTTGGCGCCGCCTACCATATTTTCGGCGACAAACCACGTCGGCTCGGTACCCACTCCCGGTTGCGATGTCCCGCCGAAAGTGAACTGGTGAGAGGAAAGCGGTCCCTGGTTGGTCTGAAACATGTAGTTCGCATAGCTGTATTGCGCCGCGATCTGAAAGTAAGGAGCTACGTCCTTGTACTGCACGTAAGCATACGTAGGATAAGCCGGCCCCGGGCAGCCGGTAGCTCCAGCGTCGCAAGCAACCCCTACGTGATTAAACCCATCCATCGTGCAATCCGTGCTCGGATCGGTCTTCACCGGCGAATCGCAGGCAGACACCCATACTTTATGGCCGTGGCCGGGATCGTAGTCATCGGCTTCCACGCTATCTCCGGATCCAAGCTTGGAAGCCAGCGGGATGGCAACGGATTGCACAGTGAATACGTTCTTCTTCCCTTTGACTTTGGTCCAAGCCCGTCCCGAAGTGGCAAAGTTCAAACCTGGCAGATAAAACTGGTTGCTGGGAGAGTTGCTGCCGAGGAGGTTGTCGACAGTTCGATTTTCCTGATCAACAATAATCACGTGAGTAAACGGGTTGGGATACGGGATTTGGCCCAAGGCGGCGGTGGAGGCAAAAGCTAGGAGCATCGAAAAGCGAATGGCTAATTTCATCGGTTCTCCCCAAGGGCAAGCGATCATGTTGAACCAGGTTGGTTAAGAGAATGGCTACGCGCGGAGTTTACCTCCTAGCGAGGGTAGTTGGTCAGAATATGAGCCCCTTCCACGAAGATGTCAAGCCGGAAGATGCCGATCACAAAAGGTACCGGCATTTGACGGCAGCACGGGAATGAACTGCATCCGCGCGAGCAGCATTCCTGCGCCGGGCCGGATCTCCCCAGCCGTCAATGGGCTGCCCGCGCCACGCGAGTCATCATTTACAATCGAACATTCCTTCAACTTCAGGAAAATTCATAGGGAAAAACCAACTATGCACCGGTGGTCTGAACTTTTTATTCCTACTTTGCGCGAGGCTCCGGCGGATGCCGAGGTCGCTAGCCACAAACTGCTCGTCCGGGCTGGATACATACGGCAACTGGGCGCGGGCATCTACTCTTTCCTGTTCCTGGGAAACCGCACAACGCAGAAGATCATGGGCATTGTCCGCGAAGAGATGAACAAGATCGGGCAGGAGTTCTACCTGCCCGCGCTCAATCCAAGAGACATTTGGGAAGAGAGCGGCCGATGGACGGTGATGGGCGAGAACATGTTCCGCCTAAAGGATCGCAAGGGCGCGGATTTGTGCCTAGGCATGACGCACGAGGAAATCATGACCGATATCGCGCGCAAGGAGCTGCGCAGCTATAAGCAACTCCCACAAATCTGGTATCAGATTCAGACCAAGTTTCGCGACGAGCCTCGCCCGAAGTCGGGCCTGCTGCGGGTGCGCCAGTTCATGATGAAGGACGCGTATTCGTTTGATCTGAATGCGGCCGGACTCGATACAAGCTACCAGAAGCACTACGACACCTACTGCCGGATTTTTGATCGCTGCGGTCTGAAGTACGTGGTGATCAACGCGCACTCGGGCGCGATGGGTGGATCGCAGTCGCAGGAGTTCATGGTGCGCACGCCGGCGGGAGAAGACCAGGTTGTTAGCTGCGAGACTTGCGGCTATGCGGCGAACCTGGAAAAAGCGACTTCGAAAATCGCTCCCGTCCAGGACCTGCCGGGCGAGGGCGACGGCAAGCCACTTCCTATCCATACACCGGGGAAAGGAGCGATCGCCGATGTAGCGGAGTTCCTGGGGATCTCGGCGTTGCAAGATATCAAGACCGTAGCCTATATGGCTCAGAATGCGGGCAATGGCGGAAAGACACTCGAGCAACCGGTGATCGTCTTCCTGCGCGGCGACCACAGCGTAAATGAAACCAAGCTCCTCACTCTGGTGAAAGCGGCGAACGTCCGCCCCATGCAGGCCGAGGAAATTGAGAAGTATTTTCAGGGACCGGCGGGATTCATTGGACCGATTGGCCTGGTCGTGCGGCCAAAGGAGTTTCTGGGCGAGTGGGATACGAAGAAGTGGCCAGCCGATCCACGCTCGGCGACCGTTGTGCTCGATGAAGGGCTGGTCGGACGCTCAAACATGATCTGCGGCGCAAACAAGCTCGACTATCACTTAAAGAATGTAACGCCCGGCAAAGATTTTCAATGGACAATTGCCGCCGACGTGCGCAGCGTTAACGCTGGAGAGGGTTGCCCAAAGTGCGGGGCCGCGTTGAGGATCGATACTGCAGTCGAGATCGGTCACATCTTCAAGCTGGGCTACAAGTATTCAAAATCCATGGGTGCTACGGTCCTTGACCACAACGGCAAGGAAGTCGCGCCGATCATGGGCAGCTATGGGATCGGCATTGAGCGTATTTTGACTGCCGCAGTCGAGCAGTCGAACGACGAAAACGGGTTCTGGCTGGCGCCGTTCGATCGCCCCGTTTGACGTGGTGGTCGTAGCAACCAACGCAGGAGATGACAAGATCCGCACGGCGGCGGAGGTCGTTGCGCGAGGCCTGGAAACGGCTGGCCTGGACGTGTTACTGGACGACAGGGACGAACGACCCGGGGTCAAGTTCAAGGATGCTGATCTGGTGGGCATCCCCTTTCGTGTCAATGTGGGCAAAAAGGTTACTGAAGGCATGGTCGAAGTGGTTCGACGCTCGACTCTGGAGAGGGTGGACGTTAAGATTTCAGCCATAACCGATCATCTCTGTGGGCTGGTTCGCGGGCTGAATGCGAGCTAGTTGGAGCCGGAAAAGGAGTGTCCGGCACCTGCCGAGAATGGTCGGCGGGCAAATGCTATGGCGACACTCAGGCTGGTTTTAGGATTTGGCGTAATGGCGTTGGTGGTGATGGTGTGCCTCAGGCTGATCCCGCCCTACTTCTCCAATTACGAATTGGAAGACGCCATTAAGAACGAAGCGTTGCGCTCCACCTACAGCGCACGTACCGAGGACGACATCCGCGATGCCGTCATCAAGCACGCGCGCGAGTATGACATCGTATTGACATCCAAGCAGGTCCACATAACGCGGACCGGAGGATTCGGCACCGGCGCATTGGCCATCGAAGCCGACTACAGCGTGCCTCTCGAACTGCCCGGATATTCGACCACTCTGGATTTCCATCCGTCCAGTATCAATAAGGGAGTGTTCTAGAAACAGCTCTTAGCCTCTAATCTTGTCTCCTATCCCCAGCCCCTCTTCATAGCTCTCAGTCCTTTGTTTTGCCTCCGGCATGGCCCATGAGTGACCGATGTCGTTCCTGCTTCCACACCCCGTTCCAACACAGCATGTATCTCCATTGACACGCATCTAACCTTACGGACCCGGCTTGTGATTTAGAATCAAGCAGCGATTCCTATCGGTTGCAGGCATCTGTTCGGTTCGAGGATTTCGGAATCGAAAGTGCTGCGCTGGACGCGGAAGAGTCTTTATTCTTGGCAATCCGACTGAAAATTCCGGGCGCTCGAAAAAGCGGCGGGAGCGGCAAGAGCCGCTCGCGAAGCAAGGATCCCGTGGTGCGCGTTGCCCTCGCCGGCTTCCTGGCATTGTCGCTTGTCCTGATCGGCTTTTTTACCTATGAATACGTAAAGTACGACCGCATCATCGAGCAGCGATTCCGCGGGCCTGTGTTTGCGACTTCGGCGAAGATCTATGCGAGCGCAAAGACCGTGCGGATCGGTTCGAAGGATACGATCAGCGACATTGCAGCGGACCTGCGCCGCGCCGGCTATGCCGAAAAAGGGGAATCTACCCTCGGAACCTACCGCGTGCACGGCGGGACCATCGACATCATGCCCGGCCCGGAGTCCTACCACTCTCCCGAGCCAGCATCGATTACGGTGGCAGATGGAGCCGTCAGCGACATCATAAGCCGCTCGGCGGGAGAACTTGAGGCCTACGAACTCGAACCCCAGCCGCTGGCTTCCCTGTTCGATGCGGAGCAGCGCTCCAAGCGCGAACTGGTCAAGTATGACGACATCCCCAAAGTGATGGTGGAAGCCGTGACCTCCATCGAGGATCGCCGTTTCTTTCAGCACAGCGGCGTGAACTTTCTCCGCTTGGCGGAGGCGGCATGGATCGACTTCACGCATCAGCGCCATCAGCAGGGCGGGTCGACCATCACCATGCAGCTTTCGCGCGCGTTTTTCTTGAGCCCGGAGAAAACATTCAAGCGCAAGATGATCGAAATGCTGATTGCGCTTGAGCTGGAGCAGAAATTCTCCAAACAGCAGATCTTCGAGTTCTATGCCAACCGCGTGGATCTGGGGCAGCGCGGATCGTTCACCATTTCAGGTCTAGCCGAAGGCGCGCACTCCTATTTCAATAAAGACCTAAAGGACATCACGCTACCCGAGGCCGCGCTGCTGGCGGGCCTGATCCAGGCACCAAGCTATCTTTCTCCCTATCGGCATCCCGAGCGAGCGCAGGAGCGCCGCAACACTGTGCTGGAGGCAATGGTCAGACACGGGCGCAATCACGCGCGCGCAAGCCGACAAGGCCAAGGCAACGCCTCCCAAGCTCGCCCCCCCCAACGTGGAAGCGAGCGACGCACCTTACTTTGTCGACATGGTCCGCGATACCGTCCTCAGCAAGCTCAACGAGCATGAGGTCAACGACCAGCAGTTCCGCATTTATACGACACTCGATCCCGAGCTACAGCGGGCTGCGGCGGCAGCGGTTGAGACAGGCATCAAACTAGTCGACGATCAAGTCACCAAAATGCGGACCAGGAAGACCAAGGTCAACGGCAAAGTGGAAACAACGGTCGCACCCGGCCCGCAGGCGCAGGTGGCGCTGGTCGCAATGGATCCACATACGGGAGAGATCAAGGCCCTGGTCGGTGGTCGAAATTACGCCACCAGCCAACTGAATCACGCGCTCGCCAAACGTCCGACCGGGTCGATCTTCAAGCCCTTCGTTTATGCGGCCGCCATGAATACTGCCATCGATGGGTCGGCAACTTTGATCACACCGGCATCGATCGTGAGCGATCAGGCTTCAACCTTCGCCTACGGCGATCAGATCTACGAGCCGCGTAACTACAAAGAGGAATATCACGGCGATGTGACGTTGCGGTATGCCCTGGCGATGTCGCTCAACAATGCGACTGTAAAAGTCGCTGAGGAAGTGGGCTACGACAAAGTAGCCGATCTGGCGAAATCGGCCGGCATTTCCTCCGTGAAGGCGACTCCGGCCATGGCGCTGGGCGCCTACGACGCCACTCCCGTCGACATGACTGCAGCCTATACGACGTTTGCCAACGGCGGAGTTCGGCTGTCCCCCCTGCTTGTAAATTCGGTCCGCAATGCGCAGGGTGACGTAATCGTCAATTTTGGATCAGAGCGAAAAGAAGTGCTGGACCCGCGAATCGCCTTCGTAATGACCAACATGCTGGAAGGCGTAGTGAATTTTGGAACTGCGTACGGCGTTCGGCAGCGCGGGTTCACCGCTCCCGCAGCCGGCAAGACGGGGACCTCGCACGACGGCTGGTTTGCCGGATATACCAGCAACCTGCTTTGTATTGTGTGGGTGGGCTACGACGACTACAGCGACATCCGTCTAAGCGGCGCGCAAACAGCCGCCCCCATCTGGGCGGAGTTCATGAAAAAGGCAGTGACCCTGCCCCAGTATGAGAACGTAAGGCCGTTCACCCAACCGGATGGTGTGGTGGACGTGGAACTGGATAAGGTCACCAACCGGCTGGCAACACCTTCCTGCCCTGAGACTTACACGATTGCATTCGTGGCTGGCACCGAACCGCACGATACCTGCGACCAGACGGCCGGCGCTCGAGGTATTTTCTCGCG
This sequence comes from uncultured Acidobacteriaceae bacterium, assembly GCA_963804075.1. Taxonomy (GTDB): domain Bacteria; phylum Acidobacteriota; class Terriglobia; order Terriglobales; family Acidobacteriaceae; genus Acidiflorens. Next base: position 17,799 of record CAWDPB010000095.1, on the reverse strand, counting down.
TATATTTGGTGGCAAGTCGGAAACGGTGCTGCCACCGGGAAGCGGGAACTCCCAGACCGGAAGCGGTGTCCAACCCGATGAAGAGACGAAAAAGAAGAAAAGTTTCTTCGGTAAGATCGCCGACGTGTTCAAGGGTGGGGACAAGAGTGACAAGATCACGCCTGCGCCATCGAAGCCTGCAAATAGCAGTCCCCCGCCGCCCTGAACGGCGGGCATGAAGCATAATTCGGGAGGTCGCTATGCGGTCCTCGCACTCGATGACGCTGTGGGGCGTCACAGCAATTCGGCCATTCACTCTGCCGTTGCCTATTCTGCTCTTCACACTGCTGTTCCCGACCTTAGGCGCACCTTCTTTAGGAGCGCAGAGCCTCGAACAGCTAGCGGTTGGACCGCCGCAAATCCACCGCGTTGAGCCGCCAGCGGCAAGCGCTTCAGCCACTGAGTTGGAAAACACCGGGGACCTGTTGCAAACAGACAAAAACTACCTGGACGCCATCGATTATTACGAGGCCGCGCTCGCAAAAGATCCTCATAGCGCGATTTTGGTGAACAAGATCGGCATCTCGCAATTGCAGCTGCACCGCTACAAAGACGCGAGAAAGAGCTTCGAGCGCTCCATCCGGATCAACAAGGCCTACGCAAACGCTTACGCGAACCTGGGCGTGATCTATTACGAAGAAGCGAGCTACGGAAAGTCCATCCGGAATTACGACAAAGCGATCGCACTGGATAAGGACGCGGCGGTGTTTTATAACAACCGGGCCGCAGCCTTGTTCGCGAAGAAAGAATTCGAGAAGGCCAGTATGGATTACGCGAAAGCGTTTGAGCTCGACCCCGACATTTTCGAACGCAGCGAGCGCGGAGGAGGCGTTCAGGCAAGGCTGCCCTCGCCCCAGGATCGGGCGCATTACGACTATGTCCTGGCGAAACTGTATGCGCGAAACAAGATGTCGGAGCGTTCGCTGCACTATCTGAGAAAGGCCATGGAAGACGGCTACAAGGACATCAAGAACGTATATAGGGATCAGGAATTCAGCGATCTGCGAAAAGATCCAAGGTTTGCCGAGCTGATGGCAGCAAGGCCTGTGCCGATTCCGGAGTAGGGATGATGGGATGGAGCTCTTGTAAGCAGCTGCTCCAAAATCGGTTTCGTTTCAATCATATAAAATTCCGAGCCGCCGCGGAACTTTGCCGGCGAGAACGTGTTTGAGTCGGTATTACTCCTGAAAACAAACAGGGTGAGTAAGGAGAAAACATCCACCGGTTGCAAACCCGAGCACGCCCCAAGCAAGCAACCGGTGGTTTGTTCTTTGTTTGAACATTGCAACTTCTACCCGCCGCGCTCTTCCGTGTAATCGGTAACCGCCTTCTTCCACTTCCCTTGCGCTTTAAGGATGTATTCGACGGCATCGCGCGCCGCGCCGTCTCCTCCTGCGTGCGAGGTGACCCAGTTAGCTTCAGCTTTCACTTCCGAGCGGGCATTCTTCACTGCGATCGCCAGACCGCACCGGCGCATCACCGGGAGGTTGATCACGTCGTCCCCAACAAACGCAGCTTCGGCGGCTGCAATACCGGCCCTTTCTAGAATCTGAAGGAAAACTCCCGCCTTATCCTGAATGCCCTGGTAGACGTAGTCGATCTTGAGGTCGCGGGCGCGCAGAGCCACAGTTTCTGAAATGCGCTTGGTGATGAGGCCGGTCTTGATCCCCGCCAGCCGCGCCAAGGAAATGGCCGTGCCATCGTGGGCGTGAAATCCCTTGGCTTCAATTAGCGTCGTACTGTGGAGGCCGAACCCACCTTGCCCGTCGTGCTGCGCCGATTGTTCCAGCACACTTTGCTGGGATCCCGAAGGAGAAGGAAAAATCCAGATTTTGCCGTCGGTCAGAACACCGTCAACGTCGAAAAGAATGAGTTTGATTTTCTTGGCGCGAAGTTTGGACATGGCAGGGCGATTCTAACACCCAGGATCGAGAGTAATGTTGTGGCACACATTCTAATGTGTAATACTTTACACATGGCTACCAATCTCGCACTCGATGACCGCCTGATCGAAGAAGCCCGGCGCTCGGGCGGGCATAAGACCAAAAAGGAGGCCGTGACCGCCGCGCTTGATGAGTACATACGCAAACGCAAGCAGATGCGCCTTTTGGAAGCCTTCGGCACTGTCAATTTCGATCCTGCCTACGATTACAAAGCGGATCGTAAGCGCAATCGAAGTAACACGCCGCGACGTCGCGCATGATGGTGCTTGTCGACACCCCGGTCTGGTCGCTGGCACTGCGGCGCCGGTCAGACCATCTCAGTGGAACACAACAGAACCTCGTTAACCTTCTCGCCGAATTGATTCGTGAGGGACGCGCGCAGCTCGTGGGACCGATCCGCCAGGAGTTGCTTTCCGGAATCCGCGAAGAAGCTCAATTCAAGAAGATCCGCGACTATTTACGTGCCTTTCGCGAGCCATCGCTCGAAGCGGAGGATTACGAGGACGCTGCCCGTATGAGCAATCAATGCCGCAGCCGTGGCATTGCCGGATCAGCCGTGGACTTCCTCATCTGCGCCGCCGCCCACCGCCGCGGCTGGGCCATTCTCACCACCGATCGGGATTTCCAGAATTACGCGTCGGTGCTGCCGGTCCGGCTGCACTCGGCCGCGCGGAGCGGGTAGGCCACTAATTCAAGCCCATCTACTATGCTGGAGTCTGGGGAGGCAACGTGAAAAAATCTAGTGCGCCAAATAGTGAAGCCACACACCTCCGTCGACGGGGGCAAAGCCAGTCAGATAAGGGCGCTTGCTCCAAAGCATTCCAGTCGTTGCTGGCTGCCGCGAAGCTCGGCGATGAAGAAGCTCAGGTGTCAGTCGGTTATGACTATGCCTACGGAATTACCGGTAAGGCAAATGTTGATGAAGCACTTCGCTGGTGGAGCGCGCCTACAGACAGGACTCCTGGGCGGCTGCATTCAATCTTGGAATGTTCTTCCGCGACGCGAAACAATGGGCAAAGGCCCTGAAGTGGTTCGAGCGCGCCATACGAGCTGGCGATAAAGATGGAATGATTGAGATCGCTAAAATCCATCTTCGCTATGCGGGTGACCGGACCGCTGGTCTTCGTTATCTGAAGCTTGCAGTTGCCGCCAAGCATAAGCTCACGGAACCGGCGCGATTGGAGACGGAACGTCTGCTCAAAGAGCAGAGGGCTTTGTCCCTGGGCGATCGCCTGTACATCGAGGCAGACTTGCTCGATGATCGCGGGCGATATACCGAAGCCCTGCCGTTGCTCTTGAAAGGGGCAAAGGCTGGCGATACGAGCTGCCAAATCCTTCTCGGGAACTATCTTTCTGATGGCCGAAAGGGCATCCCGATGAACCAGACGCGTGCTATTTACTGGTACAAGCAGGCTTACGAGCAAGGAGACAGTACCGCTGCTTTCAATTTGGCTATGCATTATCGGAAGCGAGGAAACGTGGGCGAGGCTTACCGATGGTTCCAATATTCAGTGAAGGCTGGGAACAACGAAGCCCACCTTGCTCTTGCAAAGATCTGGCTTCATGAGCGCGAGAACACGACAAAGGCAATCAAGCATCTCGAAGCAGTGTTCCTAGGCAATCCGCGCGATGTGAGCGAGCTTGGCCGTGATGAGGCGAGAACGATGCTCAGACGCCTCAGCAAGTGACAACTATAGTCGTGTCAAGGCGAACATTTTACGAAACAACAAATTCCGGCTACAATCTCCCCCATGCTGTCCGCAGTCCCCCCTTCCCTTGCCTGGGCTCATCCACTCGTGCAGGAGTGGTTCGTCTCGCGCTTCGGAACCCCGACCGAACCCCAGGAACAAGGCTGGCCGCACATCCTCGCCGGGCATACGACGCTAATCTCCGCTCCCACCGGCTCCGGCAAAACGCTGGCCGCATTCCTGGCCTGCATTGATCGGCTCGTCCGCAAAGCGCTGGCAGGCGAACTTCGTGATCGCACCGAAGTCCTCTACGTATCCCCGCTCAAAGCCCTCGGCAACGACATTCAGAAAAACCTCGAAATCCCGCTCGGCGAAATCCTGCAGATGGCAGGCGAGCGCGGCCTCCTGATGCCCGAAATCCGTACCGCTGTCCGCACCGGCGACACGTTGGCCAAGGATCGCCGCGCTGATGCTCAAGCGTCCGCCGCACATTCTGGTAACTACACCCGAGTCGCTCTACATTCTGCTGACCGCCGAAAAGAGCCGAGCCATTCTGCGCGACGTTGAAACTGTGATCGTCGACGAAATTCACGCCGTGGCCGACGACAAGCGCGGCGTGCATCTTTCGCTTTCCCTCGAACGCCTCGACGCGCTGGCGAATCGCCCTCCAGTGCGTATCGGTCTTTCCGCCACGCAAAAGCCCATCGAGGAGGTCGCCCGCTTCCTTGCCGGCAACTCCGATTCCCAACACACCCGGACCGAGCCCGTGATCGTCAACGTCGGCCACAAGCGCACCCTCGATCTCGGAGTCGAAGTCCCCCGCTCCGAACTCGGTCCCGTCGCCTCCAACGAAATGTGGGATGAGATCTACGAGCGGCTTGTCGAGCTCGTGAACACCCATCGTTCGACGCTCGTGTTCGTCAACACACGCCGGCTGGCCGAGCGCATGGCGCACCACCTAGGAGAGAGATTAGGCGAAGAAAATGTCGCAGCCCACCACGGCAGCCTCTCTCGCAAGCTACGCCTTGAGGCAGAACGCAAGCTCAAAGAAGGCCAGGTTAAGGTGCTGGTCGCAACCGCCTCGCTCGAACTCGGCATCGACGTCGGCACCGTCGATCTGGTCTGCCACATCGGTTCTCCCCGCTCGATTGCGGTCGCCCTGCAACGCGTAGGCCGCAGCGGCCATTGGCGCGGCGCGGTCCCCAAAGGACGATTCTTCGTTACCACCCGGGACGATCTCGCCGAGTGCGCCGTCCTCGTGCGCGCAATTAAGTCGGGAGATTTAGACCGCCTGATTTTTCCCGAAACATCGCTCGACATATTGGCACAGCAAATCGTGGCATGTTGCGCGGTCTCAAGCGGCGCCGCCGATAACGCCAAAGATGCCCCTCACGCCGGCTGGGATGAAGACGAACTCTTTGCGCTGGTAAAGCTCGCCCTATCCCTACCGCAACCTCCCGCGCTCCACCTTCGACGAGGTCGTCGAAATGCTCTCCGAGGGCATCGCCTCACAGCGCGGCCGCTACGGCGCCTATGTGCATCACGACAAGATCAATCGAAAGTTGCGCCCGCGCCGCGGCGCACGCCTCGCCGCCATCACCAGCGGCGGCGCGATTCCCGACAATGCCCTGTTCACAGTAGTCGCCGAGCCCGACGGCGCAGTCGTCGGCACCGTCGACGAAGACTTCGCCGTCGAAAGCATGGCCGGCGAGGTCATGCTGCTCGGCAACACATCGTGGCGCATTCAGGAGGATTGAAGGCCGCTCCTCGCGCATCATTGTCGAAGACGCTCAGGGCGCGCCTCCCGGCATTCCCTTCTGGCGAGGCGAGGCCCCAGCCCGCACCACCGAGCTTTCCAGCAACTCGGCCAACTAAGAAAAGACATCAGCGACCGCCTTCCCGGCGTAGTTCCCGTAGAAGGTTGGCGCAATTTGCCCGTCGTCGCCGAAGTCGTCGCCTGGCTAGGCCAAGAATGCGGACTCGATCAGCCCGGCGCCGAACAACTCATTCAGTACATACTCGAAGGCCGCGCCGTGCTCGGCGATGTGCCCACGCAGACCACTGTCATCGCCGAGCGCTTCTTCGACGAAGGCGGCGGCATGCAGCTCATCATCCACGCGCCATTTGGCGGGCGCATCAACAAAGCCTGGGGCCTCGCGCTGCGCAAGCGCTTCTGCCGCGGCTTCAATTTCGAGCTCCAGGCTGCTGCCACCGACAACGGCCTCAACATCGCCCTGGCCGAGCAGCACAGCTTCCCTCTCGCCGACGTCTTTCACTTCCTCCATTCGGAAACCATGGCGCCAATCCTTGAACAGGCTGCGCTCGCCTCGCCCATCTTCCAAACGCGCTGGCGTTGGGACGCCACCCGCGCGCTGGCGCTGCTCCGCTTTCAGGGTGGCAAGAAGGTTCCGCCGCAAATTCAACGCATCCGCTCTGATGATCTCCTGGCCTCGGTTTTCCCGGACGTGGCCGCGTGCTTTGAGAACATCGAAGGAGACATCAAGATTCCCGATCACCCGCTCGTGCACGAGGTGATGAAGGATGTGCTCACCGAGGCGCTCGATATCGACGGCCTGCGCGAAGTCCTGCGCGCCATCGAAGACGGTCGCATTCGCTGCCTCGCCGTGGATACTCCGGTGCCATCGCAGTTCTCGCATGAGATTCTCAACGCGAACCCCTACGCCTATCTCGACGACGCTCCTCTAGAAGAACGCCGCGCCCGCGCCGTAGAAATGCGCCGCGTGTTGCCAGAAACCGTGCTCGAAGAAGTCGGAGGCCTCGACCCCACGGCCATCGCGCAGGTCGAACGCGAGGCTTGGCCCGATGTCCGCGACCCAGATGAACTGCACGATGTCCTGCACACACTGGTCGCAGTGCCGGAAAGCAGTGGCCAGCGGTCAGTGGACAGTGGACAGGACAGCAGTTCTCAGTTCTCAGTTCCCGGTTCTCAGCGAACCCTTGTGGTTGCGGGATGGGAAGCATTCTTTGAGCCCTTGCTCGCAGAGCGGCGCGCGCTCGTTGCTAAAGTTGGGGTGCGAAAGTTCTGGGTAGCTGCAGAGCGAGCGGAGATGTTTGCCGCGCTGCATCCGGATGCATTTGCCGGTCTGGCGCGGACCCCCGCGACCGCGCACAGCGCGGCAAGCTCAGGCTCTACGAGAGACGATGCCATTCTGACGGCCGTCCAAGGCTGGGTAACGCATCTCGGCCCAACGACTGCGTCCGAACTTGGCGATCTGCTCGGACTCGGCGCATCAGACATCGATAAGGCTCTGCTGCGGATCGAGGCTAGCGGGATGATTCTTCGCGGGAAGTTCAGGCCGGCGCCTGGCCGAGCCATACAAAATCCAACTCCGCGAGAGCCCGAAACCGAGTGGTGCGAGCGCCGCCTGCTGGCTCGCATTCATCGCCTCACGGTCGCTACGCTGCGCAAGCAGATTCAGCCTGTCACGGCGGCGCAGTTCATGAACTGGCTCTTGCGCTGGCAGCACATCGCTCCCGGCACGCAGGTGCGCGGCGAGCATGGCACCCTCGAAGTCCTTCGCCAGTTGCAAGGCTTCGAGATTCCCGCCAATGCTTGGGAGCGCTTCATCCTCGCCCGCAGAATCTCCGACTACGATCCCGCGCATCTCGATCAGCTCTGCCTGAGCGGTGCGGTTGGATGGGGCCGATTGTCTCCTCATCCCGCAACGCTCGAAGGGGCGGACAGCAATGATGGCGACGCTGAGCGGACAGGAGTGTCCGCTCCACACAAGATCCGCCGCGTCATCCCCACGCGCGTAGCGCCCATCGCCTTCTTCGTCCGCGAAGACGCCGACTGGATGCGCCCTCATCATCCCGGCGCCGACGATTCAACGAGTTCGTTCCTCAGTCCAATGGCTCAGGCTTTGCAAGAACTGCTCAAGCAGCGCGGCGCGCTCTTCTTTCCGGACATGGTGCGAGCCACCGGCAAGCTCAAAGCCGAAGTCGAAACCGGCCTCTGGGAGCTGGTTGCCGCGGGCCTTGTCACAGCCGACGGATTCGAGAATCTGCGAGCACTGGTTACGCCGAAGAATCTCAGCGGCAGCACAGGCGTAGTCGGATCCAGAATTGTCGGATCGAAGATCGCGAAGGTGCGTCGTCCGCGCCACGCCGCCGGACGCTGGTCGTTGCTCTACACCGATGGCGCTGCCGATCGCGACCGCAGCGTCGAGTCCTGCTGCTGGATGCTGCTGCGCCGCTATGGCGTCGTCTTCCGCGATCTGCTGGCGCGCGAGTCCAACCTTCCGCGCTGGCGCGAATTGCAGATCGGCTTCCGCCGCCTGGAAGATCGGGGCGAAGTCCGCGGCGGCCGCTTCGTCGATGGCTTTCAAGGCGAGCAGTTCGCGCTGCCCGTCGCAGTCGAATCGCTGCGCGAAAATCGCAGAAAGTCAGTTGCCAGTTCCCAGTTGCCAGTTCCCAGTTCTCAGGCTTCGGTTCCCAGTTCTCAGTTCTCAGTTCTCAGTTCTCTGACGCCAATGGCGGACGAGAGGACTCCAGTTTCCGCGGCGGGCGAGAGGAGTTCAGTTTCAGGTTCGGCGCCGATGGCGGGAGAGCGCGTCGTAATCTCCGCGGCCGATCCGTTGAATCTGGTTGGGATCATTGTTCCCGGCGAGCGCATTCCGGCGATCTCAGGACGGAGCGTAGCGTTCCGCGACGGCGTTTGGGATCCTGAGGTGGAGATTCCGGACGCAGCGATATCTTAGGGCAGGTGTCAGGTCTCAACTCTCAGCTCTGGGTTCCCAGGTTCCCGGTTCTCAGTTTCATCCCCCCCCTGGTGCTGTCTTTTAGAATCAGAGATTTAGCGATAATTCCCGCTAGATCTTTGAGGAATAAGGACTTGTTTGTAAAATATTGCGGAATAAGAAGTTAGCTATATATTTTTGCAACACAGCGGATGATTTTCGCTAGATCATTGATAAATAAGGACTTAGCTTAGAACTCCAGAGGCGCTTGGTCACATCTGTTTTCTTCTCAGTTAGTTATGGGAGGTGCAGGGAAAGCAAAGTCTGCGGGTTCAGGTAGACGCCCTGCCAGCGGACGGCCAGATGCAGGTGGGGGCCGGTAGCACGGCCGGTGCCTCCGCTGAGGGCTATGGGCTGGCCTTTTTCCACGATGTCGCCTTCCTTGACCAGAAACTTCGACAGGTGAAGGTAGAGCGTGAGCAATCCCTGGCCGTGGTCGATGACCACGCAATTGCCTTCGAAGAACAAAGGCTGTGCCAAAATAATTTTGCCGCGATTGACGGCGGCGACCGTGGTTCCGGGGCCTACGCGGAAATCGAGGCCCTGATGCGTGCTTTGCACGGTGCCGTTGAAAACGCGTTTGACGCCAAACAAATCGGAAATCTGAGCGTCGACGGGCGGCCGGAATGAACCGTCCCATTCGCGCTCCGCGCTTTCAGTTTTGAAGGCTTCTTCTTTTATTTTCTTGTCGTCGTCAATTTCTTTCTGTTCTTCGAGGCTCGGCGCGGTGTACTTGCCAGGAACTTTCAGGACCACACGCGGATAGCGTTGGCGCTGAATAGCAATTTTCTTCTCGAATGAAATGACCTGTCCAGCAGCCGTTTCGGCGTGCAACGAGATCGGATAGCTGCCGGGCTCGGTTTCCAGGCTCGCACCGGCCAGTGCGAACCAATCTTTATGGCGCGGGTCCAAGTTGAAGACAAGATCGTGGCCTAGCCAACGACCCGTTAGCGAGCGGACCTGCTTCGGCGTGACGACGCGAAAGAGCAGGGGCGATCCATTCACAACGCGAGCGGGTTCATATCGAAGAGTCCAGCCGTTCTCGGGAGCGATGGCAGCGCGCGCAATGGCAGTCAGCAGGATAATGCCGAGGACGACGCGCAACGATCGTGACGATTGCCCCATGTCGTTTCAGGCTAACATGACGGCGCTGGCGGCAACGGCTCGCTCTTTCTGGCGAAGAGTCCGACAACGCAAACGAAAAGCGTGAACCAAGAAAGGCACAGACGAACACGGAGAAAGGCTAATGCTTGAATGTGATCTTAAGTAACACATTGTGGTTACCAACCGGTAATTACTTGAATTGATTGGGGTCTGGCGTATGGACTGCGCCGGGAGTAAGCGTGAAACTCTTTTCACTTGTGTACCGCAAGTCTCTAATCTTCGCAGGCCATTAACTTTGTTATCTAACAGTTACAGATGATCATTCCTGGTACGCCAGCTGCATTTGTCAAGTCGGGGAGGATTACACGTGTTCCTCGACAGGCTTCAATCCGGCTTTCTGCTGCTTGAGACACCACACGGAATGGTTCCCGTGGAACTAACTTGCCGACAGCGGATTTATCTGCTGTGGACTTTCCGGCATTTCCGCCAGCTTTCGCTGCCATTGCTGAATAGGCGACAGGTGGAGCTGATCAGCACACTCGCGCGAAACAGCGCGCAGACCGAATTGCAAAGTTACGATCCGGAGTTGGCGGTTGGCGTTGTCGAGAATTTTGCGACAGCGAAGATGGAAACGAGCGCTCCCCAGGAGAAGACCGCGGCAATTGCCCCGGCTAAGAGGATTGAAACGGTAAAGAAGACGACGGCATCCATCAAGGAACAACATCGAAAGGAACGAACAGAGGAACGCGCGAAAGTAGTAAAGCTGAGCGCCGCGGATCGTGATTTTGCCCTCAAAGCGGCCAACATTGGCGCCTCCAAGCGAGTAACTTCTAAACCTGAAACACCCAAGAGTCCGAAGACTGGACTTAGACTGTTTGGACTTAGCGCCTCCAGGTTTGCAACTGCGGGCGCAGTGCTGTGTTTGTGCGCTGGCTCTTTGGTAGTATCGCAGCGAATGCAGATGATCCCAGGCCTTGAGGCGTACAGCGGGCCGAGTTTCCAACAAATTAAGACCAGCGTACTGGCGAGTTTGTCAAAACTGACAGGGCCAACGGCTGTTGCCGCGAGCGCGGGTGCGGCCCCACAACCGGCCACCGTTGCTCCGCAACAACCGGTTGCACAGCCGATCACTGGACCGACGTCCGAAGCCGATGCGGCTAACGTATCCAATGTAGCAACGAGCACAGCGCCAGCGGCGGATTCGTCGGAAGCGTCGGCATCGCCAGTAACAGCTCCAACCGCAGTGACAACGCCAGCTAACGCACCGCCAACAACCATCACACCGGCCTCAGCCATCGTGAAACCGGCAACGGTTGACAAGCCGATTGCATCCGTCGAACCAACCACTCGTGCGAATGCCAAACCAGCAACGACTGAAGTCGCATCGGCCGCATCGGCAACGACGTCAGCCCTCGTCGTGAGTCCTCGGACCTCGAAGCCGGCGAATACCAGCGAGCAAGGGGCGATTCCGGCGCCAAAGCAACTTCTCTCAATCCAGAACCACAGCAGCATCCAGGCAACGCGTCCGCCGCTGCATTTCGTGTATCCGATCGTTGCAGAGAGCAGCGCAAAAGGCGTGGTTGCGATGACTGCGCAGGTCGATTCCTCGGGAAGCGTACGCGCTGTGAAGGTGGTCAGTGGCAACCGGGAACTGGCTGACGCTGCGGTTCGCGCGGTTCGCCAGTGGCGCTACCGTCCTTACCTGAAGGATGGACAGTTGATCGCGACAGAAACCAACATTGTGATCTCATTTTTCTCAAGCGATGCGATCTCGATGAGTTACCCGCCGAGTATCGCTTTCATTCACTAACAGGCTGCGGAACAAGTGTTTTCCCAGTGCAGCATTCCCGCAGCGGCCGGAAGCCGCTGAGGATTCCGCGATAGCAAGTGGAACTCGTGCCCTTCCCGTCCGCACAGAATTCCATCGCGAATCTCCAATTCCTTCAAATTATTGATTTCTTGGTCGAGCTTATGACCCCACTTTGCTGTTTGCGGGTCACATTCGCGGGTGCGTTGCATCACTGACTTTACGTACTTGCTAGAGCTACACAGAAGTCGGTTCCCTCCTAAACTATTGTGAGGATTGTGTTGCAAACGAGACTCCAACCAACTAGTAGCAGCGAACAAACACCTCTCCCCCGTTTCATTTCTTGTTCTGGTGATTTCCGATTCTGGGAATTGATTTGGACCGGATCCGATGGCGTCGCCCGTCGCGTGGCGACTTTAGTACGGAGTCACCCAGGCAGCCAAGTGCAAGAGTAGATTCCGGCCCGGGCAATTCAGATTGAAGTAGCAAGATACCAGTTACAACGTGGAGGTTAGCATGAAGGCGAAACCGTACGTTTTATGGTCTATTGCGTTGTTTCTCTTAGCATTTGCAATGATATGTCCGCTGAATTTGCACGCACAATGCTACTTGAGTCAAGGGTGCAAACCACAAGACAATCTGACTTATCAGCCAAACGGAACGGGGCAGGTTTATCACGGTGATGGCGCGTCCAACAACGGGGCCGGTTCATGGTCAATCTACAACTCTGACGTAGATCAATGCCTGAGTTGCCACTACGGAACCGATAATCTCCCCTACCTTTTTACCGGGCATAGGAACACCCTGCGCAAGATCGCGCCCGGCGTTCTTTGGGGAGGCCCCGACGACGTAATTTATCCAACGACCGATAACTACTATGGTTCGGGAAGCGTCTACAACTGGACTACTGAGCAGATCACGCTTGGCTGGTGTAACCCGCTTGCGACATCGTTGCTCAATGGATTGAGTCCGACGGATCCAACTTGTCAATATCTCTTTTATACACAGCCGAACGCGAACGCCCCTGCTTCCTATACTCCGGTGGCTCCGACCGTCGCGGGTGGCGGCATGCGAAATCTGTTCTATCTTTACGGCGCCTGGCAAAACTATGGAGGCAGCGCCAACCCAGCCGCTACTCATCTGAATTCTGTTTTCGATAGCGGATTTACTGGCGATCTGTATCCAAAAGGCAATTTCGACTGCGGCCGCTGCCACGCTACTGGTTACAACTTCGACAGCTCTGGCCCTGAACCTACGTCTAATACGAACAATTTGGTGTCGTTTATTGCGGATTCGAAGTTTAGCCGCATTCCAACCGATGGATTCGTCGCGCCGGGAACGAATGGAACATCCTCATGGTTCCTGACGGGCATCCAGTGCGAAAGATGCCATGTCGCAGGCTACGAATGGGGCACGCATCCATGGGATGAGGTGACCGTCACTGTTCCCCAAAATGAAGCCGCAACGGCCTTGTGCATGGAGTGCCATCGCGGTGAGAGCGTCACCATGGCAAACCCAACCAGCAATCCGCCGGTCGCAGGGAGCATCAGCCCCTCGAACACTCTCCAGACAGTTGAGCACGGATACTGCTCGGACCTCTCGGGATCGTCATATGCAACCTGTGTTTCCAATGCGGCGAATCACTGGGTGTACAAGCCCTATATCAATCACGAGGCCGGCCAAGCGTTCTTGAACAGCCCGCACGCCCGCTTTAACGGTACTTTGATCCAGAACGCGCAGCACTCTTCGGATTTGTCCATCTCGATCTCGGGAACTTACTTGAGCCAGTTCAGCGAAAACCTGAAAGATCCGACCAAGAACCTGGGATGCACGGGCTGTCACGATCCTCACCAGAGCACGGTTCCTCAGGTGAATGGGACACCGATTGTAAAGACGTGCACTCAGTGCCACACACTGTCACAGACAATCATGAGCAGGATCAACCACCCGATGGGGCCCGGTACGCCGTTTCCCACTGGGACGAACGCCGATCTTCCGGGGGCGTGCGTCACCTGCCATATGCAAGCGGCGTTGGGAACGCCCAATAGCCATCTGTTCCGGATTAGCTCGGACGTCAATTACATGACATTCCCGACACCCAATCAGCTCTACACACAGAATGTAACTTCCGTCGGCACGGAGCCGGATTATTCCACGTTTAGTGGGACAACCTTCACTCCCGCGGCCTGGCTGGACGTTGACCTCGCGTGCGGTCAATGTCACGTGGGCAACGATGGTGTTACGAATGAATATGGGTTGACGCTGCCGCCCGGAATGCCCGGCGCGCACGCCTATACAAGGACGCAGTTGGCGTACTGGGCGTCCGTCATGCATCCGCCGGATCCGGGCGTGCCTACACCCACTTTCACTCCGACTCCGACCGCCACTTACCATTCGCCGCAAACGGTGACAATCCTGGACTCCATGGCAGGAGCGACAATCTACTACACGACGGATGGATCAATACCGACGCGGAGTTCTGCCGTTTACTCGACACCAATTACAATTCCGGCGACGACAACGATCAGTGCGATGGCGGTATACCCGGGATATCCACAAAGCAATGTGGCAGCCGGCACGTTCTCCATCGTGCTCCCAACGGCACCACCTCCAAGCTTCTGGCCGACACCGTCAACTTACAGCTCACCACAATCGGTAACGCTGTCCAACACTGCCAGCCTGCAGATGTACTACACCACCGACGGCTCAACTCCGACGACGAGTTCAACACCCTACTCCAGCCCAATCGCGGTCTCGAAAAACACGACGATCAACGCAATCACAGCAGCCTATGGCTACCTGACGAGCCCTGTCTCAAGCGGCACGTACCTGATCCAAGCTCCCGTTCCGACGTTCTCGCCGGCATCGGGCACGTATTACAACGCACAAACTGTGACGATTTCCGACACAGCGAGTGGCGCGGCGATTTATTACACGACGAACGGGACCGCGCCAACGACTTCGTCCACTTCCTGTTCGAATCCGTGCACCATTGCGGTTTCGACAACAACCACCCTTAAGGCCATTGCTTCCGGAGGCGGGTATACCGCAAGCGGTGTGGCTACTGCCACGTATACGATTTCCGCGAATTCACCAACTTTCTCTCCTGCGGCGGGCACATACTACTCAACACCGTTGAACGTGACCATCTCGGACACAACTAGCGGCGTAACGATTTACTACTCGACCACCGGATTCCCAACGACATCCTCGCCATCGTGCACGAGTCCTTGCACGGTCCCGATCACGACTACAACCACGATTAGGGCAATGGCTTTGGGCTCAGGAATTTCGCAAAGCGGCACATCGGTTGCGACGTATACGATTGCGGCCAATATGCCGACATTCTCGCCACCGGCAGGCACCTATTCCAGCGCGCAAAATGTCACGATCTCAGATACAACAAGCGGCGTGACGATCTACTACTCAACCACGGGATTCCCGACGACGTCCTCGCCTTCGTGCACGAGTCCTTGCTCAGTCACGGTCTCTACTACAACCACGATCAGGGCAATGGCTTTGGGCACGGGGATTTCGCAAAGCGGAACGGCTGTCGCGACCTACACAATCACGGGGCATTGACGAAATGTAAGCGTCCGGGCAGCACCGTGTTGACGGGAGGTTCAGTGTCGGCGTTTGTGAGTGGTTCGGAAGATAGATGAAACGGGAGGATTGATCTCGTCGGTATAGATTTCTTCGGTCCAGGCGCGCTCGATAGCCAGATCGAGCCGCGTGAGTAATTGCGCGAGCGTCTCGCCTGGCCGGCGCTTGAGCATGGCTAGGCTATTGTGGCCGTCGGTGGCCACGGCCACACATCCCACGGGGTTGAGCATACCCACGGTGATTTCGCCATCGGAGATGAGCGCGGCGATGTGCGGCAGACCAGCATTGCCGGAATCGTTCGCTCCGGCGGTGTCTTTTAGGCTGGGGTTGCGTTTGTGGGTGGCACGCTGGCGGCGAGATTCCAAGGCAATAGCTCCTCGATGCGATTGATGGGATGATCGGCGATGCGGGTCAGCACATCGCGCAGATAGGCTTCGGGATCGAGGCCATTGAGTTTCGCCGAACCAATCAGGCTGTAGATGGCTGCGGCGCGTTCTCCGCCTGCATCCGATCCCGCGAACAAGTAATTCTTCCGCCCTAGCGCCACGCCGCGCAACGAGCGTTCGGCGGCGTTGTTGTCGATCTCGATGTGTCCATCTTCTATATAGCGCGTCAGCGCGTCCCAGCGCGAAAGCGCGTATCGAATCGCCGCTGTCGTCTCCGACTTGCGCGAGAGCTTCGACAGGATCTCTTCGAACCACTGTCGCAGAGAGTCGAGCAGCGGCTTCGATTGTGCTTGGCGCACGGCGCGGCGCTGGTCCGGAGGCTTGCCGCGGATCTGTTCTTCGATCCCATACAGCGCTCCGATTCGTTCCAGCGCCTCGCGCGCCACCGGGGAAGCATGCGCTTGTCCCAGATCGTAGAACTTGCGCCGCACATGCGCCCAGCACGCGGCTTGCTGAATGCGGCCGTTTTCGTAGAGCTGATTGAATCCCGCGTAGGCATCGGCCTGCAGCGTGCCACGAAACTTCTCCAGATGGCGCTCGGGATGTTCCCCTTTGCGATCCGGCGAGTAGGCAAACCACACTGCGGGAGATGCGGTGTCGCCCGCGGGTCGGTCATCGCGAACATAGGTCCATAATCGACCGGTCTTGGTCTTGCCCTGGCCCGGAGCCAGCACCGGCACCGGCGTGTCGTCGGCATGCAACTTACTCGCAGCCGTCACGTAGCGGCGCAGCGCTTCCACCAGCGGCTCCAGCAACTGTGCGCTGCCGCCCACCCAGTCGGCCAGCGTCGAGCGTTCCAACTCCACATCCTGACGCGCGTACATCTCGGATTGCCGATACAGCGGAAGATGATCGCAGTACTTGCTCACCAGAACGTGCGCCAGCAGCCCCGGCCCGGCCATACCGCGCGCAATCGGTCGGCTCGGCGCCGCCGCCTGCACAATGCAATCGCACTGGGTGCAGCTCAGCTTCGTGCGGACCTGACGAATCACCACGAAACTGGCGGGCACGTACTCCAGCATCTCCGAGACATCCTCGCCTAACTTGCGCAACTCGCCCTGGCATTGCGGACACACCGTTTCTTTGGGCTCGTGTCGACGCGTCTGTCGCGGCAGATGATCCGGCAGTGCGCGGCGCGTGGGTTTCGCTGCCGTAGGAGTCGAAGCGGCGGTGACGGGAGCCGGTTCTGGTGCGTCGGGCTCTTGCTCGCTGCGCTTCGATTCCAGTTCCTCCAGCCGCAGTTCCAACTGCTCGATCTGCCGCTCCAGCTTCTCCGATTTACGCCCGAACTGCATGCGATGCAGTTTAGCCAGCAGCAGCTTCAGATGCTCAATCTCGCGCTCCCGCGACTGTAACTGCTCCTGCGTGGCTGTCAGTGTGCTTTCGGTGGAGAGTAACTGCTCGTGTTGTGCCAGGATCAGTGCTCGCAGCGCATCCGCGGGAAGGACTTTCAGATCGGGAAGCGAAGCCACTGACATGCGCGGAGTATCGCATGAACACGCGCGTTTTCATCCCCGTGTCGGCACAAAAAGTTGTGGAAAGAATCTCGCCGGTTACACCGACAGCTGCGGCTCCCATGTCCGCTCCGGCCGCCGCCAGTCAATGCCTTCCAGCAGCATCGACAACTGCGCTCGCGTCAACGAAACCGTGCCGCCGGTGGCTTGCGGCCAGACGAAGCGCCCGCGCTCCAGCCGTTTCGCGAACAAACACAAACCATCGCCGTCGTACCACAGAACTTTGATCAGATCCCCCCTCCGCCCGCGAAACACAAACACGTGCCCGGAGAACGGCTTCTGCTCCAGTTTGCTCTCGACCAGCGCACTGAGCCCCGTAAACCCGCGCCGCAAGTCCGTCACTCCCGCGGCAATCCAAACCCGCGTGTTCGTCGGCGGTCCGATCATCCCCGTAGGCACTCCAGCAACACGCGCACCAACGCCGCATCGGCACTGCCTTCGATGCGCACCTGCGCTTGCCGCAGTTCGATGTGAATCGTGCCCGCCTCTGGTTTCGAGAAGTCGGCGGACCCACGCACCCGCACAGGTGCCGGCAAACTCTCGCTCACGCAAACCGGCAGCAACTTCATGGCCGCCTTGCGATCCCCAAGTCTCCCTGCCAGGTACAGCCGACGCCAGCCAAATACTTGGTTCGCGTTGATGCCATGCGCTCGCGCTACCCGCGCCACCGACGCGCCTTCCACCAACGTCTCTTCCACAATCCGCCGCTTCTCCGCGATACTGCGCCGCTGCCGCTGGGGGGCGCCCAACGACTCACTCTTACTCGTGATCCCATCTGAAACTTGCCGGGAAGTGTCCATCTCCGCTCCAAGTGGACACCTATTCCGTAAGTGTCCACTTCCGGAGAATGGCTCTCAATTATGCGCTTGTCCAGACGGTCACAACCGGACGCTTA
>CAWDPB010000094.1:0-34814 GCA_963804075.1 uncultured Acidobacteriaceae bacterium | reverse complement strand
ATCGCAATTTTGCTAACGGATAGGCGAGAGCCCCATCCAATGTTCGAACCAATCAGAACTTGCGCAACGCCAGCCTGGCTCAATGCGCGGCGCATACGGTGGCAGGCGCTCGTGTTGGCAACGGCGTTGTGGCTCGGCTATTTGGCGACCATTGCCACACCGGGGATGCGCGACAGGTTCGGACATTTGAAGGGCGCGGACTTTTTTCATCCATACGTGCTTGGCACGCTGGCGCTGGAGCACGATGGTGGTGCGCTTTACGACGCGAACGTGCAACGCGAGATCGGCGAACGTCGCGTACCGGGCTCGGCGGGCGATTATTTCTTGCCGGTTTATGGGCCGCAGTATTCGCTGATCTGGGCTCCGCTGGCGCGCTTGCCATACGGCTGGGCCGCGGCGATATGGATGGCGCTGAGCGCGGGAATTTATGCGGCGTGCTGCTATGCAGTGTGGAGAACGTGCTCAAGTCTGCGGGCCTATGGTGGAACGGTCGCGCTTGCGGCGTCCGCGTTTCCAGGATTTTTTTCGCTCATCACATTTGGCCAGAACTCGGCGCTCGCGCTCGCCGCGTTCACCGGTGCGTACTTCTCCCTGCGGGCGCGGCGAGATGTGCTTGCCGGCCTGTGCCTCGGACTGATGGCCTATAAACCACAACTGGCGCTGGTGCCGGCATGCGCGTTTGTTGCGACCCTTGTCTGGTCGCGCAAGGCGATTGCAACCCCGGCTGATGACACGGTCGAGAAAGATGGCACCGCGCTTCTGGGCACTGCGCTTTCCGGCAACACACGATTAAGCGCAATCAAAGTCATTTTCGGTGGGGTTCTTTGTATTACCGCGCAGTTCGCCGCAGCCTGGGCCTGGTACGGTGCGGGACCGCTCATGAGGTATGCACATGTGCTCGCGCATGTTGGCTCGGCGGCTAAGATTCTGGAGCCGAGGCCTTTCTGATGCACTCGCTGCGAGCTTTCTGGAATCTGTTGCTGCCCTGGCCTGACGCGGCGCTCACACTGTACATTTTGACAGCCATCGCCGTTCTGTTTTCGCCATCCATACTGGCGAAGGCCTGCGCCATTCGACATCGATTTGCATGATGCTGCTACGACCGTCCTGGTTGCCCCTCATCTTACGGTCTACGATCTGGTAATCGTCGCGCCAGCGCTGCTTTGGATTGCCGATTGGCTGCAGACTCGCTCCGTTTCACGCATCGCCTGGCTTCTTTATTTTGCATGCATTTTGCCGTTTGCGGGGCCGCTTCACGCTGGACGCACCTGCAGACTTCGGTGATTTGCCTGGCCGCGCTTGCTCTGGAGTTTGGGATGCGATCGGGTCATGGGGATTCCCCGACAAAATCCGCCACGACTTTTCTCAAGGGCGGTGTTTCTGCATCCAAATCTCTGTGTTGAGGGATCTGTTATTGAGCGAAGGCTTGCCGATGTACACTGTTGTTATGTCTTCCCTCTCCCAAGACACGCTGCCGATCGCCTGTGTAGTGTTGCCTACGTACAACGAGCGAAATAATTTGTTCGTGGTGCTGCCGCGTATCTTTGAACTGGCTGCGCGTATCGAGACGCACGATCTGCATGTCCTGGTAGTGGATGACAATTCTCCCGACGGCACCGCCGACTTGGTTCGGGAGGCCATGACCACGAATCCGAAACTGCATCTGATCACCGGAGAGAAGCGCGGCCTGGGCGATGCCTATAAGCGGGGCATGACGCACGCGGTCGAAGAGTTGGGCGCGGCGTTTCTGCTGGAGATGGACGCGGATGGGCAGCACGATCCGGCTCTGCTTCCGAAGTTTATCCGCTTTGCGGGAGGGCGACCGACGATGGTAATTGGTTCGCGGTTTCTGGCAGGATCCGCCATGCCCGATTTCGGGCGTGCGCGCCGCGCGATGAGTTCGGTGGGCAGTTTTCTGGTGCGGCTCTGCGGCGGCGTGGGGCCGGTGAGCGATTGCACCTCGGGGTATCGCTGCTTCCCGGCGGAACTTTTCTGCCGCTGCGATTTCAGCAAGCTGCCCACACGGGGCTACTCGTTCCAGACAGCCATTTTGTTTGAACTGGTGCGCCAGGGCGCGAAGGTAGTGGAGATACCGCTGGTGTTTGCTCCGCGGTTGAACGGAGAGTCGAAGCTGAAGATGCGCGACTGCGCCGAGTTCCTGGTGACGCTGGGCGGGCTGGTTGTGCGGCGCATGGGCGCTCCAGAAGATGTTAGCGCGCCATACAACGCGCCTTACGTTGTCAGCACGCCAGCGCCGGTGCCTCGCGACGCCGAGCCTGCCGAGGTTATCGGCAAGGCGGTCTAGACACGTTGTACCGCTTAGCCGATAGTGGAATTGTCAGCTGGAATCCAATTGCGGTAGAATGGCCCGACGAGCGGGAGTAACTCAGTGGTAGAGTGCGACCTTGCCAAGGTCGAAGTCGCGGGTTCAACTCCCGTCTCCCGCTCCAGTCCTTAATTTCTGCAATTTCTGCCCCTGCCCCCAGGAAGGTGTACGCCCCAACCGCGATTCAAGCCGGTCTGACCATTTGAGGGATTTCATTGCGATTCGCCCGCGATTCCATTTACACTGACATTGCGGTAGCCAGCTTGCGATCGGCGCGGTAGCCAAGTGGTAAGGCCGAGGTCTGCAAAACCTCTATTCGTCGGTTCGATTCCGACCCGCGCCTCCATAAATCAGTTGCCAGTTTCCAGTTTTCATGTGCCGCTGCGCGCCCGTATCCACCTCTCATAACTACAGCTTCGGGCTTCCTTGACTACAATGGTGGCGGAAGCGCATGCGGTCCGGTGATCGTCCCGGTCTTCAAAACCGGCGGGCGGCATCTTCGATGTCGCCGGTGTGTTCGACTCACACTCGCTTCCGCCAATCTTCGACGAGCGATAAAAAGAATCGGGCACGCCGCGTCCCTCGCTTTTGCTACTTCCGAATGAAACACCAGAAATCCGATTTCCAGCGGTCGAGACGTTAGATTCTGCCACTGCCTCTCGCGGAAATTGTCCTCTTGTGTCTACCTTTGGCCCCCACTTTCGAGCCCGTCTCTTCGATCGCCGATGTGCCTGATCCGGTTCCTTACTGTGCAAAAAAGTGCGCTTGGAGCGCAGAAATCCGCGGATCGACGAAATTTTCAAAAAAAGTGTTGACAAGCGTTTCAAAAGTCGCGTAAATACTCGCGCGTGCAAAATTCGCGCCGGACACGCTGCTAGCCGCGTGATGGGCCTCGGATTGTCGGCGCAAGTCTAAAGTTCGACTTTTAACTAGTTAAAAAAAGCGTAACGGCAAAGAGCAGTTTTAACGGACCCAGGTCCCACTTCCAGGAGAGCAGTCATTCAGCCCAGTTCGTTTTAGTGCCGCCCGGCACTCAGGCCCATTCATCCTTCCGAACAATCAAGGAGAAGTGTTGCCCGGTGACGGCGCGGTTTTCGATTTACTCAAGCAGGACCCAGTACCAGTAAATGACTTCGGTAGGCCCGTAAACCGGGGGAGGAAAATTGTGAGAGTTACTACACGAACCATATTCACAGTGGCGCTAGCACTAGCGCTTATTGCGACATTCAGTCTTTTTTCTTTTGCTGAAGGTCCGGGGCACGGCGCCCGGATCACACGGCAGATCGATGAGAGCAATACGGTCAGACTGTCCCGCAACACGCACCCGGCGGCGATGAACTCCGCGAACGATCGGGGCGCTGTCTCGGACAGCTTCGACGCCGACCACATGCTCCTGATACTCCAGCGCTCTCCGCGCAGGAGCAGAGGCTGAACAATTACATCGACTCACTCAACAACCGCAACTCACCCAACTTCCACAAGTGGCTCAACGCCGAGGAAATTGGCCAGAAGTACGGCGTGGCCCAGCAAGATATCGACAAGATTACCGGCTGGCTCGAATTCCACGGCTTCCGCGTCAATCAGGTTTATCGCCAACCGGATGATGATCAACTTCTCCGGCACAGCGGGCCAGATCCGCGAGGCTTTCCATGCTTCCATCCACAATCTTGAAGTCGACGGCGAGCACCATGTCGCCAACATGAACGACCCGCGGATTCCTGCCGCGCTGGCTCCCGTGGTAAAGGGCATTACTTCGTTGAACGATTTCAAACCCCGCCCGTCGTACAAGGTGAAGCCGGACTATACTTTTGCCGGTTGCACTTCTTCGGCGACCATTCCAACGGAACCCGGCGCCTGCTACGCAGTCACGCCGCAGGACGACGCGATCATCTACAACTTGAATCCGCTCTGGACCGCCGGTTACACGGGCGCGGGCCAGACCATCGCCGTAGTCGAAGATACCGACACCTATGACACCACCGGCGCTACCTCGGCTTGGACCGAGTTCCGCTCGAATTTCGGATTGAGCGGCTACCCCGGAACTTACACCGAAGTGCATCCCGGAAGCTGCGCCGATCCTGGCGCCAACGCGGACGATGGCGAAGCGGCCATCGACGTGGAAATGGCCACGGCGTTCGCGCCCGGCGCCAATGTCGAGCTGATCTCGTGCGGCTCAGGCACGTTTCACCTTTGGCGGCATTATCGCCCGGCAAACCTGGTCGATGGCGCCGGACCGTATCCCAACATCATCAGCCAGAGCTATGGCACTTGCGAAACCGAAACTGGTGACGGCGGTACCGCCACCTTCAAGACCGTCTTCCAGACGGCGGCCGCCGAGGGCACCTCGGTATTCGTCTCCACAGGCGATTCCGGCCCAACTGGCTGCGCAGAAGGCTTCACTGGCGGTGCCGAGCGTATGACGAGGCCCAGTAGGCCGTTACCGGATGGGGCGAAAGTAATTACAACGTAGCCGTCGGCGGAACCGATTTCGAGGATGTCTATAACGCGAAGACTCGGATATCCTTCCACGACACCCATCAGCACCTACTGGAATCCACGAATGGTTCAGGCGACGTTTCCGCCAAGAGCTACATCCCGGAAATTCCCTGGAACGATTCCTGCGCCAGTGAGCTGATTTCCGACTTTATCCTGGGCACCTGGAACCCCTATGCAGCTAGCCCGGGCCTCTGCAACAACAGCACTTACGATGCCAGCACTGCCTACCTGAGCACCGGTGCGGCAGCCGGCGGCCCCAGCACTTGCGCCACTGGTGTTGGCGGCTCAAACGAGTCCAACTACTTGATCGCCGGTGGAGATTGTCAGGGGTATCCCAAACCCTCCTGGCAGTCGGCCTATGGCGTGCCCAACGACGGCGTGCGCGATATTCCGGACGTTTCGCTGTTTGCCGCGAACGGCCTTTGGGGTCACTTCCAAACCGTTTGCTGGGACGATCCGTCCCAAACTTCGGCTGGCGCGACGGCGAACTGTACTGGCGCGCCCAGCACGTGGTCGGGATTTGGCGGAACTTCGGTGGCCACTCCCTCCATGGCAGGTATCCAGGCGCTGGTCAATCAAGTACACGGGTGAGAAATGGGGCAACCCCAATCCCATCTATTACCAGATCGCGCAGAGCGAGTACGGCACGCAGGGCGGAACCTTCCTCGGCAGCGCTTGTAACTCGAGCGGCGTCGGCGGCCCGGCCAGCAGTTGCGTGTTCCATGACGTAACCCAGGGCGACATCGACGTCTCGTGCAGATATGACAGTACCCTGATTGAATCCCATTGCTATAAACCCAGCACCAATGGCGTGGCCAGCACAGACGTCATCACGGCCACCAATATCCTTTGGGGCGGCAGCGGTTACACCACTACTCCTACTTGCACCATCGCGGGGCCGAGCAACAACGCTCCCTATAAGGAGCCGAACGGCACCGTCCTTTATGCCGGCGGCTTACAGGCCACTTGTACGGCGGCGGTCACCGCTACCGCAACTACAGCCACCTGGACGGTTACGCCCAGCAGAACCTATGTCAGCTATGTCGCTGGCTTGGCAGTCGTTGTCGGAACGCAGACCTACACGCTAAGTGGAACGTCTACGACCGCCATCGCCACGAACCTGTGCACATCGATCGGCAGCGGCAACGCCTATGCGACGTGCGCTGCAGCGACCGGTGTAGCCACTCTTACCGCGAAGACGGCCGGCGCAGCCGGTAACTTCACGGTGGACTACGGCCCGCAGTCGGGCGGTCCGGACGAAAACGAAACCCTGGTGCTCACCATTACACAAGGTACCAAGGGCCAAGGTCCGAACTACGTTAGCGCCATCACGGTAACGAACGGTGGCAGGGGCTATGCACCAAATACCCCGATCACATTCACTGGCGGTGGAGGTAGCGGTGCAGTGGCTGTAGCGAACACCTCGCAAGCAACTGCCTCATCCTCGTACCAGCCAACCTACGGAGCGGCGCCCGGCTATGACTTGGCAACAGGTCTTGGCTCGGTCAACGCGTATAACCTGGTGCACAGCTGCACGTGGGCGAACAACTGTACGACCACGGCAGTTTCGTCCAGCCTCAACCCGGCGGCGTATGGCCAGGCAGTCAGCTTCACCGCTACGGTAACGGGTAACTCTCCAACCGGCACGGTGCAGTTCTACGTTGACAGCGCGTTGTTCGACACAGAGACTCTGTCGTCGGGTACGGCCTCTTCGATCAGCACTTCAACGCTGGCTGCGGGGACGCACACGGTAACGGCGATCTACTCAGGCGACGGCTCCAACAGTGGAAGTACGGGCACGCTGAGCGGCGGCCAGGTAGTGACCACGGCCGGCGCGGGTACGATCACAGTTGGATCCAGCGGCAGTCCGTCGACCTATGGTCAGCCGGTAACCTTCACCGCCACTATCCCTGGCCAGTACGGGCAGGTAAAGGGCAATAAGCCCATGACGGTAACCGGAAGCGTGACCTGGAGCTCGAACACGGGCTGCGGCACTACCCCGGTCACTTCGGGCACTCCGGGAACGGCGAGCTGTACCACGTCGAGTCTCCCGGTAGGCACCGACACGGTTACCGCGAACTACGGCGGCGACAGCAACCACAGCGGCGGCTCCGGCTCAACCAGCCAGGTCGTCAGCCAGGTCAGCAGCGCAACCGCTGTTGCCTCCAGCCTGAATCCTTCAGCCTATGGACAGGCAGTCAACTTCACCGCCACGGTAACGGGCAGCAGCCCAACCGGCACGGTGCAGTTCTACGTTGACAGCGCATTGTTCGATACGGAGAGCCTGGTATCGGGTTCGGCCACTTCGATCAGCACTGCAACGCTGACGGCGGGAACGCACACGGTGACGGCAACGTACTCGGGCGACACCATTAACTCGGGTAGCACGGGCACGTTGGCAGGCGGCCAGACAGTGGATTCGGCCGGCACAACGGTTAGCGTCGGCTCCAGCCTGAATCCTTCGAACTTTAACCAGTCCGTCACGTTCACGGCGACCATCACCGCGGACAACGGCGCAGTGAAGGGCCGGAAGCCGAATGGCGGAAAGCCGAAAGTTGTGGCGGGAACGGTAACCTGGAGTTCCAATACCGGTTGCGGCACGACGAGCGTAACGGCGGGCTATCCGGGAACAGCGACCTGTACCACGTCGAGTCTGCCAGCTGGGACCGACACGGTGACGGCGAACTACAACGGCGACGACGGCAACCACAACCCGGGCTCGGGATCGGTAAGCCAGTTCGTCAATTCGAGCAGTTCGAGCACGGCGGTTTCGTCGAGCTTGAATCCTTCGGAGTGGGGCCAATCCGTCAGCTTCGGCGCGACGGTGACAGGCAACTCGCCAACCGGCACAGTGCAGTTCTATGTCGACAGCGCATTGTTCGATACCGAAACTCTGGTTTCGGGATCGGCGGCGTCAGTGAGCACTTCCAGCCTCGCGGCGGGAACGCACACGGTGACGGCGACCTACTCGGGCGACTCCAACAACCTGGGTAGCACGGGCTTGTTGGCAGGCGGCCAGGTAGTCGGCCAGGCCAACTCGAGCTTGGCTGTTACTTCCAGCACCGAATCCGTCGACGTATGCGTCGTCAGTGACGTTTACGGCGACGATCACCAGCGACACCGGCGATGTAAAGGGACGGACAGCCTGGCAAGAACGGGATGAGTCCGATGCAGCCAACCGGAACGGTAACCTGGAGTGCGAACACTGGATGCGCGTGCGAGCACGTTTCGGGCGCGTATCCGGGAGTCGCGACCTGTACCACTTCGTCGGCGTCACATCTGCCGGTCGGCACGGATACGGTCACTGCGACGTACTCGGGTGACAGCAACCACACGCGGCAGCTCTGGCTGGTGAACCAGAGTTGTACAGGCGGGATCGCGACCACGATTGACGTGACCAACGTGAGCCCGTCGAGTGAAGACTTCGGCTGCGGATACACCGGTGACGATCACGGCAGTGTTGTCGTGGACAGGACATGGCGTAGCGCCGACGGCGAGCGACATCACCATTGGCGGCAACGGGAACGGCACCTACTGTGCGACCAGTTGCGCGGCTCGTGTCCAGCGAAACCATCACTTGCACGGCGACTTATACTCCGACGAATGCGGATGTGGCGGGCACCTACAACGGAGACGGCAGCGTTCTCGGGCGACACCAACTACGCGGCGATCGACCAGTCCGGAAACCGGCAACTTCACGATCGACGGCGCACCTCGACGCACGGCGTTACGCTCGGGCCTGAATCCATCGACCTACGGACAGTCGGTGACATTCACGGCGACGGTCAGCGAGCGACACCGGCGGATCGCGAAAGGCGAAGCTGGCAAGAACGGGATTCGTCCGATGCAGCCGACGGGAACGGTGACCTGGAGTGCGAACACGGGATGCGCGTGCGAGCACGTTGTCGGGCCGTTATCCGGGAGTGGCGACCTGTACGACCACAAGTCTGGCAGGCGGATAGCGACACGGTTACCGGCGAACTACTCGGGTGACAGCAACCACGGCGGCAGTTCACGGGTTCGGTACCAGACGGTGAATCCGGCGAGCCAGACGATCAACGTAGCGACGCACCGGCGAGCGCTGTCTACGAACGACCTTCACGGTTCGGCCTCGGCGAGTTCGGGTCTCTCGGTGAGCTACGACAGCAGCGGGTCTTGCTCGAACTCGGGCGCGACCTACACGATGACGAGTGGCGCGGGAGTCTGCACGGTGACGATAACCAGGCGGGTAATGCCAATTACTCGGCTGCGGCGACGGTCACTGAATCGACGAACGCGACACCGGCAAGCCAGACGATTGTGGTCACGACGCCGGCACCGGCGTCCGCAACCAAGGGCGGCAGCTTCACGATCGTGGCGTACACAACCTCCGGGCTGCCGATCACGTTCGGTAGTGCGGGCATCTGTACCAACGCAGGCGATGTCTACACGATGACCGCTAATAGTGGGACTTGCACGGAGAGGATGAACGCACCGTCGAGTACCAACTACACGGCAGCGCCGCAAGTGATCGAAACCACGGCCGGAGCACCGGCAGTGGCGCCATCGGTAAGCCTGACGGGCGAACCGGCGACAGCGAACGCAGGGGCGACGTTCCTGATGACGGCATCGTCGAACGAGACCGGAGCAGTGAGCATTCCGGTGATCTCGACGACGACGCCAACGGTCTGCTCGGTGGGTGCAAACACAACGAGCGGGAGCAGCGTCTCGGCGACGGTGACGATGCTACTTGGAACGGGGACGTGCCAGATGAAGGCGGCGTGGGCTGCGAATTACATCTACAAGGCAGCCACGGTGGAAGAGCACACGATCGGGGCGAAGATCACCCCGACAGTGAGCTTCACGGGCGCACCTTCGAGCGCGTCGAACGGCAGCAGCTTCACGGTGACGGCGACGTCGAATGAGAGCGGGAGCGTGGTGAGTGTCCCGGCGATCACGTCGACGACGGGAACGACGTGCACGGTGGGCGCGGTGACGAGCAACGGACCGGGGAGCTATCAGGCCACGGTAACGATGATCAAAGCCAGCGGCACCTGTACGACGAAGGCTGATTGGGTCGTAAACTCGGACTACAACTCAGCCTCGGTCCTGCAGCACACGACAGCCACGCACTAAGGCGGTGGTTGTTTTTCGCTAACACTGTACGAACGGAAGAGAAACCAATGCGGCCCAGGGCAACCTGGGCCGCATTTTTGTTGAGCTGTATCGGTGCAGAAGGCAATGGAATGGCGTTCAGATACGAACGTGTTGCGAAGTTCAAAAGGTGTAGACCAGATTCGGACAGGGTTATTGAGGGCGTGCCCTTTTTTCGAGTTCTTCCAGGGCCATCCCGGTTCTCGCAGCATCGCCAGCATATCTGCTGTCCGCTTGGGATAGTTTCTGGAGGAGCGTCAATGCCTCCTCATAATGGGCGCGGGCTTCGGCGATTCGGTTGTGGTTTGCGTCGAGAAAGCCCAGGTTGGTTGACATGCTTGCCACTTCGGGCAGATATCTTGAAGCGTTTTGCTGCGCCAGCTGACGATAGATTGCTAAAGCATCCTCGAAGTGCAGGCGTGCGTCATCGGCCCGGTTTTGGATAGCATCCAATCTCCCCATATTGCTGAGCGCCATGGCCAACTCTGGCAGGTAAACGGCTGGATCCTGCTCCGCCAATTGCCGCTGGATCTGTAGGGCTTCGCCGTAGTGCTGGCGCGCCTCATCCATACGGTTCTGGGACGCATCCAGCATTCCAAAATTAGTCAGCGTCGTGGCTAAGTCCGGCCGGTACACGGCGGGGCTCTCCTGTGCGAGTTGCCGATCGATCTTCAGGGCCTCGTCATAGTGCTGGCGCGCCTCATCCATACGGTTCTGGGAGGCGGCGAGGAAACCAAACTCATTCAGTGTCAGGGCGATGTTCGGCAGGTACTTTGCGGGATTCTGCTGCGCGAGCTGCCGGTTGATCTTCAAAGCTTCCTCATAGCGTTGGCGAGCCTCATTCATATGGTTCTGGAGCCGATCCAGGGACGCCAAGTTATTCAGAGTCGCCGGCAGGTACTGTAGGTAAACGTCCGGGTTCTGGCGTGCGAGCTGCCGGTAAATCTCCAGAGCGGCCTCACCGTGATGACGGGCTTCATCCATACGGTTTTGAAGGCGATCCACGTTCCCCAGATTGTTCAGTGTCCTGGCCATGTCCGGCAGATACGCGTCTGGGTTTTGCTGCGCCAGCGGCTGGCGCAATTCCAATGCTCGCTCGAAATGGCTGCGGGCCTCGTCTATCCGGTTCTGCTCTGTTCCAACTTCTTCTACGTCGTGCCGCGTCATCTCCGAGTCTGGGTGCATTAGGGCAACTCCCAGGGCGTTATGCGTCAGGGGACTTTCCGCACCCTCCAATGTGTGCGACCACAGGTCGTAATCGCTCTCCCAGTAACCGATCTGGCGAAGGGTCACGAAGCTCAGAGCTGCCAAAGCACACAAAGGTGGCACAACGCGCCGAACCGTGCGAATTCCCCAGGCGTCTGCCAAATCGGCAAGGCCCCAGGCAATCATTACGAAGATTCCGATTAGCGGGACATAAGCATAGCGATCGGCCATGGCGTACTCTCCCACCTGCACCAGGCCGATAACCGGAACTAGAGTGCCGAGGAACCAAAACCATCCAACCGGCAAGGTAGCGCTTTCTCCGAAAGGCGACTACCAACACGGTGACACTAATCAGCACCAGGCCGGATAGAATCCATTGCCATGCCGGGAGGGCGCTTGCAGAATGCGGATACAACGAAAGCTGCGCCGGCCACACCATCTTCCACAGGTAGAGTCCATACGACACAATGGCGTTCTCGATTCGTATGCTGAAGGGGAGCTCCTGCGAAGGTGCGCTTGGCAGGCCGCTGTGCGATTAGAGTGATCCAGGCACTTCCGGCCGAAAGAAACAAACAGCGGAACCTTCTCCAGCACCAGCTTCGAAAATGCCACGCGCGGCACTCCCGTCGCGGTGGTGGGGGCGCTCTCGCCTCCATGCAGCGGTGTTCTTTCCAACGGCCAATAATCGAGCAGAAACAAGACAAAAGGCAGCGTGATGACCATCGGCTTGGCCATCAGTCCCGCGGCAAACAGCGCCGCCAGCAGCAGGTAACGCCGCCATTCGGGTTTCTGCGCGTACCAAACATACGCGGTGATCGCCAAGAGAAAGAACAACGTGCTCAGAACATTCTTCCGCTCCGCCACCCAGGCTACCGACTCCACGTTGAGCGGATGCATGGCGAACAGCGCCGCTACCAGCAGGCTTGGCCCCACGCGCCTCGTGACCCACGCCAACAGCAGAAACAGTACCGCCGCATTGAGCGCGTGGATCAACACGCTATCGAAATGATGGCCTGCCGGATTCAACGCAAAGAGCTGATAGTCGAGAGCATGCGAGAGCCAGGTCAGCGGATGCCAGTTCGCCGCTTCCGTGGACGTGAAAGCCCATTTGACCGTGCTCCAGGACAAGCCATCATGAATGTGAGCGTTGGCAGTGACGTAATCGCGATCGTCCAACACAACGAACGAATGCCAAAGAACGGGACTGTAAAGCGCGATGGTCACTCCGGCCAGCAAAACGAAGAGAGCGGTCTTCGGGTTCTTGCCGAAAAACAAGGGTGCGGCTATCGACGGGGCCCTGGAGTTTGGACTCTGGCGGACTTGGGCCCGTGTTCTCCGATAGAATCTTGGCGCGGCTCATTTCGTCACCCTGATTCTACACAGCGAAAGCTGATACGCTGGCACCTACTTTCTGCGGCCTCTGCGCCCGATCGCGTCACGGACGACAAGTAACGGAACGCGCCATCAAATCCATCCAAGACGTATCTGCAACAGTGGGAGGTTTTTGAAGAGCCGGACATTGCCGTGATCGAATTGGTACCCACCTTTAGCGTCGAGGCGGTTGCGAACACGGCCGTCAAGCCTTCCGTCGGAAGACATAAACCACGGCCTGAGATCGCGGTTGGTAGTGGGACGCTTCTTCTTCCCAAAGATATTCCGTGTGGTCGACGCTCTGAATGTCCGCGATGCCCACCGTTTCGTAATGGGCTTGGAGGTACGGCCGCATCCAAGCGAAGACATACTTTTGTTTGGGGTTGGGTGTGGTAGTCCAGGACGGTCGGCCTGTCACCAGAACGATAAACTCTGAACGAGAGGTTTCGATCTCCGAGATCATTTCCTTTTGCATGGTGAGCGCATAGGGTTGCTGCTCCATGAGGGCATACATGTAGATATATCCGGTTGCTGAGTGCCGGTGGGCATAGAAGTAAATTTCGGGCTCGGATCCGAGGACGGCGATGCGAGCGGTTGGTTCGCTGTGGCTGTCCAAATATTCGGCTACCTTGAGAGCCTCCGGGAATGGCTGCATTCCGTAGATGGCTCGTGACACACCGGTCGGGTCGGTCTCAAACAAGAGCGCTCGCTGTCCATGGAATGAAATCGCGACGGCAACCAGGAATACCACGCCGGGGACAATCCTCAAAAACACCGGCTTGTTGCGCTCCGCCAGAACGGAGGTTGCTGAACTCACTGCCACCGAAACCAGGAGCGACACCGCGGGCAACAGCAAAATGAAGTAATGCAAAGTAAAAACGAATCCAGGACAAACAGCCAAGAAAGAGAAAGCCAAAAACCCCAAACAAAATAGGGCATTGCGGCGCGCCTTGGCACACCACCAGAAGGCCGTAAGCCCCACCACCGCAATTAACCAAACGAGAACGGAAGGGTCGACCACGGACGGAAATTCCTGACGCAATTCGTGGAGGCCATCGACAAAGCCTATTCCGTAGTGGCGGGCATAGGAAAAAGTCCAAAACCAGAATTTTCGGAATACACCCGCTCTCCACAAAGTTAAACACGTGATTCCATAGGGAATAAGAAGTCCCAGCGCAAACAGTCCGGAGCGCGTGAGCAGGTTCTTCGCTTGAAAGGGCCGGGTCCACTCCCTCCGCAGCAGGTAGAGTCCCGCAAATATCGCGAAGAAGATTCCCGGTTGCTTCATCAAGAACGCTAGGCCCAACAGAATACCGCTGAGGAAAAACAACCAGAGTCGCTTGCGATCAAGGGCCTGTAGCAACATAAGAAGTCCCGCAATGGCGAAAAAAACGACAAAATGCGTTGCGTGTCCTTCAATACCAAGAACTGAGGGACTGATGGACAACAGACCGTAACTTGCGGCAGCCACCAGCCCCGCGAATCTTCCGAAAAGCCTCGCCGCCAAGAAATACATGAGCACGATTGTGCCGGCATTGATCAGCAGCAGACCGATGTGAATTCCAGCCGGCGTTTGACCCAGGACACCCATGATCAATGCGTATGCCGCATACGTGCCGGGAAGCTTCATGTTGTAGGCCAGTTGATAAGGAGGTATGCCCTGCAGGATCAATTGGCCGGCGTAGGCATACTCGCCTTCGTCCCGTTCCAACGGCATGTCCCGCAGACGGAAGCGGATAATCGCGAAGACCGCGATAACAGCGCACAAAAGCGCGGCGCAAAGACGAGGAGAAGGCTGCCAAGACGCCGCTTGCTTCGGCTCAATTCGCTCTGATTGCCGTTGCTTTTTCGGGGTTCGTTTCACCGGGAATCTCTTTGAAAGGCCCTCCCAATTATCCAATCAACGGTGGGAAGAAGGACTTTGAAACGATTTTATCTGAATGGGTTGCGCGACGTGCTGCTGGAGACTGTATAGGCAAATGCGGTTTGGGGTTTGGCCGCTTGCGGAGTTGGGCCCGCGTTCTCGAGAAGACTGGCGCGGCTCATTTTGTCACCCCTATCGGGATTGGCCCTTCCTGTCCAGTTCTTCCAGGCTGGCTTCCACTCTGGCCACGTCGCCGGCATACTTGCCGGGCGCGGATTGAGACAGCTTCCGGAAGAGGCTCAAGGCCTCTTGATAGTGTTCGCGCGATTCTCCGATCCGGTTCCGACTTGCGTCCAATATTCCAAGCATGTTCAGCGTTCCTGCCACGCTTGGCAGGTACACGTCCGGCTTCTGCTGTGCGAGTTGACGAAAATCATTCAATGCATCCACATAGTCCTGGTATGCGTCGTCGGTTCGGCCCTGGGATCGATTCAGGTCACCCAAGTCGCTCAGAGTTACGGCCAGGTAAGGCAGATACACGCCGGGATCTTGTTGCGCGAGTTGCCGGTAAATCTTCAAAGCTTCTCCCCATTGCTGGCCGGATTCGTCCGGCCGGTTCTGGAGTCGATCCAGTCGCCCCAGGTTGTACAGCGTCCTCGCAAGCCACGGTAGATATTTGTCGGGATCTTGCTGCGCGAGTTGCCGGTAAATCCTCGAAGACTCTTCGTAGTGCTGACGCGCCCCTTCGATCTGGTTCTGCGTGCGTTCGTGGTTCCCGAGATTCATCAGCGTGTCTGCCACATTGGGTAAGTATGCGTCCGGATTCTGCTGCGCCAGTTCACGGAAATACTTCAACGCTTCCTCATAATGCCGGTGGGCATCTTCGCTTCGGTTCTGTACTCCATCCAGTTGCCCAAGATTGCTTAGCGCCAGAGCCATGGCGTAGGGCTCCTGGTTGCGTTGTGGTAGTTGACGTCGCAAATCCAAAACCTGCTCATAGTGCTGGCGGGCTTCTTCCAACCGCTTTTGCCCGGTATCGAACTTCTCCAGGTCGTGCTTCGTCATCGAGGTGCCGGGATTCAGAAGGGCGGTTCCGAGGGCGTCATGCAGATAGGCGCTACGCTCTGGAGCGGTAACCGCCAGCGCGTGCGACAACATCGTGTACTGGCTCTCCCAATGTGTGATCTGGCGCAAGGTGACGCCGCCCAGCGCCGCCAAAACGCACAATGCCGGAACTGCCCGCCAGACTCTGCGGACCTGTTTCGCTTCAGCCCAATCGTCGAGACTCCACGCAATGATGACGAAAATTCCAATCAGCGGGATATAGGCATAGCGGTCCGCCATGCTCGCTTCCCCCACCTGCACCAAGCCGATGACCGGAACCAAAGTGCCCAGGAACCAAAACCATCCTACCGGCAGGTAACGCTTGCGGCGAAAGACAATCACGATCGCTGTGACGCCGATCAACAACAGGGTAGATAAAATCCATTGCCACGCCGGGAGCGCAACTGAAGAAAGAGGATAGAGCGCAAGCCGCTCCGGCCAGAGCATCTTCCACAAGTACAGCCCATAGGACACGACGGCGTTCTCGATCCGTATGCTCAAGGGGAGTTCTTCGAAGGTACGCACTGCCTGACCGGATCGCTGCGCGATTAGCGTGATCCATGCGCTGGCGGCGGAGAGAACGAGAAGGGGAATTTTCTCCAGCAGGAGCCGGGACAATGCCACTTGTGGCACTTTGGTCGCGACGGCCAAGCTGCTCTCAGTTTCACCGAGCGACATTCTCTCCAGCGGCCAATAATCGAGCAGCAACAAGACAAAGGGCAGCGTGATGACCATGGGTTTCGCCATCAACCCCATGGCGAACAAACTCATCACCAGCAAATAACGCCGCCAATCGGGTTTCCGCGCGTACCAGACATACGCGGTGATCGCCAAGAGAAAGAACAACGTGCTCAGAACATTCTTTCGCTCCGCCACCCAGGCTACCGACTCCACGTTGAGCGGATGCACGGCGAACAGCGCCGCTACCAGCAGGCTCGGCCCCATGCGCTTGGTAGCAGTTGCCAGCAGCAGGAACAGCAGCACAGCATTCAGGGCATGAATGAGCACGCTACTAAAATGATGGCCTGCCGGGTTTAGGGCGAAGAGTTGATAGTCGAGAGCATGCGAGAGCCAGGTCAGCGGATGCCAATTTGCCGCGTCAGTGGACGTGAATGCCCATTGGATCGTGCTCCAGCTGAGGCCGTTATGTATGTGAGAATTTCCAGTGACGTAGTCGCGATCATCCAAAACGACAAATGAGTTGCCAATGGCTGGGCTGTAAAGCGCAATTGTCGCGGCCGCGAGCAGAACGCAGAAGATCGCCTCCAGCCTCGTGACACTGAGGAAATGTCCAGTTCCCGGCGGTGACGCCGGTTGCGGGCCTTTGCGGCCTTGGGAGCGTGTTTTCGACGGACTTTTGGCGCGGCTCACTTCGTCTACTCTATCGGGAGGGAGCTTCCTTTTCTAGTTGCTCAAGGCTCGCCTCGACGTTGGCAACGTCACCAGCATATTTCTTGTCGCCATGGGACAACTTCCGGAGGAGGCTCAAGGCCTCTTGATAGTGGGCGCGGGATTCTTCGATCCGGTTCTGGCGGCCTTCCACCGTCCCCAAGTTGGCCAGCACCGTGGCCATTTCCGGCAAGTATTCTGCCGGATTCTGCTGCACCAGTTGGCGGTCAACCTCCAGGGCCTCCTCGTAGTGCTGGCGGCCTTCATCCATCCGGTTCTGGATTAGGTCAAGCGCTCCCATACTGATCAGTGTCTTGGCAAGGTCCGGCAGATATACACCTGGGTTCTGCTTTGCCAATTGATGGTGAATCTTTAATGCCTCCTCATAGAGTTGGCGGGCGTGGTCCATCCGGTTCTGATGTCGATCCAGAGTCCCGAGGCTGATCAACGTCGTGGCAACGTCTGGCAGGTACGCGTCCGGACTCTGCTCCGCGAGTTGACGACGAATCTTCAAGGCTTCCTCATAGAGCTCGCGGGCTTCGTCTGTCCGATTCTGCAGTTGATCCACGGTCCCAAGGCTGGTCAAGGTCGTGGCCAGCTCCTGCAGATGTACACTTGGATTTCGCTGCGCCAAGGGACGGCGAAGTTCCAAAGCCCGTTCGAAATGTAGTCGCGCTTCATCCAGACGCTCTTTCGTGGTACTAAACCTCTCCCGGTCATGCCGACTCATGGCCAGGTCGGGAGCCAACAGGTCCCCCCCCACGGCGTTATGTGCAAAGGGACTTTCCGCGACCGCTGCTGTGTGCGACCACAAGTCGTAATCGCTCTCCCAATAGCTCATTTGGCAGTAAGTGACGAAGCCGAGCGCTGTCAGCACGCACAATGCCGGGAGCAACGGCCAAACCGTGCGGACTCCCTTCGTCTTGGCCCAATCCTCAAGGCCCCAAGCGATCATTACGAAGATTCCGATCAGCGGAATATAGGCGTAGCGATCGGCCATGCTGGCTTCTCCGACCTGCACCAAGCCAATGACTGGAATCAAAGTACCCAGAAACCAAAACCATCCAACCGGCAGGTAGCGCTTGCGGCGAAAGACAACTACGAGCGTGGTGACACTTATCAAAAGCAACGCGGATAGAATCCATTGCCATGCCGGGAGAGCAATCGCGGGATGGGGATAGAACGCAAGCCGCTCCGGCCAGAGCATCTTCCACAGGTACAGGGCATAGGACACCACCGCATTCTCGACTCGAATGGCAAGCGGGAACTCTTCGAAGGTACGCTCCGCAGTCCGCTGCGCGACAAGAGTGATCCATGCGCTGGTGGCCGAAAGAATGAGCAAAGGGATTTTCTCCAGCAGCAGCCTCGATCCTGCCAGTTGCGGCGCTCCCACAGCGGAAGGGGGACTGCCCGCCGTTCTCCCGAGCGGCCAATAATCCAGCAACAACAATACAAACGGCAGCGTGATGACCATCGGCTTGGCCATCAGTCCCGCAGCAAACAAAGCCGTCACCAGCACATAGCGTCGCCACCCTGGTTTTCGGGAGTACCACGCATAAGCGCCGATCGCCAGGAAGAAAAACAGAGTGCTGAGTACATTCTTGCGTTCGGCCACCCACGCTACCGACTCGACATTGAGAGGATGCACGGCGAACAGAGCCGCTACCAGCAGGCTAGGCCCCACGCGCTTTGTAACCCACTCCAGCAGCAGAAATAACAGCACTACATTCAGAGCATGGATCAACACACTGTCGAAATGATGGCCCGCAGGATGCAGCCCAAAGAGCTGATAGTCGAGGGCATGCGACAGCCAGGTCAGGGGATGCCAATTCGTGGCCGTCCTGGTGGACGTGAATGCCCACTTGACCGTGCTCCACGCAAGTCCCCCTTGGATATGGGGGTTCTTGGTAACGTATTCTTCATCGTCGTAGACGACAAATGCGTGCCCAACAACTGGGCTATAGAGAGCGATCGTCGCAACTGCGAGCAGAACAGAAAGAACGGCGTTCAGCCTTCCGCCGGCGAAGAATGGGCCGTTTCTCGCAGATGCGGCTCGGTTCGAGTTGATGCGAGCTTGGGAGCGTGTTTTCGCTGGAGTTCTAGAACGGCTCATTTCGTCTACCTTATCGGGAGCGGCCTTTCCTATCCAGTTTTTCCAAGCTCGCTTCCACTCGCGCAACCTCGCTGGCATACCTTACCGGGTTGCCCTGGGCGAGCTTCCGGAAGAGCGTCAAAGACTCCTGGTAGTGCGCATGGGCATCTTCGACCCGGTTCTGGTTTTCATCCAAAATCGCCAGGTTGTCCAGTGTTCCGGCCACATCCGCCAGATACATGTCCGGTACTCGTTGCGCCAGTTGGCGGTAGATATCAAGAGCCTCCTCATAGCGCGGGCGGGCTTCGGCTATCCGGTTCCGCTCTGTGTCAAAGTTCCCCAGGTTGAGCAGTCGATTCGCCAGATCCGGCAGGTACTTCCCTGGGTCTTGCTGCGCCAGTCGCCGGTCAATCTCCAAGGCCTCCTCGAAGTGCAATTCGGCCTGGTCCATTCGCTTCTGCGACCTTTCCAACGCCCCCAAGTTCGCCAGTATTCCAGCCATATCCGGCAGGTAAGAGCCTGGGTCTTGCTGCGCCAGTTGACGGTAAGTCTGCAACGCCTCCTCATAGTGCTGGCGGCTTTCGTCTATACGGTTCTGGAGTAAATCCAGACCCGCCAGGTTAAGCAAGGTCCCCGCCAGATAGGAACGATACCTGCCCAGTGGGTCTCGCCGATCCAGCTGCCGGTCAATCTTCAAGGCTTCCTCATAGTCCTCGCGTAGCGTCTCCTCGGGCCGGTTCTGGCTTCGATCCATGACCCCCAGGTTACTCAGCGCCGTGGCCATCTCCGGCAGACATACATCCGGGCCCCATTGCGCCTGTTGCCGGCATTGTTCCAAAACCCGCTCGAAGTGACGGCGGGCTTCGTCCAACCGCTTCTGGTCTGTATCGAAGTTCTCCAAGTCACGGGGCGACATTGCCGCGCCAGGAACTATGAGCGCAGAAGCAAGGGCATTATGTGCAAAAGGATTTTCCGCAACCGCCAATGAGCGCGACCACAGGTCGTACTGACTTTCCCAATAAGTTATCTGCCGGGACGTGACGATGCACAACGCCATCAATACGCACAAGGCCGGAATTACCCGCCAGGCTTTGCTGATTCTTTTCGCCTCCGCCCAATCGTCAAGGCCCCACGCAATCATGATGAAGATCCCGATCAGCGGGATATAGGCAAAGCGATCGGCCATTGCCTGTTTCCACACCTGCACCAACCCAATGACGGGGACCAGTGTACCCAGGTACCAGAACCATCCAACCGGCAAGTAGCGTTTACGGCGAAATACTATTACCAAGGCCGTGACTGCGATCAGGATGAGCGCCGAGAAGATTACTTGCCACATCGGCAGCGTGTTTCGGGGATGGGGATAAAATGCGGCTAGCCTCGCTGGCCAAAGCATTTTCCAAAGGTATAGCCCGTACGACACGACCGCGTTCTCGACTCGTAGGCCGAAGGGAAGCTCTGCGGAGGCGAATTCCACGCGCCCCTGCGCGATCAGTGTGATCCGTGCGCTCGCCGCCGAAAGCAAAAGCAGGGGCACTTTTTCCAGCGCGAGCCTCCACAGCCCCACTTTGTGAACGCCGTTTACCGCCGCTGGATCGTCCTCCGTTTCATCCAGCGTTGTCCTATTCAGCGGCCAATAATCCAGCAGCAACAGGACAAAGGGTAGCGTCGTCACCATTGGCTTGGCCATCAATCCGGCGGCGAACAGCGCCGCTACAAGCAGATAGCGATGCCAATCTGGCTTTCGGACATACCTCACATAAGCTCCGATCGCCAGTAAAAAGAACAAGGTGCTCAGCACGTTTTTCCGCTCCGCTACCCATGCCACCGACTCCACATTGAGCGGATGCACGGCAAACAGCGCCGCTACCA
The DNA here is from genome assembly GCA_963804075.1 of uncultured Acidobacteriaceae bacterium. Classification (GTDB taxonomy): domain Bacteria; phylum Acidobacteriota; class Terriglobia; order Terriglobales; family Acidobacteriaceae; genus Acidiflorens. The sequence continues at coordinate 13,961 of CAWDPB010000094.1, read as the reverse complement.
GCAGACTCGGCGCCACGCGCCTGGTAACCCACTGGAGCAGCAGAAACAACAGCACCGCATTGAGAGCATGGATCAGCACGTTGTGGAAGTGATGGCCAGCTGGGTCCAAGGCGAAGAGTTGATAGTCGAGCGCATGCGACAACCATGTCAGGGGATGCCAGTACGCCGCTGTCTCTGTGGAGGTGAAGGCCCACTTGATCGTGCTCCACGCCAGTCCATTTTGAACGTGTGGATTTCCTGTAACGTATTCCTGATCATCCAGAATGACAAACCCATACCCGAAGACTGGGCTGTAGAGCGCGATGGTCGCGGTTGCGAGCAGAACGCAGAGAACGATATTCAGGTTCTTGCCCGCCAGGAATGCCCCAGTTTCGCGGGGCGCTTTCGGTTCCGGCCGCTTGCGGCTCTGGGCACGTGCTTTCGCGAGGGTTTGGGCGCGGCTCATTTCGTCCGTCCCGCCGGAAGCGCACCGATCGCATTCAGTTTTTGCAGGCTCGCGCCAACTCTGGCCGCGTCGCCCGAATATCTCGCCGGGTCGCCCTGGGCGAGCCTTCGGTAGATGGTGAGCGCCTCGGTGTAGTCAGCGCGGGATTCTTCGGCTCGTTTCTGAAGTCCATCCAGTATCCCCAGGTTTGTCAGTGTCCCTGCCAAATCAGGCAGGTATGCCCCCGGATTCTGCTGCGCCAACTGCCGATAAATCTTGACTGCTTCCTCATACGGCGGACGGGCGTCCTCCAAGCGGTTTTGCTCCATGGCGAAGTTCCCAAGGTTGAGCGCTTTGCCGACCAACTCGGGCAAGTATTTGCCAGGGTCTTGCTGCGCCAGCCGACGCTCGATTTCCAAAGCCTCCTGGAAGTGCGAGTAAGCCTTCTCTGTCTGCTTCTGCGACCTTTCCAGGAAGCCTAAATTCATCACGATCTCGACCATCTGCGGTTGGTATGTACCGGGATCCTGCGGCATCAGCTGGCGGTAAGTATTCAAGGCTTCTTCATAGCGGTCGCAAGCTTCTCCCGTCCGGTTTTGGAGTTTTGCCTCGTTGCCCACTTTGCTCAGTGTCCTGGCCAGAACCGCGAGGTATTCGTCCGGGGAGTGCTGCGCGAGCCCGCGATAAATCTGCAGTGCTTCTCCATCGTGTCGGCGGGCGTCGTCCAGCCGGTTCTGGAAGCTGTCAACGTTGCCGAGGTTGTCCAGAGCGGAGGCGACCGCGGGCAAGACGGCGGGATCCTGCTGCGCCAGTTGGCGGTAGATTTCGAGAGCGTCCTGCAGGTGCTGGCGGGCGTCGTCGAGACGATTCTGGATTCCGTCCAAAGCACCCAGATTGTCCAGAACCTTGGCCAAGGAGCGAAAGTCCGGATTCTGGTGCAGCATTTGGCGGCGCAGTTCCAGGGCACGCTCATAGTGACGGCGGACGGCATCCATCCGCTTCTGGTCGGAAGCAAAGCTTTCCAGATCGTGCGGTGTCATCCCCAAAGGAGGATAGAGCAGCGCAGTCCCTAAGGCTTCTTGGGCAACGGCATTTCGGTCATTCACTTCCACTGTGTGTTTCCACAAGGCGTATCCGCTCTCCCAGAAACTCATCTGGCGGGAAGTGACGAATGCGAGCACGGCCAACACACACAATGCCGGGACAAGCCGCCACGCCATGGTCAGACTTTTCTCTTCCGCCCAATCGTCGAGGCTCCAGGCGATCATGACAAAAATCCCGATAAGCGGAACGTAGGCAAAGCGGTCTGCCATGGCCTGTTCTCCGGATTGCAGCACGCCGATGACCGGAACCATCGTGCCCAGGAACCAGAACCAGCCGACCGACAAATAGCGCCGGCGGCGAAAGACGATGACCAGCGCTGAGATCGCGACTAGAACAGCCCCGCAAAGGATCACCAGCCAGATCGGCAGCGCGTTCAACGGATGCGGGTAGAATGCGGCCAGATGCACTGGCCAGACCATCTTCCAGAGATACAGTCCGTAGGATACGACAGCATTGTCGATTCGCAGGCCGAGTGGAAGCCGCGGGAGCATGTTCTCGGCTGGTCGCTGCGTGACGACCGTTATCACGGCGCTGGCGGCCGAAAGACCGAGCAGAGGGATTTTCTCCAGGAGGAGCTTCGTGAACGGTACGCGCGGGTTGGCGTTTGCCGCCGACGGGCTGTCGACTTCTTCCGGCAGTACTCGGCCGAGCGGCCAGTAATCCAGCAGCAGCAGGACAAAAGGCAGGGTGACGACCATGGGCTTGGCCGCCAGTCCGGCGGCAAACAGAAATGCCACGAGCAGATAGCGGCGCCAATCCGGTTTTAGCGCATACCACGCATAGGCAATGATTGACAGAATGAAAAACAGCGTGCTGAGCACGTTCTTGCGCTCTGCAACCCAGGCCACCGATTCCACGTTGATCGGATGAACCGCGAACAAGACAGCTACAAGCAGACTTGGAGCCACTCGCCTGGTTACCCAGGCCAAGAGCAGAAACAGAAGTGCGGCATTGAGGGCGTGGATTATGGCGTTGTCGAGATGATGCCCAGCGGGATTCAGCGCAAAGAGTTGAACGTCGAAGGCATGCGAGAGCCAAGTCACGGGAAGCCAGTATCCGGCGGTCTCGGTGGAGGTGAAGGCCCAATGAATCGTGCTCCAGTCGAGGCCCCCACGAATGTGGGGATTGGCCGTGACGTAAAGATCATCATCCCATTGGACGAATTGATACCCGATCACCGGGCTGTAGAGCGCGATGGTCGCAACCCCCAAAAGAACGCAGAGGACGACATTCAGCTTCGTGCCTGCAAGGAATGCCCCTGTCTCGCGGGGTGCTCTCGGTTCCGGCCTCTTGCGGCTCTGGGCACGTGCTTTCGCGAGGGTCTGGACGCGGCTCACCTTGTCTACTTTATCGGGAGGGAGCTTTCTTTTCTAGTTATTCCACGCTCGCTGCGACTCTGGGCACGTTTTCGGCGCTCGCTCCAGGTTTTGCGCTCAATGATCGGCCGGAAGCGTCCCTTTCCGCCAGCTTGCAATAATGACTTGAAGTCAACAAGGGAGGTGAGTGTGACGCACGGCGGTTTTTGTCCCGCGAAGTTGTGCTTGGAAAGCAAAGGCACTTCTGGTTGTAAAGTGTGGAATTCCGTTGTATGGACGGCTCGGCATAAACCTGCGCGATAGCAACTCGATCCACAGCAGGCAACTCCACGGCTTTCATTGACTTGACTTCGCTTCCGCCATAGCATGTCTTGCAGATGATCGGCGAAACGATCTCGCACTACCGCATAGTCGAGAAACTCGGCGGCGGCGGGATGGGCGTGGTGTACAAAGCGGAAGACACGCGCCTGCAACGTTTTGTCGCTCTGAAGTTTCTGCCCGAAAACGTCGCCCGCGACCCCGGTGTTCTCACCCGATTTCGGCGGGAAGCTCAGGCCGCCTCTGCCTTGAATCATCCTAACATCTGTACGATTTACGACATTGGCGAGCAGGACGGCCGCGCGTTCATTGCCATGGAGTTTCTGGACGGCATGATGCTGAAGTACCGCATCGGAGGGCGTCCCATGGAAATCGATGCGCTCCTCTCGCTCTCGATCGAGATTGCCGATGCCCTCGATGCCGCCCATGCGGCTGGAATTATTCATCGCGACATAAAGGCCGCGAATATTTTTGTGACCAAGCGAGGACACGCCAAAGTTCTCGATTTCGGCCTCGCGAAAAGAACCGACCCGGGAAACAGGCAGGAATCCGATTCGGGATCGGATGATGACACCATCGCGGACAAGGATCTCACGGTGGGAAACACCACTCTGGGCACGGTGGGCTATATGTCGCCCGAACAGGTTGCGGGCAGCCCGCTCGATGCGCGCACCGATTTGTTTTCTTTCGGTGCGACTCTCTACGAGATGGCCAGCGGCCACCTTCCATTCGACAGAGCAACCACCGGCGCGACCTTTGGCGCCATTCTCCACGAGAAACCGGAATTACCCAGCCACTGGAATCCGCAACTTCCCCTTCAGCTCGAAGAAATCATCGGGAAAGCGCTGGAGAAAGACTGCGCTCTTCGATACCAGCATGCCTCGGAGATACGCGCCGACCTGCAGCGCCTGAAGCGCGACACCGACAGCGGAAGCGTTCCCGCGGATATCTCGGGGCCAGCGGCCGTCGCGAAAATATCGGAGGCCTGGCGGGCAACGCCGAACGCGGCAGAAAGGAAAGCCGGGCTGCCGCTCATTGTGGCGACCTTGATTCTTGCCGCTTTGATCGGAGGCGGGCTTTCCTACTTCTACGTCTACTCGCGATTTCATCGGCAAACCGACCGTCTCTCTGACAAAGACACAATCGTTCTCGCGGATTTCGCCAACAGCACCGGCGATGCGGCATTCGACGACTCGCTGAAGACGGCATTGAGCGTTTCGCTGAGCCAGTCGCCGTTTCTGAATGCGCTCTCCAGCCGCGAGGCCGCGAAAACCTTGCAAAGAATGGCCGTTCCGCCGGGCACGAAACTCACTCCCGAGGTGGCTCGCGAGCTTTGCCGGCGGACGGGCAGCAAGGCGTACATTGCCGGAGCAATCGCCATCCTGGGCAGCGATTATGTGATCGGGTTGAAGGCGGTCAATTGCGATAGCGGGGAAACACTGGCGCAGGAACAGGCGACGGCGTCATCAAAAGCAAAGGTGCTGGATGGGCTGGGAGGCGCGGCGTCGAAACTGCGCACTGAGCTGGGCGAATCGCTGGCCACAGTGCAGAAATACGACGTTTCGCTGGCCGACGCCACCACTTCTTCGCTGGAAGCCCTGAAAGCCTACAGCCTGGGACTCGACGCCTATAACGAGAAAGGGCCACCGGCAGCGCTGCCCTATCACCTGCGCGCCATCCAGCTTGACCCGAATTTCGCCAGCGCTTACCGGCAGTTGGGCAGCGACTACTTCAGTCTGCTTGAACTGGAGCGATCACGCGAATATTACGCCAAGGCATTCGAGTTGCGGGACCATGCCAGCGAACGGGAGAGATTGTTGATCGAGGGTGACTACTACTCGGTGGTCACCGGAGAACTGGATAAATCGGCTGCCGTGCTGGAGAAGGAAATTGCGACCTACCCCCGAATCATCGGAGCGTTCAGTAATCTAGGTCTCGCATACGCCTCCCAGGGCCAGTACGAGAAAGCGGCGGAGATCACGAAGGAAGGCCTGCGCCGGGCTCCGGAACGCTCCGATGCTTCCGACAACCTGCTCATGGATTTGCTATGCCTACAGCGCCTCGACGAGGCACGCGAGGTCATTCGCGCGGCGCAAGCGCGCGGCATTGACGACGAGATATTTCACGTTGGTCTCTACATCCTTGCCTTCTTCGGCGGGGATGCCCCGGGCATGGCGGAGCAGCAAAAGTGGTTTGCGGATAAGCCCGATTTCGAGAATCAGATACTTGCGGTCTCCTCCGACAGCGAAGCCTATGCGGGCCATCTGCGCCGGGCGCGGGAGTTGAGCAAGCAGGCGGTCGAGTCCGCAGTCAAGGCGGACAGCAAGGAGAGTGGCGCAGTGTGGCAGGCGATCGCCGCGCAGCGAGAGGCGGCGTTCGGATATCCCGCGGAAGCCAGCAAGCAGGCGATTGCGGCTCTGAAACTTGCCCCCACCAGCCAGGGCGCCGAGGGCGAAGCTGCGCTTGCGTTTGCCATGGCGGGACATACGGATACTTTGCGAGCCAAGTCGTTAGTTGAAGAATTAGCGAAGCGTTTCCCGCTGGATACGCAGATGCAGCAGATTTGGCTGCCTACGATTCAGGCGCAGATGGCATTGAATGGCGATCGAAAAGACCCGGTTGCCGCGCTGAATGCTCTGCAAGCAGCGACACCTGTCGAGTTGGGACAAATACAGTTTCTGGTTAACGCTTCCTGTCTTTATCCTGCTTATGTTCGGGGCGAGGCCTACCTGGCCGCTGGCCAGGGCAGCGCCGCTGCGGTGGAGTTTCAGAAGATTCTCGACCACAACGGCATGGTGTGGAACTGCTGGACGGGAGCGTTGGCGCACTTGGGAGTGGCTCGAGCCAACGCCATGGAGGCGAAAACGGCGCGGGGAGCCGATGCCGATGCTGCCCGTGTGCGCGCTCTCGGCGCTTACAAAAGGTTTCTCGATCTCTGGAAAGACGCCGATCCCGACATCCCTATTCTGAAACAAGCCAACGTGGAGTACGCAAAGCTGCAATAGTCCGGCCAACATCCGCCCTGTAAGCTACGAAACAAACTAACTTCGGCAGCCCGGAGCGGCGTTGACTTAAACCGGCCCGGATAGTAGTTTTCTTCGATGTCGCAACTGGAGCGGGGATCTGGAGCTTGACCGAATCGACTCATCAGGTTAGCGAACTGCTTGCCCACTGGCAGGGAGGGGACCAAAAGGCGGTTGACGCGCTCATGCCGCTTGTTTATGAAGAGCTTCGTCTCATCGCGCATCGCCATCTTCAGCATCAGGACCATACCCCGAGCCTGGAGAGTCGGGCCTTGGTCAATGAGCTGTATTTGAAGATCCCCAATCTGCGGAATTTGCGCTGGAACGGCCGTACGCATTTTCTCTGTGTCATGTCGCATCTGATGCGGCAGGTTCTGGTGGACCATGCCCGCGGGCGAAAGACCGGGAAACGAGACGGTGTTCTCTTGAGTCTCGATGAGGGGATCGGCCGCCCAGCGAGTAAGCCGGCCATGGACATTGCCGCTCTGGATGACGCTTTGCTGCAGTTGGAAAGGCTCGATAGACGGCAAAGCCAAATCGTCGAAATGCGATTTTTCGGTGGCTTGTCCATTGAGGAAACTTCGGAAGCTCTGGACATCTCGCCGGCCACGGTAAAGCGCGAGTGGATCACTGCCAAGGCCTGGCTCCTCAATCAGCTTTCCATCTAAGAAGAGGTCGCGAAAGATGCTGGCTAAACGCTGGAGCGAGGTGAAACAGATTCTCTCCGGCGCGCTTGAACTCGATCCTGCCCAACGACCTGCCTTCTTATTGACCGCTTGCTCCGGCGATGCCAGCCTGATGCAGGAAGTGCAATCGCTGCTGGATGCGTATGAGAAGGGTGGTTCATGGCTGGAGCAGCCCGCTGCCGTTTCTCAGGGCTTGGCTGTGGGCGACAAGCTGGGAATCTACCAGATCGAAGCTTTGATCGGCACCGGAGGAATGGGTGAGGTCTACCGTGCTGTCGACACTACGCTGGGGCTCGCCGTTGCAATCAAAGTTCTGCCGCCTGCGCTATCGTCGGACCCTCTGCGGCTGTTCCGTCTGGAACAGGAAGCGCGCGCAGCCGCCGCGCTCAGCCATCCCAACATTCTTTATGTTCACAGGCTGGATCATCACGAAAATCTGCTTTACGTTGTTTCCGAATTGCTCGAGGGGCGGACCCTAAGAGAAGAGTTGCAGCGCGGTCGTTTGCAAATTGCAGACATACAGGAGTATGCGTTGCAGACCGCGAGCGGTCTCGCCGCCGCGCACAAAAAGGGCATCGTTCACCGCGACATCAAGCCTGAGAACCTGTTCCTTACTCAATATAGACAAGTCAAGATCCTCGATTTTGGATTAGCCAAAGCTACCGAGGCATTCCGAAGACCGGGATCGGGAGAGAACATTCCCGAGGCACACTTGACGGCACCCGGCACAATGCTCGGTACCACAGCATATATGTCGCCGGAACAGGTTAGAGGGCAAGAGGCCGGCCCGCAGTCCGACGTTTTTTCCCTCGGCATTGTGATTTATGAAATGGCGTCTGGAATCCGGCCGTTTCAGGGAGACACTCCGGGGGTGATATGGGAGGCGATCATGAATCGCACTCCAGCCGCCCCTGGCAGCTTGAATCCCGAAGTTCCTCCAGCGCTGGAACGCGTCATCCTGCGCGCCCTGGAAAAAGACCCTGCAATCCGCTATAGGGATTCTGGGGAGATGTATGAGGAACTACGGCAGCTCTCGCGGCACTCGGAGTCGGGGGTAGCGGCGATCGGTTCTTCGGAAAGTGTTGGCCGCCAAAGGCCTTGGGCTTGGGTTACAGCCTCGACGATGCAATGGGCGCTGCCGCTGATTCTGGCAATCGCGATTTTGGGTGCCGTAGCGACGCGCCATTTCCTTATCACGGGGAAACAGCCCGCGTTGACGGAGAAGGATACGATCGTGCTTGCCGATTTCACCAACAACACGAGCGAGCCGGTATTTGACGATGCGCTCAAAGAAGGCCTGGCTGTCGACTTACGCCAGTCGCCTTTCCTCAACATACTCTCGGACGAAAAAGTAAGAGAACAATTACGGCAGATGGTGCGGCCCGCGAACCAGCGTCTTTCTCCGGAGGTGGCAAGGGAAGTATGCTTGCGATCGGGCAGCAAGGCCGCGCTTTACGGTTCAATCTCCGGTCTCGGCAGCCACTATGTCATTACGCTTAAGGCCGTAAATTGCCAAAGCCTGGACTTGTTGGATGAGGAACAAGGAGAAGCGGATCGGCGCGAGAAGGTCTTGGCTCAACTGCATGAGTTGGGCAAACGCATGCGCGGCAAATTGGGAGAATCACTGGATTCAGTCAGAAAGAACGACACGCCGCTGGAGCAGGCGACGACATCTTCGATCGAGGCCTTGCAGGCATATAGCGCTGCTAACCGTGTGTTCCGATCCCAGGGAGAAGCTCCGGCGATTCCGCTTTTCCAGAAAGCAATCGAACTCGATCCTAACTTTGCCCAGGCCTATGCCGATCTGAGCGAAGTCTATGCCAACCTCAACGAATATTCTCTGTCGATGGAATGCGCCCGCAAAGCCTATGCGCTCCGCGATAGAGTCTCCGAATGGGAAAGATTTGCGATTGATTCGAGCTACTACCGCGCGACCGGGCAGCTGGAAAAGCAGGCACAGGTACTGAACGCCTGGAAGCAGGCCTACCCACGCTCGCTTGCGCCCTATGTCAATCTGGATCTGGTTGACGCATCGCTCGGCCGCTTTGACGAGGCCCTCAAAGACGACCTTCAAGGATCGCAACTCCATGCGGCAACGGCCCGATTGTATGGGAATCTGGTGGACGACTACATCAGCTTGGATCGGCTGGACGAAGCCAGCGCAGTTCTGGAAGACGCCAAGAAGAACAATCTGGACGAATCCATGCTATTGGATAAATACGAGCTAGCATTTCTGCGGGGCGACGACGCCGAAATGTTGCGGCTGGTGAATCAATCGATAGGAAAGCCGGGCATGGAAGACGCGTTGCTCGCAAGCCAATCCGACACAGAAGCCTTTCGTGGTCGGCTGGCCAACGCCCGTTCCTATTCCCGAAGAGCGGTGGAGTCGGCCATTCACGGCGACGGGCGCGAAGCGGCCGCCGGCTGGCAGGCGGATGACGCCATGCGCGAGGCGGAGTTTGGCAACCGAATGCAAGCTCAATACTCGGCGTTGGCCTCGCTGAAGCTGGCATCGACAAAACAGGTCCAGATCGCCGCGGCGATGGCTTTGGCTCGTGCAGGTGAGATCGCTTCGGCAGAACGAATTGCGGGAACGCTCGAGAAGAATTTCCCGGAAGATACTCTGCTAAGAAGCTACTGGCTGCCGAGTGTGCGTGCAGCGATCGCCATCAGCCGAAGGGAACCGGATCGCGCCATTGAGTACCTTCAGGCAACGATACCCTATGAGTTCGGCGGCGCAACACCCCCGTTCTCCGCTGGTGCAACGCTCTATCCTGCTTATTTACGTGGGTTAGCCTATCTCCCAACCGGGACTGGTCTCATGCAACCGTGGAATTCCAGAAGATCGTGGATCATCGAGGTTTGGTTTGGAACTCGCCGCTGGCCGCGATGGTATGGCTTCAGCTCGGCCGCGTCCATGCCGGAGCGGGCGACCGCCCCGATGCATTAGCCGCATATCGCAAATTCTTGGACCTCTGGCGTGATGCCGATCCGGCAAATCCCATCTATCACCAGGCGAAAATCGAGATGGCCCGATTGAAGTAAGGCTGCCAATTGCGCTCCGGGAAAACGGGGCAATGCTCATGACGGACCTCGGGACAAAAGCGCGTCCGGAGATTCATCCGATTCGGCAAAGAAATCCTACGTCGAAGTCTGGAAGCCTACTCCGTCATCGGATGAGTTGCCATCGGACGTTGTGACGCCGCACGCACCGGTACACCCACCTCTCTGTGGAGGAGGGGATTGCTTGTCGTCATCCACCCCTGGGGCCAGTACGACACCCGCAACTGGGTTAGCGCCGTGTTTGCCGCCAGCAAATTTATAAAGCACGGTCTCGCTCCCGGTCAGCTTCATTTTGAAGACGACGCCGCAACCGGCCGGGGCGCAGCTTCCCGTAGTCACGCCTCCGAATTCCGTTGTTCCATACAGATAACTCTTGGCGCTGTTGAACACCAGCCCGGCGGCCGGGTTGGCTCCATTTGCGCCGTTAAACTTATGCAGAACGCTGAAGGATGTGCCCGTCGAGCCTACCTTGAAAACAACACCATTCCCACTGCCGCCGGTTCCGCTGCGAACAAATAGTAGTCATGCCGCCGCACGACGCAGTCCCGTACAAGATGCCGGTTGCTGGGTTCAGCACAACTGAACCAAGCGGTTCGCCGCCATCGGTTCCGCCAGAGAATGGATGCTGTATCGTGATACTCCCTGTCGTCAGGCTCAGTGCGAAGACGACGCCACAACCCGTGCTGGAACAGGTGCCGGCTCCGCCTCCGAATTTCGTCGTACCGTAAAGTACCGTTCCATTGATGATCACTGGAGCTACCGGCGTTGCGCCGTCGGCAGTGCTGGTGAAAGTGTGTAGAACACTGAACGCTCCGGAGCTGATCGCAAAGACCACGCCGTACCCGCCTCCGCTCGCGCAACTGCCACTCCCGCCGCATGACGCGGTGCCGTAGAGATTTCCGGAGGAATCCATCGTCAACCCAGCCTTCGGCAATCCACCATCCGACAACCCCGAAAAGGTGTAAACGACCGTCTCCGTGTATGCTCCGCCGCCAACCGGGGTTAGCTCAAAAACCACGCCGCAACCGCTCGTGCAGGAAGACACGTTGCCCCCATGCTCGGTGGTACCCCAAAGATTTCCTGATGAGTCCATCACGAGTGTGGAAAGCGGAGTTCCACCATCCGTCCCGCCGGTGAAATTGTAGAGAACGATATCCGTGGTTCCGGTAACAGCCGGCAGCATATATACCGTTCCTGCACCAAATGTCCCGCCTGCGGGAGTGGTGCCATACAGGTTAGCGGCGCCGTCCGCAATTAGGCCGCCTGCTGGGTTGGCTCCGTCGTCTGGAGCCCCGGCAAAAGTGTGAAGGACAATCTCCGAAGCCCCAGCATAGGCGAAAAAGGCAGGCAAAAGCACAATCGTCGTCAATAGTCTCTGGAGAAAACGTGGAAACGCCATGATGTTCCCCTTGTAAAGAAGTGCTCGGATGGACCGACCCCAGCGCAGCATACGCCAATATAAGAATTTCGGAAACACCTATTTGAGCTTGTTTGAAGCTGCAAAAAAAGATCACCAAATTGAGCCAATTCTCGTTTCCTTCTCGTTGTTAGTAGGTGAGAGCGGATTCGCAAGGCGGCTGGACAACGGTTTCAGGCCCCAACGCGATCCGGACTCTCCAGTTCCACCAAAACGTGGCGCTGGAAAGTCGTGACTATTTCTCCCTGGCTGTTCTCAGGGTTGTGACGGCAAGTTGCTATTCGGATGTCAGTGCGCAACCGCATAGGGGCCCCAGGAAAACAAAAAATTCAAGGAGATCAATATGAAAAACCGCAAGTCGGAACAACGCAATATGCTGTCGAAACCGATCACTTTATGTGGTTGCGCGGCGAGCTGGTCGAAGCGGGGATCATTCCGCTTCGCGCTGGCGCTCGTCTTCTGCCTGACCCTGATGGCCACCGGCGCAAACGCCGCCGACACCATTCTCCACAACTTTGCTGGAACGCCCGACGGCGCGCAGGGGGCCGATTCTCTGGTTCCCGACAAGTACGGCAACCTCTATGGAACAACCATGGATGGGGGCACCTATGGCTACGGCACCGTGTACGTGATGTGCGCTCCGCTGCCAACCACCTCCCTGGACGTTCCTCCCTGCACAGCAGGAGCGGCGAGCTGGACGGAATTTGTGCTCTACAGCTTCAAGGGAGTACCCGGCACGGATGGATCGACTCCAATTGGCACTCTGATCTTTGGTGGGAACTATGCGGGGCGCGCCTTCACTCTCTATGGAACCACCTACTATGGTGGCGTGAGTACCTCGGGAACCGTTTGCGGCGGCAATCAAGGATGCGGAACGGTGTTCGAACTCTGTGCACCAGGCAGCGTTGGCGGCTGCGGCGGGGCAACCTGGACGGAAACCGTGCTGCATGCCTTCACCGGCCTGAAAGACGGAGCGTATCCCTACGCTGGAGTGATCACGGACAAAGCCAACGAACTCTATGGGACGACTGTGTATGGTGGCGCTTTGGGCACGTGTCTCATCGGCACCGCGAACTGGTACTGCGGCACGGCCTTCGTGCTGAAGCACAACGCTACCTTCACGACCTGGACGGAAACCATCATGCACCGCTTCAAAGGCGGCGCGGATGGAGCGAATCCGTACGGCGCACTGTGCTGCAATTCGATCTTTTCGATTCCCTACTTCTACGGCACCACTCTGCGCGGCGGCGTCGCCAGTGGCGGTGGGACTGGCAATGCGGGCGTCGTCTTCAAACTGAAGAACAGCCCGTACACGGAAACGATTCTGTACGACTTCTGTAATCTGCTGGGTTGCCCAGACGGCGGGAATCCGTATTCCAATGTTGTCTTCGACTCGACCGCGGCCGGCAACCTGCTTGGAACGACCGCCTATGGCGGCGTTTACGGTCACGGCACAATCTTTGAAATGCCGGGTCCCCTCTACCTCACTGAATCCGCGCCCTACAGTTTTTGTTCCGTGGCCTTCTGCGCGGACGGCGCTATCCCGCTCGCCGGGTTAACGCTGGACAGCGCGAACAATGTGTACGGCACAACCGATCTCGGTGGCGTCGGGTTTGGCGAAGTGTTTGCGTCGAGTCCGCCCTACGCAGCTGTGACCACGTTGTGGCCTTTTGCCGGCGGCTTCGGCGACGGGGCCAATCCGTGGGGAGGAGTGGTTTTCGATCCCGCGATTTCACCCTCAGAGTTGTACGGTGCAACCACTCAGGACGGCTTGTTGTCGGATGGAGTGGTCTACTCCGTACCATAGCGGCCCGCGAACCTGCGGTCCAGACCGATGCTAAAAAACGCCCCCGCTCTTCGAAAGAAGGAGCGGGGCGTTTTGTCGATGGGTACGAATGCCTTTGGGGGTACCCCCCCTCCCCCCGGTCTATTGGAATCAAGACTTTGGCGACAATTTTTTTCAAAGTCTTGATTCGCAATGAGTTATCAGTAAAGTCTTGATTACACATTAGTTGGAATGAATTTTGCCGTACTTTCATTCCCCACACTACTATTTTCCCACCCCTGCCGCGCGAGCGCTGCCGGCGGATTTTGCGTTGGCGCCGGCGCTCGATTCCGGTCACAGTGCCAGTCAATTTTTTCTTTATTCTTTTGCGTTGTCTAGGACGCGAGTCACATTGAATTTGTGATGAATCGAGTGCGGGGAGATGAAAGGCGCTTTGGAGGGTTGAGCGCGGAAAGGCTCGGGACTAAAATCGCCGACTCTTCGGAGTGCGTTTCACGGGAAGAATCAGGACTGCGCGAGAAGGGGCGCCGCTCACGGGAATTCACGATTCCTGCAAGAAGTTTGGGATGCCGCGCCCAGCGCCGGAAGCGCCGATTTATTCGCTTGACAATGTCGAGCCGTTGACGTAAAAAGGCTGCCAACTGTGCCGCAGGTCTCAGTGTGCGCGCTGGGCTGGCGGCTCCCCCGGAGGAGGTCAGGACCCTTTGCTTTGGCCCGAGGAAAGCCCTGTCGGAGCAGTCTTTTTTCGTCTTCTTACCGAAATCTTTCCTTTGAAGTGCACACCGTTGCAGTGATGCGGGTGTGTACGGTCGCGCGGCAGAAAA
>CAWDPB010000093.1:0-15467 GCA_963804075.1 uncultured Acidobacteriaceae bacterium | reverse complement strand
GCGGCTGCGCTCACGGTTGACTTTCTCTCGCCAGCGGCTCCGGCTCTCCACATCCGGAAAGGCCATGATCCCTATCGCCGTTGCCCATAGCACATCCAAGTCATGGACTTCGCCCAGCAGATCCTGAAGCTCCTTGAGATCCTTGCCCCAACGCGCATGTTGGTCCGGCAGGAAGTTCTCTACGGTATAGCGGAACCGTTTGATTCCGATGCGCAGCTCGTGGAGGGCAACCTGCGACCGTGTGCGGATCGCGCGCTTATGCAGATCGTAAGCTGCGGTCCACTTCTCCAGCGCCAGGTGCAGATAGACCACGTTCCCCGGCCGCAACCGCGCAGCGCGCCCCGGAAGACTCCGGCTCCATTGCCTCCAGCGCTTGCCGTCAAATTGGTTCAGATCCTTCAGCGCAAGGTGTTTGCACTCGGCTTCCCGCGCGTGGACGTGATTGAGGAGTTTCACCGCCACAGGATCGGCTGGATCGCCTAGCTTTTCGATCCACTCCTGCATCACCTGCATGTCGCGCAGCTCGCCAAGCGCGCGAAAGAGCTTTCGCCCAGCCTTCTTCATTCCCTTCCATGACGGATGCGGATCCATCGCCATCAATCCATCGGCGAGCGAGCGGCAGCGGCGCAGCGCCACGCGCAGATCGTGCACGGGATCGGCCTCGAATCCGACCGCAGCGCGATCGCACTCCTCGAGCACACGCTCCATCCAGGCGCGCAGGCCGACTTTTGGCTTGGAGTCCGTTATTGCCGTTTTCTTTGCCGTTTTCTCGGGCTTTGGAGCCAGCCTGAGACCGGGATTCGCTGCGGCCTTTGGGACGAGCTTCAGACCTGCCTTCGCGGTTGGAATAGCTCCCACGCTGTTTCCTTTCTTGACGGGAACTATTGTCCACTCTTTGCAGGAATGCGCTAGAGAAGCTTTCTCTGTTCTCGGCTCAGCTTTCGGCTGCGAACTTACTTGGTCGGTGCAACCAAATGATACTTGATACCCCCCACACACTTCGACAACCTTAAGGCAGGCTAGGGCACCTGCCGAATCTCCAGGACGCGTCTGGAAACAGTCTTTCGGTCCTGCCGAGCAGAAACCATGCAGTCAATAAAAAGGGCCGGACGATGTTGGTGTCCGGCCCTGGAAAGTCTGCTAGTTTTCAAAACAACGGTTATTGCTTTCTGTTCCTCCCCGAGGCTGTGATGGGGACCTGCAATGTTGATGAACCAGCCACAATGTTGAGCGTGGCCGTGTCCGATCCAGCTGCGTCAGGCGCAAATATAACCCTGACTGAACACGACCTCCCCGCAGGCAGACTAGCCTGGCAGAACTCCTTGTAGCTGAATTGGGATGCGTCGCCTTCGGTCACGGTGAAGGAAATCGGACCGATTGGTACTTTCGCCGATCCGGTATTCGTGAGGGTTACGAGGAAGGCCTCACTATTGCCAACGTACAGATCGCCAAAAGCAATGCTGGCCGGTGAAAAAGTCACCGGGCTGACGGCGACACAGGACGTAGCTCCGGGGGCAAGCGTCGTCTCACCAGCCGGGCATTGGGTCTCGCTCGTTTGACCGGGGCTCGCGACGTAGTAGCCGATAGCAGCAAGGATGCACGAGGTCTGCCCCGTATTCGGCTGATAGCTGCCTGCGGCGCACGGCGTCGCCGCCGCGGCACCACTACCGGCGACGAACGAACCCGCGGGCGCGGCAAGGCACGAAGCCTGTCCTGTGCTGGGCTGATAGCTGCCCGCGGCGCATGGCGTCGCGGCTGTCGCCCCGCTAGTGGAGACGTACGAACCTGCCGGCGATGCAATGCACGAGACCTGTCCCGGGTTCGGCTGATAGCTGCCCGGGGAGCATAGCGTCGCCGATATCGCGCCAGTAGTGGAAACGTAGGAACCCGGTTGCGCCAAAAGACATGCGGTCTGGCCTGTGTTCGGCTGATATCTGCCCAGGGAGCATAGCATTGCCGATATCGCGCCAGTAGTGGAAACGTAGGAACCCGCGGGAGCAGCCAAGCAGGACGTTTGGCCCGTGTTCGGCTGATAGTAGCCCGCGGCGCAGTTCGTCGCAAATGCCGATCCTGTAGTTGCGACGTAGGTACCTGCTGGCGCGGCAAGGCACGATGTCTGTCCCGTGTTCGGCTGATAGTAGCCCACGGGGCAGGCCGTCGCAAATGCCGATCCTGTAGTTGCGACGAAGGTACCTGCTGGCGCAGCAAGGCACGATGTCTGTCCCGTGTTCGGCTGATAGTAGCCCGCGGCGCATGGCGTCGGCGATGTGGCGCCGCTACCTGCAACATACGATCCCGCCGGGGCAGGCGTGCACGGTGTGTCCCCAGTACTTGAATAGGTCCCAGGGGAACACGACTGCTCCGTCGCAGGGGTGTTATATCCAACCGCATTGAGGATGTGGATTTCCCCGCCACCGTCATTGAGGATGCTGAGGCCAGCATCTTCGCCGGGGCAGCCTTCGGCGTCCTGAACGGCTATGTCAGTCCCGCAATCGGGAGAACTGGAAACGAAGTCGGCGTAGTCATCGCCGTTGGCCAAAGTGTTGTAGACCTTCGGAGTATTCGCGACCCCGTTCACGCCGTTCGTGGTTCCGCCGTTGTAAGAAAAATACGCGCCCAGGGGTGCGTCGGCCAAACCAAGGTAGCTGCTATTAAGGGCGAGTTCTCCTGCGCTGTTATAACGGAAAAGATCGACCGCCGAGGGAGTACCGCTACCGCCAGCGTAATCACAAGCGTCGGTCAGCACACCACCGTCTTGTGTGTCGATACACGAGGAGGTCCCGAGCACTTCGTCGGTTTCGTGTTCGACGACACCGTAGAAGTCATACTCATCCGAAGACTCGGTTCCACCGAGGTTGTCGTAGTAGAAAATTCCCGGAGTGTTGGTAACGGTAATGATCTCGTTGTAGCATCCGCTGGCACCCAAGGTGCAGGGGTCGCCGCCGGTCGTGGTGCCGGTCATTCCGGAGAAGCCGAGAGCAGTGCCGAGGGCAGCCGAAAGGTTGACGTTGTCACTGCCATAGGGAGTGGCGTCATAAGTATTCAGCGCGGATAGGGCTGCAACTTGGACTGCGTTCTGGTTGGTATTGGCGGTGAGGGCGGCCAGGTATTGACTGTAGGTAACGAGATTGAAGTACCCTTGGCTCTGGCCGAGACCTGTAGTGCCGTAGGTAATGTAGATGTTGGCGTTTGCGTTGGTGAAGGTGCTGCTGTAATCGCCAGCGACTATCGTGTTCAAATAGTTGCACGTGGCGGCCGCTACATTGGGGTCGCAGGTATAGCTGATGACGCCGGAGTTCAACGGCTTGGCGGTATTCGACGTTCTTGCTCGCCGCCTAAAAGGGACGCTGAGCTGTCCGGTGGAAGGAGGGCCGCTGCGCAGTCGCATCACGTGTATATGCTTGACCGGCTCGGTGGTCTGAATGGCGCCAGAAGAGGCATCCCGGGAAAAGGTTGGCTCATTCGTGGGTCTGGTTACGTCCTGGGCGCTAACGATGCCGAGCCCGGCCAGCAAAACCACACAGGTCGTAGCGAGTGTGCGCAATGTTTTCATAAATCTCCTTACTGAAACATAAGATTTGTTGGTCCGCGAGACGCGAGAAACCAGGAGCCGAACTGAAGTCGCGCCGCGAGGCCCGCAAAGGGCTGCGTGCTTGTTGCACACAGGAATCTGTGGCACAGCAGCGATGGCACGCAAACAAACTGCGTCATGCTTCCTCTCGAAAGTTCAAGAAACCTGGAATTTCCCCACTTGCACGTGTATGTCGCTGGAAGGAACGTCGACGGCCACGTTATTTAAAATTGGGAAGAAGATTACTGTGATATGTATACGATGTCAATCTAATTGGGGATTCCGCGGGCAAAATACACCAACCTGTCACAACCGCAAAGCTTTGCATCTTGAGCAACTTGCCACCAGCGCGAGTCGTCTGCCACAACACCATGCAGGCAAGATCAAAGAACACCATCCATCGAGGGAGAACCCCATGGCGAAACCATGCAGACAAGAAGAAGGCCGGACGATTTTCGTCCGGCCCGGTAGGATCTAATAAACAACGGTTAGTGTTTCCGGTTCTTCCCTGAAGCTGTGATCGGGACTTGAATCGTTGAAGTGCCCGCCACAATATTCAGCGTAGCGGCGTCCGATCCAGCAGCGTCGGGGGCGAACGTAACCTTGACCGAGCACGCCCTCCCCGCTGGCAGGTTAGCCTGACAGAACTCGTGGTAGCTGAACTGGGATACGTCGCCAGTCGTGGCGCTGAACGAAATCGGACCGATTGGTACCTTCGTCGATCCGGTATTCGTGAGGGTTACGAGGAAGGCCTCACTATTTCCAACGTAAAGATCGCCGAAGGTAAGGCTGGTCGGTGAAGCAGTCACCTGACTGCTGCTGGTAGGAGTCACGTTGAGGCTGAGCGGTGTCGTGTTCGTCAAATTACCCGACGTGCCCTGGATAGTGACTGGGACCCTCCCGGTCGTTGCGGTTGCCGTCGCCGACAAGCTCAGCGAACTGCTTGTGGTGGCGGGGTTCGGGGTGAACAACGCCGTCACGCCGTTGGGCAAGTTCAAGGCAGACAGAGTGACGCTACCGCTAAAGCCGTTCGATGGGGTAATGGTGATCGTGCTCCCGCCGCTGCTGCCCTGAGCTACGGAGATAGCATTCGGACTGGCGGAAAGCGAGAAGTTCGGAGCCGCCCCGCCGGTCGCCAAATCCACCGCATCGAGAGCAAAATCGGCACAGTTCGCGGCGCACGCTGACAGGCTGTACACCACCGAGGTGATATTCGCGCCCGTGCTGTCGAGCACGCCGAGGTAGATGGCATCGCCAGCCGCGTCACTCTGCTCGGTGAATGTGCCGAGCGAGGTGCTGCCATTGAACGCCTGGATGCTGGCGGTGAACTGACCAGGCACGTCGGACTGAATAAGCGCACCCGCGCCCGCGATTCCAGATGCAAATGCCAGCGTGATCGGGCCGTTGCCTCCGGTATATGCATTCACCGACCAGAGCAGCGTATCGCCCGCTGTGAAGCCAGTACCGTTCCAGCTGCAGTTACTGGACAAAGGCGGCGCTTGGGCGCAAACGATGGAGGCCACACTGTTCGCGTGCGCGAGAGTGACACTGGTGCTCAGTCCATGGTTGGACGTGACGCTAAATGTGGCACCAACCTGCGTCTGATCGGCGCCCAATTGGGACCAGCTAATGGAAGAGTCCGGGCTAAGCCCCGACTGACTGGTTACCTCGGCGACACTATCGGCCCAGGCGGCGGTAGAGGCCAGCAGCAGAGCGGCCACTACATAAATGAATCGGCTACAGCGAAAAATTCTCGACATTTAAATTCTCCTTATGAGTGTCTCTCGTCATTGGTTCGATGGGCGGCTTAGTTTCCGTTTACGCCGGTTCCGCCTGGAGGACACGCCTTCGCGTAGCCCGTGAAGGTTCCGTTGTTCGAGTAGTGGTTAGTCTCGGCAAGATTGGGGTTGCCGAAGAACCAGTTGTAGAAGGTCAGCTCCTGCAGCGCATAAGTCAGGCCGTTGGCGCCGGCAACAGACCAGGGGTTGGTCGCCGTTCCAAAACCCTCGCTCAGTGGGTCGCCGTCTTCGAAGTTGTTCTGGCATGTGCCCACTACTTGCCCCTCGTTCCCCCATTGCGGCGTCGGATTATTGCCGCTGGGATCGTGAATGGCTTCGCCCACTTCGTGCGCGATCACAGTGGTGTAGCCCGGTCCAAATGTTCCGGCCGTGTCCACGATGAATGGGCTATAGAGCTGAAGGTTCGGGCCAACATTGAAAGCGCCGTGGAAACCCAGAATGCAACAATTTGCGAAAAGACTGGTTCCCGTTTCCGCAATCGCGACGTTCTTGGTCAAGAACATCGGATTGGTACCAATATTGATTTGGCCAGCAAGAGGTCCGGTGATCAGATTTTCAACCGCAGTGCTTATGTCATTGACGTTAACGATTCCGACATCCTCGCAAGCGCCGGTCTGGGCGGGCAAGAAGTTGCTGCCCGGGCCCGACGTCCCGCCAGTACCGAACGATAGCGACTGAGCCGCAAGCGTGGACTCCTGCAAAGCCAGGTGATACGGAGTGTTGCCCAACAGCTGCCAGAATTCGGCGCGCACGTTGGCATCCTCGTACTGCCCCGGACCGACGTTCACGCCATTCATGGTCCATGGGCTACTCGTAAAGATTGGCGAATTCGCAATAATGTCAACGCCGCTGTGCCCAGGCACGCACGCATCGGGGGCGGTGGGATCGTACACGACGGTACCGTGAGAATCCGTAATGGTGATCACGAGCGGAACGATCTGCGTAGGAATGGTCGTGGTCGTCTTGCCGTGGTTGTAAGGGCTCAGACCGATGATCTGCCCCGAATAGGGGTTGCCGTCGTAGGCGGTTATGTCGTAAGTCCAGAGCGGAATCGGATTAACTCCAACCGATAGCTTGGGGAACATCTTCGCCGTTTTGTTGCGGTCCCCGGTTGCTTTCAGATCGTGCGCAGGATAGGACTTGAAGTAGCCCTTGGGAGCGTGGGACTGGGTCGATTCGACGCGGGCCGAAGACGCCGGTTGATTCGTGGATCTGGCTGAGTCCTGGGCGCTAACGATGCCGAGCCCAGCCAGCAAAACCACGCAAGTCATAGCGGGTGTGCGCAATATTTTCATGTGTCTCCTTAATTGAAACTCAAAATCTGTTGGTTGGATTGACTTCGCCAGACGCGAGAAGCTGAGAGCCGAACTGAAGTCGCGCCGCGAAACTCGTCATGAGGCTGACGCCTGCTGCACACAGGAATGTGCGGCGCAGCAGCGATGGCACGCAGACAAACGGTGTCATGCTTCCTCTCGAAAGTTCAAGAAAACGAAAGTTCAAGAAACCTGGAATTTCCCCACATTGCACGTGAATGTCGCTGGTAGGAACGTCGACGGCCACGCTTTTTTAGCTGGGAGGAAGACTACTGTGATATGTATACGATGTCAACATAATTTGGGTCCGGCAGGGAATTTTTACGATCCTGTAACAACTGCAATTATTTACACCATCGAGTGATTTAGCGGGTGGGGCGGCATCCCCAAAACACGCACTGGCAGCCGAGTCCGCTTTGCCGATAGGAGCTTGACGATGAGGGCGGCTCTGAACGGAAACATTATCCAAACAGGGAGAAACAATGGCGCGGCCACCCGATCCCGATCTTGAGGACCGCATTCTGGAAGCGGCGCGTAAGATCTGCAAAAAAGGGGGAGAGCAAGCCCTCTCGATGCGCGCCGTGGCCCGGGCGGCGCGGACGAACACTCCCGCAGTGTACCGGCGCTTCCACAGCCGGAACGATATTCTGCGAGCGCTGCTGCTTCGATCCAGGGACGAGGTTTTCCAAAGACTGCGCACTGCTCTTTCCGTCGAAGAAGCCTGCGAAGGCTACCTGGATTTTGCCTTGAGCAACCCGAGCGAATACCAGCTCTATTTTCTGCACGAACACGAGCTGTTTTTTTCGGCCGGTCCGAAACGCGGAGCGACGCTGAACCAGACCGTCAAACAAAAAAGACCTGTAGTGGAATTTATGAAAGGCAAACTCGCCGCACAATTAGGGGGCGAACCGGACGACTATACATCCCTTACATTCGCTTTGTGGTCCCTGCTGCACGGAACCGCGACACTGCTGATCGCGAAAACGGTGCACCCGGAGCACGCCGAGGAAATGCGCCAGGCTTGTCGCGCCTCCATTCAAACGCTGCTGTGCGAGGCCCGCAGGCAGGTCAATGAAGCGCGGCCAGGCTGAAAGATACAATTCAGGACAGCACACAATAACAAAAAGCCAGCCGGATTGGGCTGGCTTTTGAAACCTGACAGCTAAGAGCTACTTACGTGCTCAGGACCTTTTCCCGCTCTTCGGCGTCCTGGCGCTCTTCGCGTGGTGTTGACGGCAGGGCAAACTCCAGCACCTCGTCGATCGTCTTCACGTAGTGCGGCGTCAATCCCTGCAACTGCTCGGGAGTCAGGTCCTCCTCGACATTGGTTTTGTTATCGGCGGGAAGAATCACGTCGTGCACGCCGGCTCGTTTCGCGGCCAGCACTTTTTCCTTGATTCCGCCCACGGGGAGGACGTTCCCGCTCAGCGTAATCTCGCCGGTCATCGCGGTTAAAGGACGAACTTGTTTGCCCGTCAGCAGCGATACCAGAGCCGTCACAATGGTTACGCCTGCCGACGGCCCGTCCTTCGGAATTGCGCCTGCCGGCACGTGAATGTGAATGTCGTGATTGGCGAAGAATTCTTCGTCGACGCCTAATTGCGCCGCGTTCGACCGCACCCAGCTTAGTCCGGCCTGCATGGACTCGCGCATCACATCCTGAATCTGGCCCGTGATCGTAAGCCCGCCTTTGCCCTTCATCTGGTTGGCTTCAACGAACAGCACATCGCCGCCCGACGGAGTCCAAGCCAGCCCTACCACCACACCAGGCCGCTTGGTGCGCTCGGCAATTTCGCCTTCGCTGCGGATCTTGATGCCGCCCAGGAATTCCTGAATGATTTCCTTGGTGACGACGAGCTTGTCGTTCTTCCCTTCCGCGAGCCGCCGCGCCTGCTTGCGGCAGATGGTACCGATGGTGCGCTCCAGGTTGCGCACACCCGCTTCGCGCGTGTAATGACGGATGATGTAGCTGACCGATTCCTCGGGGAATTCGATTTGCTCGGTTGTGATTCCGTTTTCGTCAATCTGTCGCGGGATCAGATACTGGAACGCGATGTGAATCTTCTCTTCCTCGGTATAGCCCTGGAGTTCGATAATCTCCATGCGGTCGCGCAGTGGCTCGGCAATCGGATCGAGCATGTTAGCAGTCGTGATAAACAGCACCTTGGAGAGATCGAACGTCACATCCAGATAGTTGTCGCGGAAGCTTGCATTCTGCTCGGGATCGAGAGCTTCGAGCAGCGCCGACGCCGGATCGCCGCGAAAATCGCGGCCAACCTTGTCGATTTCGTCGAGCATGAAGACGGGATCTTTCGTTTCCGCGCGACGGATGCCTTGAATGATCTGCCCCGGCAATGCGCCGATGTACGTACGGCGATGGCCGCGAATCTCAGCCTCATCGTGAACGCCACCCAGGGACAGACGCACGAATTTGCGGCCAAGCGCCCGCGCGATCGACTTGCCGAGCGACGTTTTGCCCACACCTGGAGGCCCGACAAAACACAGGATCGGCCCCTTCATGTTCGGCTTCAACCGCCGTACTGACAAGTAATCGAGAATGCGGTCCTTTACTTTCTTCAAATCGTAGTGGTCGGTATCGAGAATTTCTTTCGCCTTCGGAATCTCAATTTCCTCGCCGGAGGTCTTATTCCATGGCAGCACTGCGAGCCACTCGATGTAATTCCGCGTGACCGAGTAATCGGCCGCCATCGGCGACATGCGCGAAAGGCGACCGAGTTCCTTCAGCGCTTCTTTCTTCACTTCGTCGGGCATGCCCGCCGATTCAATCTTCTGCTTCAGTTCTTCGGTATCGCGCTGGCCTTCATCCTGCTCACCCAGTTCTTTCTGGATCGCCTTCATCTGCTCGCGCAGGTAGTATTCGCGCTGCGTCTGCTGCACACGATCCTGTACTTCCGACTGGATCTTGTTGCGCAGTTGCTGGACTTCCAGCTCTTTCGCCAGATGCTGATTGATTTTTTCGAGGCGCACGCGTACATCGGTGGTTTCGAGCGTGTCCTGTTTGTCGGACGTAGACAACGAGGGCAGCGACGAGGCGATGAAATCCACCAGGCGTCCCGGTTCCTCGATGTTCATTGCCACCGTGGAAAGCTCATCGGAGAGTGTGGGCGATCCGGCGACAATCTGCTGGAAGAGGGTCAACACGTTCCGCTGCAGCGCTTCGATCTCAGAATCCTTGGGAGGAATCGTTTCCGGCACCGACACTACTTGCGCGCGCATGAACGGCGTGAGCTGCGCGAAGTCGGCCAGCCGCACACGTTCCAGGCCCTCGGCAAAAACGAAAAGGCTCTGGTTGGGCATCTTCACGACCTTGTGGACAACCGCCAGCGTCCCAACCGAATAAAGATCGGTGGGCTGAGGCAGATCGACCCGAGCCTCGCGCTGCGCCACAACTACGATGGTCTTGTCGTCGCCCAGCGAGTTGATCAACTGCACTGAGCTCTCGCGGCCCACCGTTAAGGGCAGCACGGCGTGGGGAAATAGGACGGTATCGCGCACCGGCAATATCGGAAGCGAACGTCCCGACGTTTCGTAAGAAATCGATGAATTCGTATCGCTCATGACCTTCCTTGAGTGAACTGCACTCAACCTTTGATGAACCGACCCATGAAAAAGATGCAAGCTGAGATGCTAGGCCGTTGAATTCTAGACCTTTTTCATTGTATTGCAAGATAAGAATCGACCTACGCCCCACGCGGGTAATCCCCTGGGTCGAACCCGATCAAAACGAAGGGGAAGCCCGAAAGACTCCCCCCTGGACTTTCTAACCTATCGGCGAAACGGGAACGGCTCAGTCCTGTCCAAATGGGCAGGATTGGCCCTCTTGGTTGAGGTTACGTTCCGGCGGGCCGTTAGAAAACGTGTTTTGCCGTATCGCCCCTGAAAATCAGCTCGTGCAAGACACGCTCATTGGCGGCATTCATCTCATAGATCTTCTGGCTGTCGGCCGCTTTTTCCGGCAGCGGAACGAGCGTGCACTTCGCGCGCACTTCCATGGGCTTTTTCACTCCGAGCTGCCGGAACACCATAATGTGGTCGGCGCCTTCCATCACGTGCCGGATCTCATAGTCGCCCGAAGGCAGCAGCGTATCCGCCACGCGAACTTTCTCCGCAAAATTGACCTTGTAGACATCGGAGATCCCCATCTGATTGCGCCCCGCGAGAGCGAAGGCCCCGAGCAGAAATACACCGATAATGATTGCCACTACAGACTTGACCGAACGCATAATTCCTCCTCTTTGATCCTAGTTTCACGCTACGCCGGCGCGGCGATGGGCGCTGTGCAGCGCCTCACAAGCGGGTGTGATGAAAAACGTGGGCGGTGACCCTGCAGTTTGTGTGTTTTGGCTCTCAGATTAGCCTTGGGTAAAGGACGCAATCGCATTCCGAGCGCTGCCTCTCGGGTGGAGAATCTGCTTCTTGATTTTGCCGGCTTCTATGCTCCCCGGTAAATCCCCAGCACCTTCACCAGCTCCGCCACTTCGGCCAGGTGACGCAACGCATTGCGTAGCGACGCATCGTCGCCGCGGAGTAGATCGACAAAAAACACATACTCCCACGGACGCCCACGCATGGGCCTCGACTCGATCTTGCTCAAGCTGATATCGCGCAGCGCAAACACGCTCAGCGCCTTGAAGAGCGCTCCGGGAATGTTTCTCAAGCTGAAGGCCAGCGAAGTCTTGTTGGCATTCGGCGTTGCCCGGGCTTTTCCGCGGTGGATCAGGAAGAATCGGGTGAAGTTCTTTTTGTCGTCTTCGATCCCCGCTTTCAGAATTCGCCCGCCATAAACCTGCGCAGCACGGCAGCTGGCTATGCCCGCCGCATCGGTCAGGCGTTCCTCCATCACATGCTTCACGCTGCCGGCTGTGTCGTAAAACGGCTCTGGCTTCAGCCGCACATTTTTCGCAAACAAATCCTGGCACTGCGCCAGCGCCACCGGATGCGAAAAAACGCGCCGCACCTCAGCCAGTTTTATCCCCGGCAACGCGATCAGGTTGTGCACAATGCGCAGACGGAACTCACGCACGATATGCACTTCGCGGCTCAACAGCAAATCAAAATGCTCGGCCACCGATCCCGCAAGCGAATTCTCAATCGGAATCACCGCGCCATCCACCGAGCCGCGCTTCACGCGATCAAACACTTCGAGTGACCGCGCGCACGGCACCACCTTCGCACGCGGCAGCATCGTCTCCGCCGCCTCATGGCTGAAAGAACCAAGCTCGCCTTGAATCGCAATTTTCATGAATGGATTCCTGAACCACTTTCCACCAGCGTTTTCCGCATCACCAATGCGTCCAGCTGGTTGGAATAGTACCCGCGAACGGTCTTCTCCACGAAATATCCTTTTTGCTTGTAGAACCGGATCGCCGCCTCGTTGTTCACCGCCGTCTCCAGGTCAACCATTACCGCGCCATTCTCTCGCAGCCGGTCCTCCGCTGCACCCAGCAACGCCGACCCCACACCCAGCCGGCGCGCCCGTTCGATCACATCAATGGTGATAATGTGACCGGCCTCCCGCTTTTTATCCGCGACAATAAAACCCAGTATCCTCGTTCCATTTGTCTGCTCGGAACCGGCGGCTCCGGCGTCTTTCCTGGAACTTGAACCTGCCGCCTCGCCGCCACCTTCCGACTTACTCCCTCTATCCTTCGCCACCAGGGTGAACGCCGACGGCCGACGCATATAAAACGCCAATTCCGGACGCGAATAGGCTAACTGCGGATCGAAGCATTCCTGATCGATTCGCCAAAGCGTTTCGAAGTCTTCTTTTTCAAATTTCCGGATTTCAAATGGCACGCCGCCATTGTAGCGGTATTGTGGTGGACTGATCGCCGCCCATGTCCAGCGAGAATAATGGCAGGATCGTGCGAGTGTATTCCCACATCTAAGGGTTTATTGTGCATGAACCGAGGTTGATGCATGTCGCGACGTTTTCTGCCTATTTTTTGCGCCTTAGCTCTCGCCGCGGTTTCTGCCGCACAGACCTCGGCGAACGCCAATAACTCAGCCTCCGGAACTCCTGTCATCCACGGTTCCCTCGATGGCCCTCGCACCGCCGTCTTCGTAACGCCTCAGGATTCCTGCGGACCGAACGACGTGCCCGATGCCATGGCGCGCGCCTTTCGCGATTACACAGGAACCATCCATTTTTCAACGGCAAGTACGGTTTTGTATCAGGGCCTCGGCGCGACGCTCGAATCCGTCCAGCACAGTTGCAACGCGGCGTTTCGGTCCGCGAATGACACCAATCCCGCCGACTTCAACGATCAGGTCTGGATCGATTCCTATTACACCCTCGACGGCAAGGCTATCGCGGCTCTCGGACACACCGAATATCACGGCTGGGCGATCCCCGGCGAGTGCCATGTCAAGGGCAACAACCAGTACACCGCATGCGAATACGATTCCGACACCTACCATCAGTCGAAGGATGGCGGCTATCACTTCTATACGCCCAAGGTGCCGGTAAATTTTCTGGCCGGTATTCCCTACAAGTACGAAATCGACCGCGGCCCGGCGGGCTATAGCATCGATACGAATATCATCGAACTGGGCGGCTGGTATTACGCCGTCGCCACCTCCTGGAGTTGGCCTCCCAATTGTTCCGGCACAACCGGCCCGCATCGTTGCATCACCAGCGGCGGCGCGCCGCTTCGCACGCAGAATGTCTTCGATCCGTCGTCGTGGATGGGTTGGAATGGCTCCGCGTTCGCTGTCTCGTTCGTCGATCCCTATCCTGGCCCGGTGTCACGTCCTGAGCAGCACGTCTTCACGCCCGTGCAGTACATGGGATTCGTCAATGCGATCAATCTTTATCAGGTCAGCGCGAATCAGAGCGTAGTCGTCGCCACTCTGTGGGATTACTGGGATAACGAACTCGGGCGCCGGGGCTGTACTTCACAACTTCGACTGATCTGGTGAATTGGACCAAACCCAGCTGGTCGTCAAATTAAGCGAACTTCTTGCGGAAGATCCCGCAGGCAGCTGGCTTTACGCTTATTTTTCTTTGATCGATCCCAACGCGACAGACCTGAATTTCTCGGTTGTCGGAGAGCATCCATACCTCTACTATGTACGTCTCGATAACAACTCGTCGGGTCGTGTTCTTTTCCGCCGGCCATCAGTTTAACTCCAACCCGTTAACTCCAAACTGCGTTAGACGCCGGTCCCGACTGATAAACGACAGTGGCGATTTTTCCACTTCTTCCACTTGCACACTCGCATGGACCGGACGTAGGATTTTCTAGAGAGGCAGAACGTGGGGCGGTGGTTTCTCATTGACGTTGGCGTGGCGGCCCTGTTTGCGCTGCTGTGGTATAGCTGGTTTGTTCGCTATAACCGGCGCCGGGCTGCGAGCGTGCTGGAGTGGCTCCAGACGGCTTTTCTGGGCAGAGGGCGCATTAACGACGTCGAGTGGAAGGCCAATAGTTCCCGCCTGAAAGCAAATCTTCGTCATGGCCACGCGCTGGTTTGACGATGCCTCCGTTACCGTTTCTCTATTTCCCAGGCCCCTGCCGTTCAAGTGGGCAATCGAGCCGGTTTCGCCAGGAACGGGAAACGCTGACCTTCGAAGCCGACATGGGCTTCCCGCCTGGCTTTCATCTCGATATCATCCGCCATCGCTGGTCGGGCCACACCGGCGCGAAGAAAAAAGAAGATCGAAGCTGGATGGTCGTGCGCCCAGGTCCGGTGATTCTCACGACGCAAGAACCCTGGCCCGTCGAGCTGACTCCCGTTGTCAATGCGCTCGCCAGTTGCCGCGACAAGGATTTCGTCAGCGTTCGTTTCCATCCCACCTCGCCGCACTTCGCCGCCACCGTCGCGCTCGACAGCCTCAGCGACCAGAAATCGGCGGGCGTATTGTTCGGCCTGTTCCGCGAACTGGCCGCCAGTTCCTCGGCGAAACAGCACTGATGGCAAGTCGCCGTGAGTTCGTGAGTAGGGATGTTTCGACTCCGCCGAGGCTGGACGCCCAACAAGACAGGCAGGGGGCATTCGTAGCGTGCCAGGGGGAATTGTTTAAGAGATCCGCCGCGACGGCTCGCACCGATATTGCTTAAAATCGAGAGCTCTGGGGACCAAGCGATTTCCTCACTGCAGATGGTGACGTAAATCACGGGTTTATAGAATTCTGCGGAGTAGTATCGGGTTTTTCGTGTCAACAGTCTCGCCCTCTCGGGACAAACTTAATCACGAGCAACTTCAATGAATGGAAGCGAAGAGCCACCTCCCCGTATATGGATGAGACCGTGCGCCTTGTGCAAGTCACCGCTGACGAAGCAGCGATTGTGGGATTTTGTTCGTTGCCAGTGCGGCTGGGAGTGGGAAGGCTACGGGGAAAGTCGGGGAAAGATCATCGAGTTTTGCGCCCCTGCGCCAAGAAGGAAGTCGGCCTAAGAGGGGATCATTATTGGTCATTCTCCTTTCTCACTCCGGCACCGCCACAAACCTGTATCCCACTCCCCGCACCGTTTGCAGATGCTTCGGACGCGATGGATCTTCTTCGATGTAACGCCTCAGCCGCACAATGAAGTTGTCGATGGCGCGAGTATCCGTATCTTCGTGCAGTCCCCACACGTCTTCGAGCAGCACTTTGCGCGAAACCACGCGTCCGCCGCTCTTCACCAGGTAGCGCAAAAGCTCCGCTTCCATCACGGTCAGGTGAATGATATTGCCCAACGATCGCAGTTCGAGTTCGGCGAAGTCGATGGACTTACCAACAAAAGAAAAAATGTCGCGCTCAGGTTGGGCATCGCCAGAATG
>CAWDPB010000092.1:0-77159 GCA_963804075.1 uncultured Acidobacteriaceae bacterium | reverse complement strand
AGTGTTCTCCAGGCCACCGCCGTCAACCGCTGCGCCACCGCCTCCGCGCCCTGGCCTGGCAAAGACGCCTGCTCGCCATCACCAGCACTCGCGCCCCGGGGCACAGCGCGCGCGCCGCCACGCCCTCTTCCACGCTGGTCACGCCCAGCCACTGGGCCCCGGCGCGCACCACCGCCGGAGCGCAAAGCTCCAGCGAGTGCCCGTATAGCACTCCGTCTTTACGATGGCCAGCAACTCCGCATGAGGAGCCGCAAGGGTTTTGTGTGGGCCAGGCTTGCCACCGGAAAGCACCGGGCTGTCGGTGGGTTCGATGGCGATGGCTTTGAACCACGGCTTCTTGGGCTTGATGTAGTTGGCCACGCCCGTGATGGTGCCGCCGGTGCCGACGCCGGAGATGAGAATGTCAACCTTGCCGTCGGTGTCGTCCCAAATTTCTGGGCCGGTGGTCTTGAGGTGAATGGCCGGATTGGCCGGATTGTCGAATTGCTGAAGGATATGCAGCCATTGGGCGTCTTCTCCAGGATTTCGTTGGCCTTGGCAATTGCGCCCTTCATGCCGTTGGGGCCGGGCGTGAGCACGATCTCGGCCCCATAGGCAAGCAGCGTAACGCGGCGCTCAAGGCTCAAGCAATACGTACTCGCTCGAAGCAGCATGTACATAATCCTGAACGATTCGTTCGCCCGACTGGATCGCTCCGATATGGCGCTCTATCTCGTACTCTAGCGCCTGTTTGATGAAGCGAAATGAATTGACGTTCTTGACTTCCGTCTTCGTTCCAAACTCTTTTTGCCCGCGCGGCCGTATGCTGATATTCGCGTCGCAACGCAGCGACCCTTCTTCCATGTTGCAGTCGCTGACGCCGGTGTAAAGAATGATTTCCTTCAGCCGCGTGAGGTATTGATAGGCCTCGTCGGGCGAGCGCATGTCAGGCTCGCTGACAATTTCCGAGCGGAACTCCAGCGCGGTTGAGGTCGATGGCTGTTTTCGTCGCAGCGTCCGGGAAGCCCTCATGCAGGCTCTTGCCCGCGTCCTCCTCAAGATGCAGCCGCGTAATGCCAATTCGTTTCTTGCCGCCCGGTACATCGATCTGATGAATCCATGCTCGGCCAGCGGCTTGTCATATTGCGAAATCTGGTAGCCCTTGGGCAAGTCAGGATAAAAATAATTCTTGCGTGCGAAGATTGACGTTTCATTCAACCGGCAGTTAAGCGCCATTGCCGCTAACGCTGCGAATTCCACCGCCTTACGGTTCAGCACGGGCAGTGCTCCCGGCAGTCCCAGGCACACAGGGCAAACATTGGTGTTCGGTGAGCCGCCAAAACGCGTAGAGCAGGAACAGAAAATCTTCGAGGCCGTCAGCAGTTGTACGTGGACTTCAAGTCCGATGACCGGTTCGTATTTGGCGATGAGTGCATTTGAGATCTCTGATGTGGTCGCCATAAGGTCCGATTATAGCGGGCGGGCCGCGCGGGCCGCGATTAAGGCTTCTTCGGCTCTGGCGCGCTTAGGTATTTTTCCAGCGGAACTTCAAAGTACATCAACTCGTTATCCTTCGCATCCCTTACGCCGGTGAGATAAAAATTCGCCCCAGCAAGCGGATTTGAAATGTCGGAAACGTCAAAGAACAGAAAGCCCCGCGCCGTAGTGTGCGGCTCAACCGCCTTTGCGCCGAATTGCGCGCGATCAATCTCGTCCATCGTCTTCTGGCTCACGCCGCCTTTCACTTTTTTCGTCGGCAGCGGAATCGGCAAGGTGGGCGCGTCGCTGCGCGAAGGATGGGACATGCGCCGCACAATGTCCTCAGTGCCGAGGGGATATAGTTTGGTGCGATTCAGGGTGTTCAACTCGGCCTTTATCCCGGCCAGTGCAATGGGCTGGTCGCTTTCGTTCGTGATCACAAAAAATACCGGCATAAAACCATACCTCCGGTAATTGACGCTGAATATGTTGGCCTTGTATTCCACGTCGTAAGGATCGACGGCGATGGTCACCTTTTCCATCGGATGTTCGTCATGTGCCGGGTAGGTGCGGGCGGGATGTGCGTCGGGCATGACAAAGTCCTTGGCCGCAATCGCCATCGCGCAACAGAACACAACAAAGCAGGCGACTTTCGCAGGCCGGTGGGCTCGCCTGCGCCGAAAGAGTTTGGGCATAGTTGGATTATAGGATGCGGCCATCGGGCGCAGCCGCCCCGAAAATCAGGAGACGAGAAGATTGAGTGAGTATTGGATGAGGACAGTTAGAATGAATCCTGTTCATGTACGCGATTTATAGTGCGCTGCTCTCGCTGTCACTCATCGTCACGTTGCCCTACTGGCTGCTGCAGATGTCACGGCATGGGAAGTATCGCGCGGGCCTTTGGCAGAGACTGGGAGCCATCCCGACCGCTCTGCAAGCGGGCGATACCAAGCCAACGATATGGGTGCATGCCGTCTCGGTTGGCGAGGTGGTCTCGGCTAGCGGGGTAATCGAGGGCTTGCGGAAGGAGTTCCCATCGCATCGCATTGTCGTTTCGACCACTACGAGCACGGGCCAAAAACTGGCCGCGAACAGGTTTGGCGCAGAGAACGTATTTTACTTTCCTCTGGATTTCGCGTTTGCGATAAGGCCTTACATCGAAGCATTGCGCCCGCAACTGTGCGTGATCGCGGAAACGGAATTCTGGCCGAACTTTCTGCGGCTCGCCCATGACCGCGGGGCGCGCATCGCGGCGATCAACTGCCGAATTTCCGACCGCTCTTTTCCGGGATATAAGCGGCTGCGGCGATGGCTTCCCCGCGTGTTGGCGAATGTCAATTTGTTCCTGGCGCAAACGGAAGAAGACTGGCGACGGCTCGTCGAGATTGGTGCACCTGAGGCAAAGACCAGCGTCGCCGGCAATCTGAAATTCGATGTCGCGCCGCCGGCTGAGCCGGCCATTGTTGCCAGCCTGCGAGCAGCTTTTGGGGATGCCGGCGCGGGCGCGCTTGCTGCATGGCCTATCCTGGTGTGCGGCAGCACGCTCGAAGATGAAGAAGCGCCGCTGCTTTCTGCTTTTCAAAACATCTTGGCGACATACCCAAAGGCAATCATGGTTCTTGCGCCCCGCCACCCTGAGCGCTTCGCCGAAGTCGCCACGCTGGTCGAGGGATTGGGCATTCGCATGTCGCGACGCTCGCTATGGAGCGGCGAAGCACTTGCTGGCAGTGTCTTGGTGCTCGATAGCATCGGCGAATTGGCTGCGCTCTACTCGCTGGCGACGGTTGCATTCGTGGGCGGAAGCCTGGTACCGCGCGGCGGCCATAACATTCTTGAACCCGCGCTTTATGGCGTTCCTATTGTTACGGGGAATCATTACGAAAATTTTCGCGACATTGTGAACTTCTTTCTTAGCCGAAATGCGGTGCGGGTCGTGGGATTGGCCGAGTTGCCTCTGGTTTTCATGGAACTGATCGGCAATGAAGCCGAACGCAGGTCGCTTGGCCAAAATGCGCGGGCAGCTCTCGAATCGCAGCGTGGAGCCACGGCAAGGACGATCCACGCCCTGGCCGAATTGATGAGCGAACCGGCGGAAGATGCCCGGTCAGTAGGCAAAGGTACGCGA
Organism: uncultured Acidobacteriaceae bacterium; assembly: GCA_963804075.1. Classification (GTDB taxonomy): domain Bacteria; phylum Acidobacteriota; class Terriglobia; order Terriglobales; family Acidobacteriaceae; genus Acidiflorens. The sequence continues at coordinate 73,576 of CAWDPB010000092.1, read as the reverse complement.
TGAACCCGCTCACTGGCATTTACGGCGCCGCCAGCGCGCTTCGGAATTCGTTGTTCGACCGCGGCATGCTCGCCGCAAAACGTCTCGCGCGTCCAGTTGTCAGTGTCGGCAACCTCTCCGTGGGAGGCGCGGGCAAGACGCCATTTGTGATCGCGCTCGGCGAATTGCTGAAAGCGCGTGGCATCCCATTCGATGTTTTGTCCCGCGGATATGGCCGCAAGACTCGTGGCGTGCTCGTGGTTGAGGCAAATGGCGGTGCAGCCGATTTCGGCGATGAACCGTTGCTGATTGCGCGGCGGCTGGGCGTTCCGGTGGTGGTCGGCGAAAGCCGATTCGCGGCCGGCCAGCTCGGTGAAACGAAGTTCGCGCCGCAGTTACACATCTTGGATGATGGTTTTCAGCACCGCTCGCTTGCTCGCGACTTCGATATCGTGGTGCTCACCGAGCGGGACTTCGAGGACCGGCTGCTGCCATCGGGGCGGCTGCGTGAGCCACTCGGGTCACTGGCGCGGGCGGACGTTGTCGTGTTGCAGCCCGAGTTCGACCGCGGACCACCCGGTATTACATGGAAAACTCATTTGGCGAGTAAAGCGGGAGATCGCAATTCCGAATGTACCGGAGTCGCCCGTGGTTTTCTGCGGCATTGCCCGTCCAGAGCGATTCTTCGCGCAGGTGCGCGCGGCGGGAATCCAACCCGCCGCCGAAATCGCGTTCCGCGATCATCATCGCTACAACCCGCGCGACATCGAGAAACTGCTTGCGGCGCGCGCCAAGCACGGCGGCAGCGGTTTCTTAACCACGGAAAAAGATGCGATCAACCTGAGCACGTTGCAGGAGAGCCTGAATCCCCTCGCTGTCGCCGTGCTCCACGCCACTCTGACTCCGGCTGACGTTGTAGACACCATTCTCGGCAAAATCGGGATTTGAGGCGTCGGCTCGTGAGAGAATCGTGAGTTGCAAAACCCGAGTCCGGCGGAGAGCCGCTGAATATCGGCCGAACCCCGATCACGACAAATCGAATGACAAAGCACACGAAAGAAAACGACCGGCTGCGCAAAATCGTTGAATCGTTCCCCAAAGTCACGGTGACCGTGCTCGCCGATCTGGTTGCCGACGAGTTTATTTTCGGCGAAATTTCCCGCGTCTCACGGGAGGCCCCGGTCCTGATATTGAAGCATCGGGACCGCAAACTCGTGCCGGGCGGCGGCGCCAACGCCATTTGTAACCTGGCCGATCTCGGCGTAACCGTTTTGCCCGTTGGTGTGGTCGGCGACGACGAAGCGGGGAAACTGCTGCTGCGCGCGTTTCGCCACAAGCGCATCGCGGTCAGCGGCGTGCTCAAAGACAAGAGCTACGCAACCGTCACGAAAACACGCATTCTCGCTGGCTTTGCGCACACCTCGGGACAGCAGGTGGTGCGGCTGGACCGCGAACCCGCCGAGGGCCCCAATCAACATCTGCGACGAGAGCTGGTTCTGGCTGCGCGCGAATACGGCCGGGCTTCGGATGCGCTCCTGATTTCCGATTACGGATACGGCGCGGCCACGCCGGCGCTGCTGAATGTGATCCGCGAGAAGCGTGGACTCGAAAAAGTGCCGGTCATGCTCGATTCGCGGCATCGCATGATGGAATTCACCGGCATTACCGCCGCGACACCGAACGAGTCCGAAGTGGAAGAGGCATTGGGCATCCGGATCGGCGACAACTGGGACCGCCTTTTGGCGGCGGGCGAGCAGATCGCCGGCGAGATGCAATTGGAGTCGCTGGTGATCACGCGCGGCAAGGACGGCATGGTTGTTTTTTCCCGCAGGCATAAGCCGGTGGACATTCCGATCTATGGCAGCGATGAAGTTGCGGATGTTACGGGCGCGGGCGATACCGTCGTTGCTACGTTCACAGCGGCGCTGGCAGCGGGTGCAACCGCCGAAGAGGCCGCTCATCTCGCCAACTATGCCGGGGGCATTGTTGTGATGAAGCGAGGCACGGCTACCATTAGCGCGCAGGAGCTTTTGGCGGCAATCGAGAAAGCGCCGCCGGCCGCGAAAGAGCATTAAGCCGGCCAATCGCCGTCATATCGCCGCCGGCCGCATCAATAGTGGTCACAACATTGGGTACATTCGTCCATCCAAAGATCGTCTCGCGCGAGGCACTTGAGCGGCGCGTAGCCAGCTGGCGGCAGGCGGGTGAGCGTATCACTCTGGCAAATGGCTGCTTCGACGTGCTGCATGTTGGCCACGTTCGCTATCTACATGCGGCGCGCGGACTCGGAGGCAAGCTCGTCGTTGCGCTGAACGACGACGATTCCGTTCGCGCACTGAGGGGAGAAGGACGTCCACTGACACCCGCTCACGAGCGCGCGGAGATTCTCGCTGCGCTCGCCGATGTGGATGCCGTCGTCGTCTTCGCCGAGAAAGATGTACGCGCAATCATCCGGGAGATTCGCCCGGATTTCCACGCCAAGGGAACCGACTACACAGCAGAAACAGTCCCAGAGCGCCCGGAAGTGGAGGCTTGCGGAGGACGAGTCGTAATCGTCGGTGATCCTAAGAACCACTCCGCCACCGAAATCGTTGGCGCGCTGCGCGGGACGCGAAAAGCGTGAGGTTGCCCCGATGACAGAAGACTCCCTGGGCGCGACCGTCCCTCGATTTGAAAGCCTGCTGATCGTCCGCCTCAGCGCCATGGGAGATATCATTCACACCTTGCCGGCGGCGGCGGCGCTGCGCGAGGCTTTTCCGCACACAAAGCTGGGTTGGCTGATTGAGGAACGCTGGGCCGAGTTGCTATGCACTCTGCGCTATCCTCGATCCGGACGCCGCTCGCCGGAGCGGCCGCTGGCCGATCACGTTCATACTGTCAAGCTCGGCGAATGGCGGCGTTCGCCATTTTCGTTCAATACACTGCAGCAAATCGCCGCAGGCCTGAGCGAGTTGCACGGAGTCGAATATGATGCAGCCATCGATTTTCAAGGTGCGGCTCGCTCGGCGTTGCTGGCGCAATGGTCGAAGGCGTCCGTCATATTTGGAGCTGCGCAGCCGCGCGAAAATGTGGCCAGCATGTTTTATATGCGCGAGGTGGACGCGAAAGGCCGGCACGTCGTGGAACAGGCGCTGAGTTTGGCGGCTGCCGTGATTGACTTTTCAAACGCAGGAAACGGAACGAAAGACAAAGTGGCGGCCAAGGCCTGTGCTCCGGGAAAATGGCTTCCCGTGGATGCCGATGCGGAGAAGAAAATTTCATCCATGACCGCGGGCCTCGGTGAGTTTGCGCTCCTCAATCCCGGTGCGGGATGGGGCGCAAAGCAGTGGCCGGCGGAACGGTACGGAACAATCGCCAAGGAACTTGCGCAGGATGGAATTGGTTCGCTGGTAAACTTCGGTCCCGGCGAGGAAGTTCTGGCCTCCGCGGTGGAGTCGTCGAGCGGCGGAGCGGCGCAAAGAGTCTCGTGCTCGATTGCAGAATTGATCTCCCTCACACGCCGTGCACGCCTGTTTGTTGGCGGCGACACTGGGCCCATGCACCTTGCAGCCACGCTGAAAGTTCCGGTTGTGGCTATCTTTGGCCCCACGGATCCGGCGCGCAACGGCCCGTTTGGCACGCGGGCGATTGTGTTACGCAGCGTCAACAGCCAGACCGACCATTCGCGCCATCACGAACCCGAGCAAGGGTTGCTCGAAATTACGACGGAAGAAGTGGCGGCGGCAGCGCGACAACTTCTTTGTGAGCCGGAGCGGGTTCCGAGTGACTGAGACTTCGCCGCAATCCGAATCGCGACCGACGCCTTGGACGTGGGCACGAATTGCCCGCCGCATACGGGTTCCGCTGAGCTTCCTCACCACTGTCGCCTACGTCTGGCTGGCGCGGCCTTCTTGGGCCTCGCTGGCCTTGGGCGCGCTGGTCACGCTCCCCGGCCTGCTCCTGCGCGCGTTCGCGTCCGGCCACGTGCAAAAGGACAGGCAACTTACTACCAGCGGTCCGTACTCTTACATGCGTAATCCGCTCTACCTGGGTTCGCTGATCATGGCCGCTGGGTTTGCCGTTGCCGCGCGCAGCTGGTGGATCGTGGGACTCATGCTGCTGCTATTCATTTTGATCTACGTGCCCGTGATCGCCGGCGAGGAACGTTATCTTCGCCAGATGTTTCCCGATTATGACGAATATGCGCTGCGCGTGCCGCGTTTCATGCCGCGGCTCACGGCCTACGGAAGCCAGAAAGCGGAGTATTCATGGGCGCGCTACTGGAAGCACCGCGAATATCAGGCAAGCCTGGGGTGCGCGATTCTGCTGGCGATTCTTGCGGTCAAGCTGGCCATGTTTCCCTGAAGTTCGCCTTGAACTGTGCGCCGCAAAAAAGCGGTGTGATAGTCTGCCCTCAGGTTCGCAGAAACTTCTAATCGTGTTGCCTACTGGCTTCCATTCCCGTGTTTTCGCCGGCCTCGCGCTGTGCGCACTCTTCTGTTCTCAGCCGCAGAGTGTTTTGTATAGCCAGCCGGCTCCGCCCACGGCCTCAATTGGACAAGCAGGGGCGCAAATCGTGCCTCCTCCTTTGAACTATCGTTTCCCCGATTCGCAAAGCTACGTCTATGCGGCGGAGTGGCACTTGATCACGGCGGGTGTTAGCTCCGTTCGCATGGAAACGGCAGGCAATGAGCGCAAGGTAATCGCTACTGCCGAGTCGCAAGGGCCAGTGAACGTTCTCTTCCCAGTGCATGACCGCTTCGAAGCGCAAGTTTGACCCGCGAACCTTCTGCTCGACTTCCATTTTCAAGCACAGCGAAGAAGGCTCTCATCGGCGCGAGACTTCGATTCAATTCGATTCGGCGCGCAAGAAAAGCGTGCTCGACGAAAAAAATCTGAAGACGGGTGAGACCAAGCGAGTGGAGAACGATTTGACCGGCTGCGCGACCGATGTGATCACCGGCTTCTATTATTTGCAGTCGTTACCGTTGCTGCTCGGCGCCATTTACGAATTTCCGATCAGCGATGGAAAGACGACCACAGTACGTGCAACCGTTGAAAAGCGAGAGCAGGTAAAAGTTCCGGCCGGAACATTCTCCACCGTGATGGTGACCGCCGAAGCGACGTCCGGGCCGCTCGCGGCGAAGGGCAAAGTGTGGGCGTGGTATTCCGACGACACAAGCCACATCCCAGTACAGATGCGCGCCAAGCTGGGATGGGGCACGCTGCTGTTCCGCCTGCAGCGGATCGAAAAATAGTCTGGCTCTGCAAGACCAACCTCGGCTCCGCGCTTGGTCTGTTTTCTGGGTACCCCCCCTCCCCCCGGTCTATTGGAATCAAGATTTTAGCGACAAAATTTTCCAAAGTCTTGAGCCGGAAGGAGTTAGGGTCAAAATCTTGAAAACAGACGAGTTAGCTCGCTCCTGAAGCTTGATCTCTTAGAATCAGTTGGTTTCTTCGGGTCGTCCAACGTATTAGATTTCAAATAGCTTGTGTCGGTTTTCCGCCTGGGCGGGCCGGGTGGCTTGGATCAGGTGAACTGAACGAAGGCCAAGTTTTATTCTACTTTCGGGTGTCAAGTGCTTCAGCTACGCGTTTGCGTATTGATATTCGAGTGTCACTGGATCAATCTGTATCTCCGGCTTCGAGTCACACGGATCGTCCTCGATATCCGGCAACATTTCGAGTAGACGACTAGCCTTGTTTTGCAGCTCTGGACTGAGCTGCAAAACAACAAACCGAATGAGTTTGTCCGCTTGGTCGCCAACGTCTAAATGGCCGTTTTCGACTTTGGACAGGTGTGTTGCATCCCAGTGGAGGAAACGCGAAAACTCCTCCCCATTCTTTCCGGCATACTTGCGCAGGAACCTGATTTCCTCTCCATCGAGCTTGCATGGAGAACAGATCACAGCCAACGCCAGAGTGTGCATTAAATCGTTTAGATTGGGAATAATTGGATCGACGTTCCCGCAATGGGGACATCGAACAACGTCAATGCGCATCAGTTCTACGGGCAAACCCATCTCGTCGAAACGGTAATTTCGCTTAACGATGGTTGCAATCTCTCCGCAGTTCCCGCACTGTTCTTCTCTTTTCATAGACCCCTCCACCTACCGCGCTCCAATTGAGAAAACAGTGATCAAATAAGCCAAATTTACCTGCTTAAAGCTAAACACAATCCCAATTTCCTTGCCGTCAGGCACACATCCCTCGACCCTATATTTCCATTCCCCGGTCTTAATGTCCGGTTCAGGTGGATCGAAAATTAAGCCGACGCGAAGGACATGCCAGGCATCGGCCATTGCAAGCCCCTCTGCCGCCAGTTCTTCCCTGAAATGCTTGCCAGGGATTACGCGCCCTGCGCCGCCCAAGCAATCGCGCAGCAAGTCCAAAGCCATGTCAGGTTTGACGGCGGCGACTATCATTACTTGGCATTATGCCAACTCGCCCACTGGTCGTCAACCCCCATAATGTGGCACTGCGGGGTATGTACCACAATATATAGCGGCCCGCTACTTCAATGATTTCCAGCAGAATTATGATCAGGCTTGGCGGTGGAAATCAAACTGACCCACTACTGCAGCATTGGTCTACGAGGCTTCCGCGAACGCGTCGATTGCTGAAAATGCGAACGCAGTCTCAAGCGTTTTTCGCGGAGCGGGTAGGGATGCTTCGACGTGGTTGAGCTTCGCGTTGCTCTGCTCAACCTCCGCTCAGCATGACAAGGGTACTGGCTTTTTGATTCCGGGATCTTCATCGCAAAATATTGTCTTCCACAGAGCAGCGGGCGACTCCGGTTAGAGCCGCCCGCTATCTCGAAAGACTGTTGGTTAGTATTTGTGTTGCTAAAATACCGTTCCCTATTACTTCTCACTCCCTTCCGAGCTCATTCACGCGCTCTGTGAGTTTCGTACTGCCGACCTGTGTGCTGCCGCTTTCGTGCTCGAAAACTCTACGCTGTTGCTGCGTTTTCTATAACCCACTTCTTGGTGGTTGTTGTGGTGTTTTTCGGGACGATGTCCAGATACCGTACCGCGTAATGGAATGCGACCGCGGCGGCTGTAACCGTGGCCAGGGTCAGGGCGAATTCGGTCCACTTGGGAACGTAGTGGAATCCGGAAGTGCGCTCAAACGCGGTCACGGAGACATTCAGACGGTTGGTCATGAAGCCCATGACAATGAGCGAACATGTTAAGTAGAGGCGCTGCGGGTTGGTGCGAATCTTCTCCTGGCTGAGGAGAATGATGGGCGCCACCACGAACAATCCGATCTCCAGGAAGAACAGCAGAGACTCTTGGCGCCACTGCAAGATGTAGGCTGCGCCGCCGTGCGTAAAAAGATCGATGCCACGGAAGAGCGCGTAGACGTAGAGCAGAGGCGCGATCACCTGGCTCATCTCGGTGAGGATGATGGGGTCGATGCGCGCATTCATGGAACGAGTGCAAAGGTAAGCGACCATGATGGTGGCGGCGAGGCCAGCCGGGACCGCCGACAGGTAAAACAGTGTGGGCAGATACTGGCTATACCAGAGCGGATCGAGTTTGCCCTTGGCCAGAAGGTAGAGTCCGCCAAGAAAAGACTGATGGAGCGAAGAGAGCACAGCCCCAACCATTACCAGGCCAATGAGGATCTCGTGATGCCACTTGAGGTAGAACTCCCGGAAGGCTTTCCAGGGAATGACTTCAATCAGCGCGGGCGAGAACTCCAGCGAAAGCACGGTGGTGTAGAGCATGACGCACCATGAGACTTCGAACAGGACGGAGTGCCGGTTCCACATGACGATGGGATGCCAGATTCTCCAAGGCAAACCGAGTTCGTACATCATGCCGATAACAACCGTAAGATAACCGAGGAATGAAAGCAGAACGGAGACGCGTACGATGGGGCGGTAACGCTCAAACCCCAGCAAGTAGACGGCGGCCGCAATAGCAAATCCGCCGGCGGAGATGCCGACGCCGCACAGGGTGCCGAGGCCGACCCACAAGCCCCAGGGCTGGCCATCGGTAAGGTGAGTCGAATCATGCAGGCCGAGTGCGAAGCGCGCATAGGCTCCGTAGCATCCGGCGGCGAAGATCAGAACAACAATCGTCCGCCAGAGCGTAATTTTGGACAGCAGAAATCGCCTATTAGAAGATGCCTGACTGGAAGATTCCGAAAGTAAAGGTGTAGACATAATCAATTCCTTTCCGTGTTGCCGCTCGCATTGTTGGCGGGGTTTTCGCGAATTTCAGCCCATGCGACCTGCTTGCGGCGGTTGGTGATCCAATACAAGCCGGCCAAGAGGCTTCCGCCGACGAGCACAACGGTGGGCACATCGCCGAGCGCGTTGGCGGTAAGGACGGGCATGGGTTGCGTGGGCACTGTGCCGAAGCCCAATTTTTCAAATGGAACGTCGGAGATGAAGAAAACCGAGGTGCCTCCGGCTTCCTCGCTGCCGTAGATGTGCTTGACGTATTTCGGATCGAGCAGAATCCGCTTCTGCGCTTCTTCCAGAATGTCATCGCGCCAGCCTACGATGGACGCTTGCACCGGGCAGGCTTCGACGCATGCGGGGAGTTCTCCCTTGGACTGGCGCGCGAAGCACATATCGCATTTCTTGACGAAGGGAACGAGTTTGGTCCATTCGTAGCGCGGTACGTTGAAGGGGCAAGCCACGATGCAGTAGCGGCAACCGATGCACTTCGACGCCTCGTAGGTCACCGGCCCGAGCTCGGTCTTCTTGAGCGCTCCCACCAGGCAGGCCGACGCGCATGCGGGGTCCTGGCAGTTCATGCACATCTTGCGGACAAAGCGGTCGCCATGGTCTTCGACTACGGTTAGGGCCGTGGGAGATAGTTTCGCTTCGCTTGCCATCGGGAACCCGTGGATCTGTTTGCAAGCCTGCTCGCAGCTGCGACAGCCGATGCACTTTGTGATATCGATCAAAATTGCTTTTGTCTTTTCCATTTTCTTTCTCCTCGTTCTCTCGCACTGATCCCTTTACCTCTCCGGTCAGTTCAGAAAGAACTCCTTGATCAGTTTCTGGCGCAGCTTCGGATCGAGGCTCGGCAGAGCATCGGTGACGGGCGCGCCACCATCCTGAGCAAGAGCGGGGTTCAGGCTTGCGCAGGCTTCATTCAGGCGGGATACGCTGTAATGCATCCAGGGTGCAACCATCGGGCCTGTGAGCAGGTTCCGCTGATTGGTACGGAGATCGGGAGACCGGAGCACGGCGATCCATCCATCCTTGTAAGGGTCGCTGGTGGCAAGGGCTGGATTCTTGACGAGATCGTCGTTGACGGCCATCACGACGCCTTCGACTGGCGAGAGCAAGTCGAACGACGACTCGCCACAGTGGATGGTTACGAGGCGCTGTCCCTGGCGAATCCAGCGGCTGGGGTCGGCGACCTCGATGCGGTCGATGTTGCCGACCAGATCGGCGGCAAATTTATCCAGGCCGATGCGGGCATTGTCGCCCGACTCGCGCACAACCCAGGTATGGCCGGGATGGAAGCTATAACCTTGCGGAATTGCAAATCCGGCTTCTTTCGCCATGACAGGGGCTTTCGGACGAAGCGGAGCATTTGCACTCGCTTGTAAAGGCACTCCCTGCGGAACCTGGAAGTAGAAGTAATTGATAGCGATCACGATAAGAAACGTCAGTAGCACGAAAAGTATGGACATGAGATTCTCCCGGCTCGGTGCATTCACGCTCTCAGCACCGACTGCCTCTGCTGTTAATGCACGTTGATGGCTAAAGGCACGCGCGGCACACGTCATTTATTTGCAAGGAGATGCGAGGGACATGTTCATCGGCATGGCGGCTCGGGGCCGGTGCGTTTTGCAAATCGCTCCTGCAATTTGCTGGGGTGCGTCGGAAGTGTCTCGATTTTGCGCACCGACGGGCATGTCCTTTTGAAGAAAGCACGCTTGATTGAATCGGACAAGACAATTAACCACCGGAAGACACAGAGGGCCACGGAGGGAGCTCCCCGCTAGTTGAGCGCGGGTTCCTTTTTCAAGCGGCGCAGCAGCGATGTGGGATGGATGCCGAGAATCTTGGCAGCCTGAGTTTTGTTGTTTCCCGTGGCCGCGAGGACTTTCTGAATGTAATCTTCTTCGAGTTCGCGGAGGCTTACGAGTAACTCGGGATCGCGAGAATCGGCACTCGCAGGCGCTGGAAGCGTGGCAGGGGCTTCGGATCTTCGCATCTCCTCCGGAAGAGCGGAGGCGTCAATCTCGCCTTCCGGCGCCAGGATCATTGTTCGCTCGATAACGTTCTTCAGCTCGCGAATGTTTCCGGGCCAGGAGTAGCGGACCAGCCATTCGGCGGCGGCCGGCGTAAAGCCGAGAAAGTTCTTCTTGAGTTCCTGGTTGAACATTTTCAACAGGACCAACGCCAGAGGAAGAATGTCCTCCTGTCTTTCACGCAAGGGCGGAATAAAGAGAGGAACAACATTCAGCCGATAAAAGAGATCCTCGCGGAAGCGTCCCTGGGCCACTACTTCTTTCAGATTCGTGTTGGTGGCGGCCACCAGGCGGACGTCAACCTTGATTGACTTCGTGCCTCCCAGTCGCATGAACGTGCTGTCTTCCAGAACGCGCAGCAGCTTGGCCTGCACACTGGCCGACATGTTTCCAATCTCATCGAGGAAAAGCGTCCCTCCCTGGGCCCGCTCCAAAAGGCCTTCTTTACGGCGGCGCGCGTCGGTGAAGGCGCCGGGTTCGAAGCCGAAGAGTTCGCTTTCCAAAAGAGTATCCGGCAGGGTGGCACAGTTGAGTTCTAGTAGCGGCTGGTTGGCGCGCGAGCTGGCATAGTGAACGGCGCGGGCAAGAACGCCTTTTCCGGTGCCGCTCTCTCCCAAAATCAGGATGGTGGTGTGATCGCTTTCGGCCGCTTTGCGAGCCATTTCGAGCACCTCGCGCATGGCAGGATTCATGGTGACGATCCGGCCGAAGTCGTATTGGCCCTTGGCCGTCTCTACCGTATCGCGCACACGCACGCGCAGCGCCAGCACTTCCGACGCGCGCCGGAGTGTGGCGGTCAGGTCAGCGAGGTGGAAAGGCTTGATAAGGTAGTCAAAAGCGCCGAGCTTCATGGCTTCCACGGCGCGGTCCACCATGTGGTAAGCGCTCATCATCACGACGACGCCGGCCGGAGCGTTCAATTTGATCTGGCGCAGCACTTCGACGCCATCGATTCCAGGAAGAACGATGTCCAACAGGACGAGATCGGGCTTCTCTTCCTCGAAAATCTTCAGCGCTTCCTCGCCGTGAACCCGCGGTGAACACTTCGAACCCTTCCGCAGTCCAGGCCGCGGCTGATGGTCCGCAGGGTCAGGGCTTCATCGTCGACGACTAGAACAGTGTGGGGCATCGCTATTGAATGATGACCTCCTGGTTGTCATTTTCATCGTCCGCGCGCGCCTCGACGCGGCGAAGCGGGAGCGTGATGATCACCGTGGTTCCGCGATGCGGCGCGCTCTCAATTTGAATTTCACCGTTGTGGCTGCGCACATAAGTCTGCGTGATACTAAGGCCAAGACCTGTACCCTTGCCGCGTTTGGTGGTAAAGAACGGCTCGAAAACGTGCGGCAATACGTCGGCGGGAATTCCGCAACCGGTGTCCATACCCGCACTTCGACCGCTTCGCCAGAGGGCACCTGGTTGGCGGCGATCGAATCCGTCCGCCTTCCGATGTCGCCTGCGCCGCATTCAACAGGAGGTTCATGAGTATCTGCGAAAGCTGGTTTGCGTCCACGCGAATGGCAGGCAGGTCCGGGGGAACGCTGCTCTGCAGAACGCGGCCATGCAGCATGGGCTGGTGCTCAAGAAAAGTCACCGTGTCGGAGACCAGACGGTGAAGGTTAACCTTGCTGAGAACCAGAGGACTCGGACGCGCATAGTTCATCAGGCTGCGCAGCGTGACCGAAATGCGCCGGGCGCATTCAATGCATTGCTCGATTTCACCGCGTTCATCGCCTTGCGCATAGTTCAATTCGAGTTCGAGATGAAACAGAATTCCCAGCAGTGGATTATTGATCTCGTGGGCCGCGCCCAATGCCAACTGCGAGAGGGCAGCATACTTCTCGTATTCCGCTAATTGCGCTTCAAACTGGCCTTCTCCTTGTTGAGTTTGCCTTCCTCGGAAAAACGGCGGAACAGCTCCTGCATGGCCGTGTCCCGCTCCCGTTCCAGATTCTTGATCACGGCTTGCGACTGCTCAAGCTGGGCGGCAACGTTCTTATGTTCGCGGCGATTGAGTTCCCAGAAGGCGATCATCAGCGCCAAGGCGGCCACAAGGAGCGGAAGCAGGTAAGAGGAAATCAAATTTCCACGGCATCCTGTCGGCATGAATCTCCCGTGACCGAATCAAGGGCTTCCGGCCCGGCGGAGCTGTTCATCCAACTTAGACAGTGAACCAGTTGCGGCGAAAATTCCGTGATTGGAGTCACCGAGAGGGCGTATCGGGATCACCGGGGAGAGGGCTCCATTTCGTATGCGAGCGGCCCATTGGCCAGTTCTGCGGTCCCTATGCCGGACATGTTCAGGGATAGGATTCCCTGAAATGCTCACTTGCGTTTCGTGGACTTCTTTCCGCCAGCAGTATTGAGCGCGACGGCGGCGCGGATGAGCGCCTTCAAGGCCGCCGCATCGATCTTGTCGCCTTCTTGGATGTCGATGGCGCGCCTGACATCCCCCTCGAGGCTGGAGTTGAATAGACCGGAAGGGTCCTTCAACGCAGCTCCCTTGGCAAACGTCATCTTGACCACGCTCTTGTACGTCTCTGCCGTGCAGACGATGCCGCCGTGGGAAAACACGGGAGTCCCCGCCGACGTCGGCTTGACCCACTTCCTCTCTTCGACGATCTCAGGATCCGCCTCGTGTATGATCGTGCGCACTTTCGCGAGCGTCTTCCCGCGCCAGTCGCCAAGTTCTTTGATTTTTTCGTCGATGAATGCAGAGCCAGATTCCACCGCGACGGACTTTTTCATGTGCAGCTCCAAATCTGGCACCTAATTTAGCTGCGCGCGGCATAACCTGCAACCTCCGCGATGGAAGCTTCTTCTGGACAGCGAAGTCCCGCGATCAATACCTTGCTGGCTTTGGCCCCCCTTGGTGCGGTCTTTAAAATAAAAGACTTAGGGGCAACGTACTCCCAGGTCTTTGAGAAATAAGGACTTAGAAGTAAAGTATTTATAAATCAATGAGTTAGATCGTGTTTCAGGTCTGTTTTTTGGGCTAGATTCCCGCCAGGTCTTTGAGAAATAAATACGTTAGCGGTCGCAAGGCGGTGGCTCATCAGGCTTAAGCTGTCTCGCGAATCGCTCTTTCCGTATAGCCCAAATGTCCACTTTGCCAGAGGGGGGGGCATCCAAGTTTACTCGGCGGCCTCGGAGCCGACACGGTTATCTAATCAAGCTATTTCATTGTGTCGCTGCGGTAGAGCTGGCCCAGGTAGTTGCGGTGAACGAATACGATCCAGTGGCCGTCGGGGGTGATGCCGGCGGGGAAGTTCATGGGCTACAGACCGACATTATCTTTCGGAGCGAGAGCCTGCCACAGTTCACTCTTACCCGACTCCACATCGACCTTGTAAATGTCGGCGCCGCTGGGTGTGACTTTTTGCACGAATAAGTGTTTTGAGTCTGAAGTCCAGCCAATGACCAGATCGTCAGGTTGAACGCCTGCTAATGGCCTGGTTGTCCCGCCCTTAATGGATCGAATCACCATTGTCTTGTTTTCAAAAAGAACGAACGAATCCCCGTCGGGTGCGACTCCAGGGTACGGCGTGTTGTCCGGTGACAACTGTTTTGGCGGCGAGCCATTGCGATCCGAAATGTATGGGCGCTCCGATTCGTTCGTATGATTGCCCATGATAAGAATGCGATTTCCATCGGGGAACCACGTCGCCCAGATGGGGTGAAATCCATCCCAGTGCAGGACCTGCGGTTGGCCGGGGCCGACGGGTACAACGCGAATGCGATCCGAGGGATCGTCGGGCATCGAGACCAGCGCCCACTTTCCGTCGGCAGTAATGTCGGAACCGTAACCGCCTTCGGCGATCCGAACCGGCGCGGAGCCATCCGTTTTGCGTACATACACTTGGTAGGTGTTGCCGGCGCGCTCGGAGGAATCGGTGAATAAGAGGGTGCTTCCGTCCGGAGTTAGAACGGGGATCACCGGATAATCGAGCCAGTTGAGTGCGCGCTCGTTGTTGGTGCCATGTTCATGCAGCGTCATACCCACCTCGCGTTCTTCGGCGGACACCAGCACGCGGCCGGAGGGTGCGATGTCGAGAATGCGCGTGGAAGCGGTGCTGCAATGAACGGTTCGCTGGCTGCCCGATACCGTGACGGCGTGAATACAGAACTGCTCGCCCGATTCGGCCGCTGAAAACCAGATCTCCTTGCCGGATGGCGCCCACGCCAGGCCTTCCAGGCCTTCCCATCCTTTGGAAAGCGTTTCGATATGTCCGGCACGGTCAACGACGATCACTTCGCCGCGGTCGTCATTGCTAACGGGATGGCGAAAGAGCGCCACTCTCTGGCCGTCGGGCGAGACTCGGATTTCAGAGATCCAGTGGTCGCCCTGGAAGAGGACTTCGCCGATGGGAAACTGCAATTGCCATTGTCCCTGATTAAAGACGATGGCGGCCATTTCGTTGCCATCGGGAGCCCAATCGGCGTCGGCAACATTTTCGAGAATCTCACGGGGAGCGCTACCGCCAAGCGGAGAGGCCGCAAGAGTACCAATCCACTGATAATGAGCGATAAAGCGAGGATGGACCACGACGGCCATCTGGCCCTGCTTTGAAATGGACAGGAGCAGAGCGCCATGGAGGCCGGCGGGAACGGATTCGGGATAATCTTCGCGAATCACGTAAGTGTCGCGGCCGCCGTCTTCGAGATCGGCGCTGTAGACAATCGTTTGCGCGTCGGGGGCGAAGCGGGCGCGAATGACTTCGCCGCGATGGAAAGAGACCCTCGTGAATGTGGGCGGCGGCAGGGGCGCGGGCGCAGATACCAGGCGATGGCGGCTCCCGCTGCGAGGGATACGGCTGCGACTGCGGCGAGCGCGAGCCAGCGGGACTTGGCTGGCTTGTCTGGTGTCGCGGCGATTGCCGCTTGGGCTGCGGTCTTGGAAGTTGTGCCGGTTAAGGCTTCGAGGGCGAAGGCTAGATCCTTGGCCGACTGGAAGCGCTGCTCGGGCTGCTTTTCGAGGCAGCGGCGGATAATGCGTTCGAGGCCGGGAGATACGGGATCGGCAGGTCGCTGAGTTCCGGCGGGTCTTCTTTGAGGATCGCTGTCATGGTCTCGGCAGGGGTGTCGCGGCAAAATGCGCGCTGGCCGGAGACCATTTCGTAAAGGACAGCACCGAAGGCAAAAATGTCGGTGCGGGAATCGATGGCGGCGCCGCGGACCTGCTCGGGCGCCATGTAACCCGCGGTGCCCATGACCACTCCCGCTTCAGTCGGCGAGCTGGTAAGCGTCAAGCCATCGGATTCGGATTTTTCACGGCCGGCGAGTGAGATCTTGGCCAGGCCAAAGTCCAGAATTTTAACCCTGCCCTCTTTGGTGATGAAGATGTTTTCCGGCTTCAGATCGCGGTGGATGATGTTTTTTTCGTGGGCGGCAGCTAATCCCTGGGCAATCTGGGCGGCGAATTCGGATGCTTTGCGCGCGGAGAGCGGACCGCTCTCGAGTTCGGCGCGCAAGGTTTGTCCGTCGAGAAGCTCGGAGACAATAAAGCGAATTCCATCCTGCTCGCCGATATCGTGAATGGCAAGGAGATTGGGATGATTCAATGCGGCTACGGCGCGGGCTTCCTGCTCGAAACGGCGGAGGCGGTCGGCATCGCGCGCGAAGGATTCGGGAAGGACCTTGAGCGCGACCTCGCGGCCGAGGCGAGTGTCGCGGGCGCGGTAAACCTCCCCCATGCCGCCAGCGCCTAAGGGCGATAGGATTTCGTATGGCCCAAGCTTTGTTCCCGAAGAGAGTGGCATGGGTGGGGATGAATTATACCGCGTTGCATCGGATGAAGTGCTTCGAGTCGTGTGCCGACCTGGGAGGCGGCTTGCTCTCGGCTTTGGGCACGCCATATACTTTCGAGGGTTTGCCCACATTGCAGTGGGCGCTTTATGCTCAGGAGTCAGACTAAACTGTCAAATGGCAATAATTAGGAGATTTATTCGGAGACCTTATGAAGACTATCGATCTGGAACAAGAAACTAATCCCTGGCTTGCGCAGGCGGCACGTTTCGACCTGGCGGCGCGCAAGCTGAATCTCGACGAAGGCCTGTGGCGGGTGCTGCGCAGTCCCAGCCGCGAAATAACGGTGCATATACCCGTGCAGATGGATGACGGGCACTTGGAAGTGTTTACGGGCTATCGCGTACAGCACTCGATTGCGCGCGGGCCGGCAAAGGGCGGCGTGCGCTACTCGCCCGAAGTCAATCTGGATGAAGTGCGCGCGCTGGCGAGCTGGATGACGTGGAAGTGCGCGGTCGTGAATATTCCGTTTGGCGGAGCGAAGGGCGGGATTATCTGCGATCCGCACAAGATGTCGATGGGCGAACTGGAGCGGATGACGCGGCGCTACACATCGGAACTATTCGATTTCATTGGCCCGGAAAAAGACGTGCCCGCGCCCGATGTCAACACGAACGAGCAGGTGATGGCGTGGATGATGGATACCTACTCAATGCATGCCCGCCAGACGGTGACGGCGGTGGTGACAGGGAAGCCGATCAACATTGGCGGATCGCGCGGGCGGCGGGAAGCGACTGGACGCGGCGTGCTGATGGTGTGCGAAGAGGCAATCAAAAAACTGCGCATAAACCGGAATGAAGCCCGGGTCATCGTGCAGGGGTTCGGCAACGTGGGATCGAATGCGGCCCGGCTGATGGCCGAAATCGGGTACAAGGTAATTGGCCTCCTCGAAGTGGGAGGAGGCCTCTACAACAAGAACGGGATCGACATCGAGCAGCTGTGGGAGTTCCGGCAGCGCAATGGAACCGTCCATGGTTTCCCGGGAGCGGAGAAGCGCGATCCGGCGGAGTTGCTGCTGACGGAATGCGAGATTCTGATTCCGGCAGCCACGGAGAACGTAATCACGAGCCAGAACGCCGACCGCGTAAAGTGCAAGATTCTTGCGGAAGGCGCGAACGGCCCGACGACAGCTGCGGCCGACGACATTCTGGCGGAGAAGAAAGTCTTTGTGATTCCGGACATTCTGGCGAACGCGGGCGGCGTGACCACCTCGTACTTTGAGTGGGTGCAGGACCGCCAGGGCTACTTCTGGAAGGAATCGGAAGTCAACGAGCGCCTGGGGGACATCATGGTCACGGCGTTCGACGATGTGGTGCGTTATGCCGAAACTCATGGCGTGAATAACCGCATTGCTGCGTATATGTTGGCGATTGACCGTGTGGCTTACACGATCCGCCAGCGCGGAATCTATGCCTAGCCATAGATTTTGAGGGATAAGAGGGCCTTCCTGCCCGGGAGGCCCTTACTTTTTGTTGACCCCGTGACGAGCCGCGATGTAATGTTTCTGGGATTTTCAACGCAACCTTTTTGAAGACGGCAGGTTTAAAGGGGAGCGGTGCGTAAAATACGGGGCATAATGCCTCTTAACTTGTGAGGAATAAGAAATGACGAATTTTCAGCGCAGACTTACCCTGTGGGTGGCCGTTCTATCGTTCGCGTTTACGCTCGCGCTGGCGCCGGTGATGGCAGCGGCGCAGGCGAGCACGAGCGATAGCACAGATACCTCCACGACAGCGAAGAAGAAATCGAAAAAAGCCAAGAAGGACGCGGCTGCAGCGGACGATAAGACGGCGGCCAGCGGCGATACGTCGGCAACGGCAACGAAGTCGAAGAAATCGAAGAAGAGCGCAGCTGCGGCGGACGACAAGACGGCAGCTGCCGACAAGACAGCAGCCAGCGACAAAACGGCGAGCGCCGACACTTCGGCGACGACGAGCAAGAAGTCGCGCAAGAAAAAAGACGCGGCGGATGCAAGTGCGCCAGCTAGCGCTCCGGCCGCAAAAACGGCAGCTGCGCCAGAATCGAAACCGGCGGCAAGCGCGCCCGCCGCGGCACCAGCGTCGGCACCCGCGGCTGCTCCGGCTGCGAAGCCGGCAAGCACGAAGTCGGCCGCTCCCGCGGCGGCTTCGAGTTCCGACATCGCGGCGGCGCAGTCGAGCGGGAAAGTCTGGGTCAACACCAAGTCCGGCGTTTATCACAAGAGCGGACGCTACTACGGCAAGACCAAAGAAGGAAAGTTCATGACCGAGGCCGAAGCCAAGGCCGCGGGTTACAAGGCAGCGGAAAAAGAGTAAGACAACCGAATCGCAGGGAGGAAGCGGAAATGCAGATTCCTCCCTGCGGTCGGAATGACAAGAGATAACAGAGTCGGAATGACGAGCATTCGCGGACTCGGAATGACAACCATTTAGGAAGAGCGATAAGGAGAGAGTCATGACCAAGAATTTCATCGGCAAGATTTTAGTGGCGATTTTTGCATTGAGTTTGATTAGCGGAATGGCAGTCGCGCAAACGGCGGCCAAGCCGGCCAAGACAGCGACGGCAGCCTCGGCAAGTACCGATCTGCTGGATATCAACACGGCGACCAAGGATCAACTCGACGCGCTTCCGGGAATCGGGGCGGCGTATTCGCAGAAGATCATCGATGGGCGTCCCTACGCTAAGAAGACGGACCTGGTGCAGAAGAAAGTTCTTCCCCAGGCAACTTACAACAAGATCAAAGACAAGATCATCGCGAAACAGAAGTAAGGGAGCTACCGCGAGCCACGAGCTGCGAGAACAAAGGATTTCTCCGATGCTCGCGAGTCGCGGTTCGGGGCTTGGTTTCCTATCCTTGTGGGGAGGACGTTATGGGACTACTCGACAATTTTGAAAATCAGGCACTGGGGAAAGTGCTGGGCGGAACCTCGAATCCGCTGGCCTCGGGCTTGTTGCAGATGATTCAGAATCAGCCCGGAGGGCTACAGGGGCTGGTGCAGAATTTTCACGACAAAGGCCTGGGTGGCGTGGCTCATCGTGGGTGGGGAGCGGGAGAATCAGCCGATTTCCGCCGACCAGATTCACCAGGCGCTGGGCAGCGAGCAGGTGCAGGCGCTTGCGGCCAAGGCTGGGATTTCTCCGGATATGGCGGGACGGCGATCGCGCAGTTGTTGCCGGGGATCGTCAGCCACCTGACGCCGGATGGTCAGGTTCCCGCGCACAACAATGTGATGGACATGGTGGGCGGACTGCTACAGAACCTGGAAAAAGCGTCGTAGGCCAAGCGTCACATTGAATCAAGAGATCGACGGGCGCGCTCCGGCTTCGGGCTGGCGCCCGTTTTTTATCGCGCTAGTTTTCGCGGGACGCGGGACTCCTATACTCGTGGAGTCGTAAACTCAACTGCGAACATCCCATGACAATGCGACATGCCATTCTTGGAGCTGGCGGAGTAGGCGGAGTGATCGGCGCGTCTTTAGCGCGCTGCGGAGAAGCAGTCACGTTGGTCGTGCGGCCGGAAAAGCTTGTGGCGCATCCGCCGCAAATTCAACTTGAGGGAACTCTGGGGAATTGGTCGGGGGCGGTGGAGTGGGCCGCGTCGGTGCCTCCGGTGGATGTTCTGTGGCTGACCGTTAAGGCGACGCAACTGGACTCCGCACTGGGGACGATCACAGACCCGGCTTCGGTGGGTGCGATCATCCCGCTGCTGAATGGGATCGATCACCTCAAAGTGCTGCGGTCGAAATACGGCGCGGAGCGGGTGATTCCGGCGACAATCGCGGGCGAAATGGAACGGACCGGCATGGGGCATTTCGTCCATCGCTCGCCGTTTGCCATCCTGAACATTGCGGCGCAAGGCCGCGAACTGCTGGGGCCGTCGTGCGAGAAGCTGCGCGGTGTCGGGTTCACCTGCAACTTCATCGACGACGAAGCAACGCTGATGTGGGGCAAGCTGGTTTTTCTGGGCCCGTTTGCGCTGACGACGAGCGCGTTCGATACGACGATTGGCGATGTACTGGCAGATGCGGATCGAGCGCAGCAACTTGAGGCGTGCGTGCGCGAGACGTGCGCCGTGGCCTTGGCCGAGGGAGCGAAGATCGATACCGAAAACATCGTCCGGCAGATCAAACGCGCGCCGCCCGGGATGCGCAGTTCGATGCAGAAAGACATTGCGAACGGCCGCCCTCCGGAATTGGATGCGATTGGTGGGACCATTGTGCGAGCGGCGAAGCGGCATGGGTTGGAGGCACCGGCCACCGAGGAGTTGATGATGCGAATCGAACGCAGGGGCAAGACGCCTGCCAGTGCCTGATCGGCGAAAGCTGGGCCGTCCAGGTTAACGCCAAAAAAACAGGCGCGAACCCTTCTACAAGCTCAGAGCAGGCACTGGGGTACCAAATATCACAGACTCTCAGGTCACGTTCTCTGCGCGAAAACCAGTCGCTCTGAGATGACAACTAAGCTGCGCGGGCGTACTTTCCAGCGAGTCCCGGTTTATAATCGAGCGTTTTCATCCCTGTTATTTTTCGGAGCCTCGCGATATGGCACAAGCCTCGATGGCAGCGAACCCCGCGCTGAAAGAAATCTACGTGCAGCTGAAAACCCGCATGGAAAAAGCGGTGGAAGACTTCCGCCGGGAAATGGCGGCCACGCGGACGGGGCGCGCCAACGTTCACATGCTCGACACGGTTTCGGTCGATTACTACGGCTCGCAAATGCCGCTGAATCAGATTGCGACCATTCACGCGCCGGAGCCGCAGATGATCACGGTGCAGCCGTTCGATCCCTCCGTGCTGCAAAGCATAGAGAAGGCGATTCGCTCCGCCGACCTGGGGCTGAACCCGATGAACGACGGCAAGCTGATCCGCGTGCCCGTGCCGGCGTTGACCGAGGAGCGCCGCAAAGAGATGGTCAAGCATCTGCACAAGATTCTCGAGGAGCATCGGACCGCGATCCGCAATGTGCGGCGTGACGGCAACGAGTCGATCAAGAAGGCGGCGAAAGACAAGAAAGTGACCGAGGACGACGAGAAGCGCGCGCTCGAAGAAATTCAGAAGCTCACCGACGACGAGATCAAGAAAATGGAAGAGATGAGCAAAGCGAAGGAAAAAGAAGTATTGGAGTTCAAGTAGCGCGTCCGAGTCGAATGACAAATGCAATCAAGATATCTTTGCTGGGCGCCGTGCTTTTCGTTGCATTTGTTTCCGGCCTCGCGTATGCGCAAGCGCACACGGCATGGCACGACGACCTCGTCGATCACATGGTTGGAATCTGGAAGATGGAAGGACCGGTCATGGGCCGGCCTGCGCACCATGACGTACAAGCCGAGTGGGTGCTAGGCCATCAATTCCTTCGAATCCATGAGATAACCTCGCCGGACGCGCCTCCCGCGGAGCGCCGTTACGAAGCGACTTGGTTTCTTGGCTACGATCCGGTGAGTGAGCGTTATGTTCTTCACCTGATGGACGTCTTCGGAGCGCGATTTTCTGAAACGCTTGGCTATGGCGTGCGCGAAGGGAATGAGATCCGCTTCGTTTTCGAATACCCGGACGGCCCTTTTCACACCACGTACCGCTGGATGGCGGAAAAGGACTCGTGGGAGTGGGAGATGAAGCAAAAAGACAAGGACGGCAAATGGGGTTCCTTTGCCGATCTCAAACTGACGCATGCCGCGAAACCCTGATCGCGCGCCGCGAGACTCCAATTCATTTCACAGGACCTCACTTCATCGACCCTATAATGCATAGATCGAGATGAAGTCGATTGTCCATGCCGCCTGCCCGCACGATTGCCCGGATGCCTGCGGGGTCCTGATCACCATACAGGACGGGCGCGCCACCAAGATTCAAGGCGATCCCGATCACCCGGTTACGCGCGGATTTCTTTGCGCGAAGGTCGCGAAGTATTTAGATCGCGTGTATTCGCCGGGGCGAGTGCTCCACCCAATGCGGCGAAAGCCGGGCGCGCCGAAAGGCCCGTGGGCGCGGGCGTGGCCGCCCGCGATGTTTCTGCCCGTGAGGCTTTCCACCGCATCTCGTGGGACGAAGCTCTCGACGAAATTGCACAGCGCTTTCGCCGCATCGTTGCCGAATCAGGTCCCGAGGCCATCCTTCCCTATTCCTATGGAGGCACGCTGGGCGCGCTCAACGGAGCTTCCATGGATCGCCGGTTTTTTCATCGGCTGGGCGCGTCGCAACTCGACCGCACCATCTGTTCAAGCGCCGGGGAAGAAGGGCTGAAGTCGGTCATCGGCATCAAGCTCGGCACAGAGCCGGAGCAGTTCCGGCATTCGCGTTACATCATCGCCTGGGCAGCGAACATCCACGGCAACAATGTTCATCTTTGGCCGTTTATTCACGAAGCGCGGCGGCAGGGCGCCAAGCTGGTTGTCATTGATCCTTACCGCACGCGCACGGCAAAATGCGCCGACTGGTATTTGCCGATCAATCCCGGCACGGATGCGGCGCTCGCGCTTGGCTTGATGCACGTCATCATCGGCGAGAATCTCTACGACGCCGATTATGTTGCGCGCTACACGGCCGGGTTTGAGGAACTGAAGGCGCGAGTACGAGAGTATCCACCCGAAAAAGTTGCCGCGTGGACCGGCATTGCCGCCGGAGATATACGACGCCTGGCCCGCGAATATGCGACAGTTCGTCCGTCTGTGATCCGCGTCAACTACGGCATACAGCGCTCCGAATACGGGGGGATGGCGATGCGCGCCGTGACCATGCTGCCGTGCCTGATTGGATCGTGGAAAGAAGTTGGCGGCGGATTGCAGCTTTCGCTCAGCGGTTCGTTTGGCCTCAATAAGGCCGCGCTCGAAATGCCGGAGCTGATGCAGAAATCGCTGGGGCGTCCCGCGCGCATCGTCAACATGGTGCAGCTGGGAACGGCGTTGAATGCGCTTGACTCGCCGCCGGTAAGCGCGTTGTTCGTTTACAACTCCAATCCGGCCGCGGTTTGTCCCAACCACAATGGTGTGGTTCGCGGATTGAAACGGCCCGATCTGTTTACGGTTGTACACGAACAATTTCTGACGGACACGACCGACTATGCCGATATCGTGCTGCCCGCGACGACTTTCTTTGAACATAAAGATCTGCAGACGGCATACGGCCACTACTATTTCAGGTTTCGAATCAGGCGATGGAGCCGGCGGCGAGTGCAGGTCGAATGTCGACTTGTTTCGCGCGTTGGCGGAGCGCATGGGATTTGAAGACGATTGCTTCCGCGAGACTGTCGACTCCATGATCGACCGCGCGCTCGATGCTCCCAACCCGTGGTTACGGGGGATCACTCGCGAGCGGCTGGAGAACGAACACTTCATCCGCCTGAACTTCAACGTGGACGAACCTTCCGTTAGCGCCGACGCAGGAACAACCGCTCCTAGGTATGCGCCAGAGCAGAGCTCGACCGAAGCCGCCGCTCCTTTTTTACCTTTTTCCCTTTGCCAATGGCAGCTTCCAAACACCATCCGGCAAAGCGGAGTTCTACAGCGAGTCGCTGAAGCGGCTTGGCCTTGATCCGGTGCGTTACGTTTACCCCTGCCGAAGAATCGCGCAACGGAACGAACGCCGGCGGTTTCCCGCTTGAGCTTCTCGCACGCAAGCCAGACAACCATCTCAACTCCACGTTTTCGAATCTGCCCAGCGTGCGCCAAATGGAGCCATGGATAAGCAGTCTCGAGATGCATCCGGCCGACGCGGGCAAGCGCGGCATTCGCGACGGCGACAGCGTTCGAGTGTTCAACCGGCGAGGAGACATCGTTCTTCAAGCCAAGGTGGACGGTGCCGTGCCACCGGGAGTGGTGGCGGCTCGCCTGGATTGGGCGCGTTTCGGGGCGGGAGGACGCAATATCAACACACTCACCTCAGAAAAACTTACCGACATGGGCAACGCGGCGACGTTCTATTCCGTCTGTGTTGAAGTGGAGCTTGTTCAGGCATGAGGGCAAGACGAAGCAGCTTGCACCGCGCCTTGGACGGTTTCGAGTCTCTACCGTATAATTACCGTTTTCCTAACGCTTGCTTATTGAGGTAGTCGCAATTCTTTGCCGTCAAGAGGATATCCCTGTGCGGGCTCAGTCCCTCGGCCAGCGCACGGGCTCGCAGAGAGGTTCGGGTCGTGCTCTCTTCCCCCCGCTGGTAGAGCCCGGTGGCATCGCTCCGTCTTTTTTTGTCTCCTCAGTCTGATCGCTGTTTTCGCAATCTCGTCGCCCGTTCTCGGGCAAGACGATTTGATTGTGGGCATTCAGATTCACGGCAACCGCCGGATCCCGGCGGACACGGTCAAGGCCCGCATCTTCACAAAAGTGGGCGATGTTTACGATACGGCCGCCCTGGAGCGAGACTTTAACGCTCTGTGGAACACGGGCTACTTCGAGGACGTCCGTTTCGAGCGCGAGCAAAGCGCTAAGGGCTGGATTCTGCACATTTACGTCAAAGAACGGCCGACGATCCGCGAAATCAACTACACGGGACTCAATGCGATTTCGACCAGCGACGTGCTCGACCGCTTTAAGGACCGCAAGGTTGGGCTCTCGGTCGAAAGCCAGTACGATCCCACCAAGATCAAGAAAGCTGAAGTCGTCCTGAAAGAGTTGCTCTCCGAACATGGACGGCAGTTTGCCACCATCCGCACCGAGGTGCGTCCGATCCCGCCGGCTGCCGTCGGTATTACGTTTGTCATAAAGGAAGGTCCGAAGGTCAAGGTCGGCAAGATAGCTTTCGCGGCAACAAGCATGTGAACGACCGCATGCTGCGGGCGGCCATGAAGAACCTCAAGCCCATCGGCGTCCCACATTCCATCTTCCTGGAAAATATTTTCGCGAAGACCTACGACGCCACCAAGCTGGATGAAGATACGGAGCGAGTCCGGGCCGAATTCCAGAATCGCGGATATTTCAAGGTGCTGGTCGAGGATCCGAAAACCGAAATCCGCGACACGGGCCACACGGGAACGCATATTCCCCTGGTGCAGGCTGGACCCGGTAAGGCGGTGGACATCACCATGCCCATCGAGGAAGGATCGCGTTATCGGCTCGGCTCCATCACATTCAAGAACAATAAGGCCATCACCCGCAACGCCGCATTGCGCAGTCTGTTCCCGATCAAGGATGGCGATATCTTCAGCCGGGAAAAGATCGCCAAGGGCCTGGAGAACTTGCGCAAAGCGTATGGCGAGGCCGGTTACATCAACTTTACTTCCGTGCCCGACACGACCTTCGACGACGAAAAGAAAATCGTAAACCTCACCGTGGACGTTGACGAAGGCAAGCAGTTTTATGTGCGCCGCATCGAGTTCCAGGGCAACACCACCACGCGCGACAAGGTCATCCGGCGCGAAATCGTGCTGGAAGAAGGCCAGATTTACAACTCGCGCCTCTGGGAATTCAGTCTGTTGCGCCTGAACCAGCTCGGCTATTTCGAACAGCTGAAGCCGGACGATCCCAACACGACCGACCGTCACCTCGACGAAAAGAACGGCACGGTGGACCTGACGCTCAAGGTCCACGAAAAGGGCAAGAACAGCATTGGACTGCAGGGCGGCGTGAGCGGTCTGGCCGGCGCATTTGTTGGGATCAACTACAGCACCAACAATTTTCTGGGACTGGGCGAAACGCTTTCCGTACAGGCTAGCCTGGGTTCCTATCAGCGGGATCTTGTTTTCGGATTCACCGAGCCTTATCTTTTCGACCGCCCCATCCAGGCTGGCTTCAATGTCTACACCCGGAAAACGAATTACAACCAGGCGAGACAGTATGCGATTCTGACCGGGCAAAATAACAGCCTGCCGTCGGCCTATTCGCAGAACCTGCAGAACTATTCGCAGTCGAGCACGGGATTCACGCTCAGCTTGAGTTATCCGTTGCGGCGTTCGCTAAAGCGCTTCGGCATGAGCTACTCGTTCGACCGATCGTCGCTGGTCGCGGTCAGCAACGCCTCCAAGCTGCTGTTCGACAATCTGAACTTCAGCGGCGTCACCGGGCCCAATGCGCTCAACGGCATCATCACGAGCAAAATTACTCCCAGCTTCACGATGAACACGCTCGATGCTGCGTATGCGCCGCACAAGGGAAAGAGCCTGTTCGTGGGCGCGGAGATCGCCGGTCTGGGCGGTACGGTGAATACCTTCCGGCCGATCATTCAATACAAGCAGTTCTTCCCGGTGCAGAAACGGCGGAACACGGTCGGGTACAACGTTCAGAGTTCGTTCATCACCGGCTATGGAGGAGTGGTTGCGCCTCCGTTTGAGCGCGCTTACCTGGGCGGAGAAAACGACCTGCGCGGATTCGATATCCGCACTGTTTCTCCCATTGCTTATCTGCCAAGCGTCCAGTCGGTTCAACTGCGCAATTCGGATGGGTCCTTCGTCCCGGCGAATCCAAACTACCCGGTGGAAACGAACGGCAGGTCGTGTGTTGCGAACTGCTACAACATCCCGATTCCATATTCCCAACTGGTCACGCCGGGCGGCGATTTTGCTCTCAACGGCAATCTCGAGTACCGGTACACGATTGCGGGGCCAGTGGCCATTGCGCCCTTTGTGGATACGGGCACGGTCGCGATCTTGCGTGATTCGCAGCTGCAGATCAACCCGACTCAGTACCAGAACCTGCAGAGCGCTCACTTCGGATGTCCGGTCGCAACGCCGGGTTTTACCTGCGACAACACATACACTGTCCAGGGACAAACCCTCGGTATTTCGCAATATCTCAAGCCAGTGCCGGGAACGAACTGGGTTCCGCGCATGTCGACAGGTATGGAACTGCAGGTGATGTTGCCGGTCATCAACGCGCCGTTCCGCATCTACTACGCGTATAACGCCCTGCGCCTGCATGGTACGGCCACTCCGCCCATCGCGATTACCCAGACCATGTTTCCCGGGGCGCCCCAATATTGTGTGAATCCGAAAGCGTACACCTGCCAAAACGTGGGCGCGGGACAATACACTTACGGCCTCACCGAGGACAGCCTGAGTTCCAGCTACACCCTGCTCGAGCCGCGTAAGACCTTCCGATTCACGGTGGCAACTACGTTCTGAGAACCAGTTGCCAATTCCCAGTATGCAGTTGCCAGTAAAACCCTCTCTGGATGATTTTCATTTACAACGTATAGGAGGACCAGGCGGGAGAGGTATTTCATCCCGGAGGGTTTTGGGTACTGGGAATTGGCAACTGCTACTTGATCTGCACTAGCTCGTGCGCCGGTTCGGAGGGGGTGGCGGGACGCTGAGGGGCTCGCCATGCATCCAGGATCGAACACTTGGTGTACGCATGAGACCGTACAGTGCGGCGCGCACGATTTCTCGGTGGCAAACTCCCGCCGCAGGTCGCTGACCGTATACTTTTCCAGCGGGATGCCCGGATAGCCGCGCTGCTGCGAACAGTAGTGGACCAGCCCATCCTCGCAAATGTAGAGATACCGCCCGCCCGCGCGGCACCGCCACTGATTCGGCCGGCCGAGGGCGATGTTGTCCTGAAAAGCATTCACGCGCGTGAAGCTGCGCTTTTCCAGATTCTTCATCTCGTGGTAGACGCGGCGCTCATCATCGTTCAGCGGCTGCAACTGGCCTGAGCCGTCGTGAATAATGCCCACCGTCGAACTGAAGCCCAGTTCGAGGGCGCGCCTGCCGATGGTCAGCGCGTCCTGAGGATTGCACACGCCACCGCCGACGACGGAATTGATATTGACGTGAAACTCCGCGTGCTCGGAAAGAAGCTGCAGCTTGCGGTCGAGCACTTTCAGACTCTTCTTCGACACCTCGTCGGGATTCACGTTGTTGATCGAAATTTGCAGCCACTCAAGGCCCGCGCGGTTCAGCCGCTGAATCCGGTCCGCCGTAAGCAGATATCCGTTGGTGATGAGGCCGGAGACCACCCTCCGCTCGCGCATGCGATGAATAATGGCGTCCAGATCGGGATGAAGCAGGGGTTCGCCGCCGCTGATAGTGACGACCGAAGTGCCCAGCTCCTTCAATCTGTCAACGCGCCGCAGCATCAGGTCGGTTGCAACCGGCTTGGAGAAATCGTCGAACTCGTTGCAGTAGGTGCAGGCGAGATTGCAGCGGCGGATGGGAATCAAGTGCGCCAGCAAAGGATGATCGGTGGAAGCAATGGCCTTGAGGATTTGCCACAATCCATGGGCATTGCGTTCCAGCGCCTTGAGCCGCCGCCGCAGATTTACGGCGGGGGACGGTACTGTTGGACGTACTTCCCTTGGTGGAGTAGCCTTTTGCGGTTCTGTTGCGGTCAATGACATTCGCAGGATATCCAGCCTTATTCAATCACCACAGTAGCCTAACTATCTAATTTACAACAGCGTGCGGGGCAAAAGCCGGGTCGAATGGCGATTGGCGCCAACTTGCTTAGTCAACAAGCCTCCCGCTCAAGTTGGGAACGTAGTGTCTCATCGGAGGACACCTTCCGTTGTGCGATCGCCGCTAGCCAGGGCGCCAATGCAAACCACCCATTTGCCGATGATTTCCTTATGGGTGCTTTATTCCCGCCGTGTCATATCCCGGCATGGACGAAAAGCGCGCCCCTTAAGGAGATGACATGTACCGAAGAATTGCCCAGGCGATCTTTGTGCTGCTTGGGGCAACCGGGATCGTGCTACAGGCACAGGAGTTCAATATCTTCGACCGCACGGTGCAAGTCCATGGCTTTTTGTCGCAGGGTTTCGTCTATACCGGCACTAACAATTGGCTGACGATGAATACCAGTTCCGGCAGTGGGGCGATGACAGACATGGGCCTTAACGTGTCGTCGCAGGTAACCGACAGTCTCCGGGTCGGAGCACAAGTCTATGACCGCAACCTCGGCAAACTTGGGGAGTATCATCCTGAACTGGATTGGGCTTCCGTCGACTACGCGTTCAAGCCCTGGCTCGGCATTCGAGGCGGCAAAGTTAAGACCACACTCGGTCTTTATAACGATACTCAGGATCTGGACTTTCTGCGTGCCTTTGTGCTGCTTCCACAGAGTGTCTATCCTACTGACCTGCGCGACGCGACGATTGCGCATCTTGGCGGAGACGTTTATGGCACCGTGCCGCTCAAGCGCCGGCTGGGACTATCTCCTACACGGCCTACGCTGGGCAGCGCAGTGACAGCATTTATAGCGGCTTTGTCTATCTTCTAACCCAGTATCAGATCCATCTCCGGAGCTTAAGTGGCCTGCAGTATGGCGCCGATCTGCGCTGGTACATGCCTGTCAAAGGCCTGTTGGTTGGGGCATCGCGATTGAACCAGGAGATTACGGGTCAAGGCAGTTTTGCGAACACCCTCGATCCTTCCGCGGGTCTGCTCCCATATCGGATTTCATCAAAAACCGACTGGACCGACCAGTTCTATGGCCAATTCTCGGCCGGAAAATTGCGCTTCGACGCCGAGTATCGCCGGTACTTGAGCAATCAGTCCTACGTGCCCACTGTCGATGCTGCAGCCGATGTCCGGGGTTGGTATGTGGCTGGAGTCTATCGCGTCGCCAAGAGACTGCAGCTTGGTTCGTACTATTCCCGTTATACCGCGACCAGCATCCTCACCGGCGCCGACGCCGCAAGCATTGGCAGCCAGACTGACACCAGCCTTCCGCGAAACCATGTCTACGACAAGGTCATCGCCGCGCGCCTCGATCTGAACCGTTATTGGAGCATCAAACTGGAGGGCCATTTTATGGGTGGCGTCGGTGTGGGCGTGTATCCGGACGGCTTCTATCCCCAACTCAACCCAGCTGGCTTCAAGCCCAACACGAATGCGTTGGTTGCGAGAACGGGCTTTACATTCTAGGCCGAGGTGAGAAAAAAGCAAGGTGAGAACGGGCATAAGGTGAGAACGCGCATGAAGAAATTACGGCTTCCTCTGATCGCCACCGGCATGTCTGATGTTGGGATTGAGCTCCTCGGCGCAGAGCGTCAAGGTGATCGCGAACCCCAGTGTGAAGGTGGACTCGATTTCCGCCAGCGACCTTAGGAGCGTATTTCTCAAGGAAAAAAGGTCGCTGGGCGGGAGTCACGTCGAGCCCGTGCTGGCGCGAAATGGCCCGGTTCACGATGCCTTCCTGCGTTTCTATCTGGGCAGGACGGATGACGACCTTCAGACTTACTACCGCGGCCTTGTATTCACTGGCCGCGGCTCCATGCCCAAGATCATGGAATCCGATGCCGAAATCATTGCGTACGTCGCTAAGACCCGCGGAGCCATCGGATACGTCAGCCCGGACGCGAGCGGCGAAGGAATTCGAACTTTAACAGTGGTCAGCGACAATGGCTCAGAGCGTACCTTGATCTCCCATGTGGAACCAGACTATCCCGAAGCGCTGCGGTCGCGTTCCATCGGCGGGACGGTACGCTTGCGGCTGACAGTTGCGCCCGCCGGGATCGTCGAGAGCGTGGAGGTTCTCGGTGGCGATGCGGCCTTGGGAGAGGCGGCTGCTGCCGCCGCGGTTCAGTGGAGATACTCGCCCAAATCCTCCCAGAGCCTGATTGAGGTTCTGATTACGTTCGATCCAAATCGTTGAAGGGCGTTCGGTGCGAAAGCGATTCCCCGCTTTACCGCGATGCCCGCGCGGTCTCTACAATCGCTTCGACGATTCCATCGATTGTGTCCGTTACGCGCTTGGCGGGAAGATTCAGATTGTTCGAGAGAATGGAAAAAGCGACGGTCTGGCCGCTATCCGTCGTCGCGTAACCGGACAGCGTCTTGACGCCACCCAGCGATCCGGTCTTGGCCAGCACACGTTTCTCAAGGCGAGCGTCTTTGAGTCTTTCGGAAAGCGATCCATCGACACCGGCAACCGGCAGGCTCGATTTGTAAGCCGCGCTCCACGGCTGCGTTGAGGCGAAGCGAAGCAACTGCACGATCGCATGAGGAGTGACCAGGTTCTGCCGCGACAAGCCGGAGCCATCGTAGAAAACGTATTGGTCGTTCGCGATGCCCGCCTGCGTCAGAAATCCGCGCAACACTTCCAGTCCGCCTTCGACCGTGCCGGCGGTGCCGCGCTCGCGGCCCAGCAGCCGCAGCAGGATTTCCGCATGCAGGTTTTGACTGACCTTGTTGATCACGCGCACATCTTCAACCAGCGGCTTCGAGTCATAGCTGGCGAGCACAATCGGCTGGTCGGTTTTCAGCTGACGCGCGCCGCCATTGCCTCCGTGCGAAGGCGCGATGGCGGTGGCTGTGAAAGTAGAAAGACTGGCCAGTTCGGTGTGCCGCGTGCGCTGATGGCCATACACGACGATCCCGCGCTTTTCCAGCAAAGCGCGGAAAAGTCCGGCGGCAAATTCGGCGGGATCTTCGATGGCCAGCGCTTCATTCGTGCCCGGATCATCGAGCGGCAAGTTGCCCCAGAGCGTCACGGTGGTAGAACCGGGTTCGCGGTTGACGAAGAACTTGCCGGCCCGTGCCGGCGGGAGTGGTGACGATGCGATTGTCGATCCGGTAATAGTCGGTGGCCGGCTTGAGGCTGACGAATGCCTTTTCGCCGGCGCGGTCGGCCGGCAGGATATTCACAAACACCACGTTGTCGTTGACGGTGAGCGCGGATACCGGCGCACCGTCGGCCCATACCAAATCATCCTGGCTCCAGCCTTCGCCGTAGCGCTCGAATGCGAAGTAGGAATCGTCGGCGACGATATCGCCGTCGATATACTTCACGCCCTTTTGTACGAGCGCGTCGGCCAGCGATTCCAGGGCCTGAATGGGATCGTCGGTGCGCTGCGTACGCTGATCGTAGGGGAGTTCGCGGCCGGAGAGGTTGGGATCGCCATGGCCAACGAGCACGAGGTCTCCGCTCAAGCGCCCGTAACGGTCCAGGGTTCCCATCGTTTCGACAGTGGTATGGAATTTGTAATCCGGTCCGATCAAGGCGAGCGCGGCAGCCGTGGTAAACAGCTTCGTGTTCGAGGCGGGCGTAAAGAGCTTACCGGAATTCTGCGAGTAGAGCGTTTCGCCGGTCGCCAGCGAAACCACTTCGATTCCCCAAAAACCGTGGGCAAGATCGGGAGAATTGAGCAGTGCCGATATGCGCTCCGCGAGCGGCGCGGCGGCGGGGCCGGAAGCCGCGCTGGTCGCCGCCAAGAGCGGCGCCGCGGCGAGCATCAGCATAATTACCAGACGCGCAACTGCTGGGCGGCGTAACATCGCAGAGATTGTAGCATTGGGAAAAACGGATCGTTCAGGAATAGCGGGACTCGCAACGGCAAAGGTACTGGGGCAATTACGGCTTAACATGCGGGCTATTTTTCAGTGGAAAATCGGTTCCCGCGTCCTTGAACTGGGACGGCGCACGCTCATCATGGGCATTGTGAACGTGACGCCCGACTCCTTTTCGGACGGTGGCCTTCATTTCGATGCGGGGAAAGCTGTCGCTTTTGCCGAGCGGTTGCTCGACGAAGGGGCGGCCATCATCGACGTCGGTGGAGAATCGACGCGGCCCGGCGCGAGCACGCTCGGTGCGGGAGAGCCGGCATCGAGCGCCACGCGTCCGGGTTCGGCGGCGCCGGTTTCGGAAGAAGAAGAAAAGAAGCGGGTTGTGCCGGTATGCGCGACTTAAAGAAGCGCCGCCCGGAGTCGGTCATCAGTGTCGACACCTACAAGGCGAACGTAGCCCGGGCCGCAGTGGAAGAGGGCGCCGAGATTGTGAACGACATCAGTGGTTTTCGATGGGATCCGAAGATGGCGAAGACACTCGCCGAGCTGAAGGCCGGCGCGATCCTCATGCATACCCGCGGGCGGCCGGAGGAATGGCGCTCGCTGCCGCCCATCGGCGATCCGGTCTTGCTGGTGAAGCGCGAGTTGCGCCAGTTCGCCGAGGCAGCCACGCTGGCGGGTGTCAAACGCGATCATCTGGTGCTCGATCCAGGATTTGGGTTTGGCAAGACGCTCGAGGAAAACTACCCGTTGCTTGCGCATTTCGCCGAGTTGCAGCAGATGGGATTTCCGCTGCTGGCAGGCGTCTCGCGAAAATCGTTTCTTGGGGCGCGCGCTGGCGAAGGACGGCAAGGATGCTCCCATCGAAGAGCGCCTCTACGGAACTCTGGCGGCCGAGTCGATCCTCATCCTGAAAGGTGCACATATTCTCCGGACTCATGATGTGAAGGTAGCGGCGGACGCGGCACGCGTGGCCGATGCGATCGTCGCCAGCGGAGGATAGCTCTTTTCACCTTCGCCCCTAAAACAAGCATCTAACCGACTGTGCCTTGCTGCCGTTTGGCTGGCGACGTTCGGGGATAGCACTTTTGTACCCTTGTCGTTTCTGCCAAAACCCGTAAGCTGAACGCTGGCAATTTTGCCCGGAGGGCCTATGGAACTCGCTCTGGTCGTTGTGGCGGTGCTGGTGGCGGGCGCCCTAATCCCAGGGGATTCGCGGATTATCTTCTACCGTTGAGTTCCCGGCGCGGATTCCTTGGCCGCGCCAATACTTCTCCCTGAAAGCTCAACAGGACCTACCGGTTTCCAGCACGTGCACACACCATTGCATTGCGCAGCCGTGCGCATGATCGTGCAGAGGCCCGCCACGGCGGCACAAGAAGCCGCTTTCAGCGAGGAGAACTTTGGCAAAGAGAAAGGGGAGACCGTAGTCCCCCTGCCCAAGATTAAGTTGATTCGCGTTTTATTCCTGCTGGTCGAGTTCCACATGGTCTCCGGCGTAGACGTCTTCGAAGGAGAAGACTAGCATCGCCGACGAGGATGTTGGCGTTGTGCTCATAACGACTATTTCGCCGACTACTCGCTTTGGCATGTCGCCGACCCGAATGTTCGGGGCCTTATTGTTGCCGAAGGGGTTCATACCGCTGTTCCTGGTTAAGAAGTTGCCCTCAATCGTCGGCGGGTGCGCCTGCGTGTCTTCGGATGTTTGCGCCTTGAACGACAGCGAATCTACGGGGTTCTGCAGCGTCGACGTGTAGGAGCGTATCACTCGGAAGTAGTCGCCCGCCTTCACCCCCTGGTTGGTGCCTACATTGAGGTAGACAGTCGTACCGGTGCCCAGCACGAGGTCGAAGTCCTTGGCGAGGAGAATGCGTCCGGTGAGCTTTGCGTTGGGCGGCGCGAAGCGGTCGAAATGCCCGGGAACGTGGAACGCCACCGGCTCCCGTTCGGCGAACGGAATCGCCACATCGCCGGGGTTGATGGAATCGCAACTGAAGACGACTTCCGCAATCGCTTCATGACTGCGCAAATCGACAACGCGCACGCGGCCCACTTCCGAGTAAGGATGTCCGGTGGCAGCCAACAGTTTTCGCATCCCCGGGTACGCCTCATATTCGTTGACGTCCCGGAGTTCGCGCACAATGGTATAGAGTTGGCCTATCTGGTAGCCGTGGCCGGCCAGATAAACCAGTTCGCCGTTTTCGAATTTCGTGTCGGTAGGCGTTTCCAGGCCGCCGGTGACAAAGTTCGCATCGGCGATGCGGTTCTTCGAAACGAAGCCGGCGCAATAAATGTCGGCGGTGGTCGGAGTCTGGTAGCGCACAAAGGGCACACCCCGATTCGTGGGGACGATGCCGGATGCATCCGGAGCGGCCGTCATGGTCAACGTGAACGTCGACTGGGCGCAAGCCAGGCTCGCAGCCAGCAGCACTAACAGTCCTGTTTTCTTCATTTTGCCTCCGACACTCCGCCCTCGCCGAGCGGTGTGTTCTTGCCGAGCTATCCCTTTAGGAAGACACGGGTTACAGCCGAAACGTAACAAGCGCGGGGGGAGGGGTCAAGGTTACGAGGGTGTCAGCGCTCTGGCCGCCAAAAGTTTTTTCTGCCATTCCAGGGCTCTCCCAGTTGCATCTAGTCGTAAGCCCTTGTAATATCGCGCCCAAACAATGGCCTTGGCCCTGTCGTCCACTTACGTACCGCGCTTGCTGCCGCAGCGGCTTCCCAAAGTCTGCCTCGCCGTCAATGCCGAAACCTCCGATGAGCTGCTGGATACTGCCGAGTCGATGGCACAGGACAATCCCTTCATGGAGTTCCGGCTGGATTATTTGAAGCAGCCACTCGCCGCGCTCACCAAGATCCACCGCTTTCTTGAGACTCACCAGTACGTTACTGCCATTGCAACCTGCCGACGCTTGGAGAATGGGGGCAAATACAAAGGCTCGCTCGCTTCCCAAATGGAGGTTCTGACCAAAGCCACGGCAGCGGGCTGCCAGATGGTTGATTTGGAGCTGGAGAGTGCGCTGAAAGCCAAGCCGGAAGCGCTGGCTCGGCTGCGCAAGAGCGTGGGTCTGGTCGTTTCGTTTCACGACTTCCGCGCTACCCGGAGCCTCGACAACACGTTGGAAAAGATGCTCAGAATTCCAGCGGATTTCTACAAGGTCGTCACCACCGCTACCTCCCTTTCCGACAACGTGACGATGATGAAATTCCTGCAGGCACAAAGCGACAAGCACGCGCTGATCGGCCTGTGCATGGGCGAGCAGGGCATTGCCAGCCGTGTGCTCGGCGTGCGCGCGGGGAGCGCATTCACCTTTGGCGCGGTGAGCGCGCAGCAGAAAACCGCGCCCGGCCAGGTGAGCGCGCGCGAACTGCGCGGCGTCTATCGCATCGAGCACGTCGATGCAGCCACGCGCGTCTATGGCGTGGCGGGCGATCCCATCGAACATTCGCTCTCGCCCATCATCATGAATACCGCGCTGCGGCGCGAGAATGTGAATGGAGTCTATCTGGCGCTGCACGCCAAGACGATGAAGGATCTGATTCAATGTGTGCGCGAGATTCCCCTCAACGGCATCAGCGTCACCATGCCCTACAAGCAGGCGATTCTCGAATATCTCGATAACACCGATGCACACACCTCGAAGATCGGCGCTTGCAACACGGTTGTGCGTGGCCAGGACGGCAAGCTCTACGGGTTCAATACGGATATCGCAGGAGTGCTGCGGCCGCTGGAACAGCGCCTGACGATCGAAAACGCAAAGGCCCTGGTCCTGGGAGCCGGAGGCGCAGCTCGCGCGGCTGTGTTTGGGCTTAAGGAACGCGGCGCGGATGTCTCAATCCTGAACCGCACGGCCGCCAAGGCCCAGAAACTTGCCCGCCAGGCCAAGGCCCATGTCATCAAGCGCGCCGACCTGCGCAAGACCGCGTTCGATGTGATTATCAATGCCACGCCAGTGGGCATGGGCTCGACGCGCGATTGTCCGCTTAAGGACGAGGAGATTCAGGCCAAGGTTGTGTTCGACATGGTCTACGACCCGGTCGAGACCAGGCTGTTACAAGTCGCACGCGCGAAAGGAATTGCGGTGATTCCGGGAGTCGAGATGTTTGTCCATCAGGCGGCCCGGCAATTCGAAATTTGGACCGGCAAGCCCGCTCCTGCCCAGGATATGCTGCGCGTGGTCACGATCGCCCTCCAGGATCGAGCCAAGGCCCGCGTCGCCGAGCGCAAATAGTTTCTCAAGCCAGCCCATATCCCCGTTTCACCAGGATCGATGTAACTCTATGTAAATGGGAATGATATTATCGGTATGTGACCGCTGGAAATATTAGGTTTTCAAGTTACATTTTTGATGCGGCAAAGCCTCCGGGCTAAGAGAGGTTTGGGTGCCCGCGCGGCAAATCACAGTTGGCGTTATGGGCTGAAGTGGCGTGCTAGCGCGGCCAAACGCTGATCATCGCGGCGCAAAATGAGACAAAAACCGATGCGCCACCTATAACAAAGGTTGCAAATAACCCAAAACCGAAGTAATATTACTTCTAGAACGCAGACTTCGCGTTCATCTCGTCTCAAACAAACAACAAAACGTCCTCCAGGTAGGAGCTGCCCTAAGTTCTAAAAAATCTAAAGGGTGCCCAAGGCCCCGGCGCAATTCGGAGAGAATGCATGTCGTGGTACGCGTACTGCCTTACCGAACACCAGGCCCTCCCAAATGGTGTTCGTGCCCGCCGTCCCTTCGTTCTCGATGGAATTCAAGGCGTCAATGGCGCTCCGGTCATGAGTTATCCAAGCGGGGAATTCGCGGTTATTGTCAGCGAATTTGACCGTGCGACCGGAAAAATTGACGAAAAAGCCGTTCTCGAGCACGCCAGAGTCGTGAGTCAGAGTTTTCGGACTGCGACTGTTCTCCCCTTCCGCTTCGGAACCATTTTCGACACCGAAGACGCAATTCGCCAGGCTGTCCGGTCAAACCGCCGCACCTTCTGCGAGAGTGTGGCCCGGCTGCGCGGCAAGTCCGAAATGCGCATCAAGCTGACCGTGCGGGATGGCTCGATGCGCGGCAACATGGAAGAGATCGTCTTACCCGATACGGTTGGCCGCGAGTATTTGGCCAAGCTCCGCGAGAAGGCGTCGCGGGAACGCGAGCGCCAAACCAAAGCGCGGGCCCTCTCGGTGCAGGTGCACAAGCTGTTTAACCCGCTCGAGGAAGAGGTCAGCTGCAAGCGCGTCGATTCCGACGGCATGCTCCTCGATATCGCCCACCTGATTGACAGCAAATCCATTGAAAAATATCAGAATCGGTACAGCACAGCCGCCAAGCAGCTCAAGAATTGCCAGATGGTGGTCAGCGGCCCGTGGCCTCCGTACCACTTCCTTCCGGAAAAGCTGCGGATGGTAGCGGGCAACAGCTAGGCTCGCGATCGCCAAGTTCCGGTCCTTGAAACAAAAAGCCCCCGTTCTCGGGGGCTTTTCTTTCTCCCCAAAAGGTATCAACCACGGTAACGAATGTGCCGTTGACCGCGAATTCGTTTTGGGCTAATCTGCGCTTACACCGGAAAGGAGGTGGTCGGATGCAAAGTTCAGATTCTCATAGTTGTAGCAATACCAGACCAGGTGAGGTGGCTGAGTCTTAGGGCGGTTGCTCTAAGCGGAGTTCTCGAGGAACCCTTGGTCGGGGGAAATCGGGAACATTCCTCGCAACAAATCCGTGAGTATGGGCTGAATCCGCCGGCCACAGGCTGTGTCCGGCACCGGAATTCGCGAGGGGCCACGAGAGTGACCACCTCAGTCAATCCCAAACAGTCCACCGGGCGGCCCGCAGGCTGAAAAGCTTGCGGGCTGTTCTCTTTGAATACAGCTCTCAGTTCTCAGTTGTCAGTAGAACCATGCGGTCGAAGGTGCGGGTAGTGCTGACAAAAAGCCCACGGCGGTCATCTTGGTGCCCTTGAGCTATCGCCGGAACAACCGAAAGCTGTATTCCTTTCGGAGGCGCCACAGTTCCCGGTTCCGGCGATTCCTGCTGGGCGCTCAGCAGGCTTAGTGCGCCGACCCCCGACGCATGCATCGCGTCAATGACCCTCACCACATTGGCATACGAAGTACGGGCGTCCGCCTTGATGTAAAGCTTCTTCCCAGGCCGATTCGAAAAAGCGTCCTTCACCGTTCCCGCCAGCGCACCTGGAGTGACCCGATTGACTCCGAGGTACATGCTGCCGTCCTGTGTAATGGTGACGATTAGCGCGTCCTGTTGGTCCGCGTCAGGTAGCGACACTGCGTTGCTCGTCGCGGGCAACTCCACGTGGATCCCCTTTTGCATCGGAGGCGTGATGCTTCCAGATTGCGCGAGCGCCGAGGGCGTAATGGCAACAGCCAAGGTTACGACCAGACACACTTCGAGTAGAGAGTTCATGCGTCGTGCTCCTTTCCACCTTTTCAGGTCAGAATTGTTAGGGTTTTGCTCCGCCGAGTGATGCGGTTGCCAGGGTTCCGCCGAGCCCCATGGTTTCTACGGCCGACGATGGCACGATTACCATCGAACCTTTTTCCTTGATGGCTTCATACAGCATGTTCATGGCGCGCAGGTGCAGCGCTACGGGGTTCTCCGCGTAGGCGGCTGCGGCCTGCACGAAGCTGTCGGAAATTTCAGTTTCCGCCTGGCCGAGAATGATTCGCGCCTGCCGCTCGCGTTCGGCCTGGGCTTGGCGAGACATGGCGTCTTCCAAACCCTGCGGAATTCTCACATCTCTGACTTCCACCGATTGAACCGTGATTCCCCAGGGATTGGTCTTCTCGTCAAGGATGCGCTGCAGTTCCCGTCCCAGCGTCTCGCGCTCGGTGATCATTTGCGCGAGTTCATGACGGCCGATGGATTCGCGGAGCGCGGTCTGCGCACTCATATTGATGGCTTCCAGAAAATTCTCCACTTCGAGGATCGCTTTTTCCGCGTTCCACACCAGCCAGAAGACAATGGCATCGACGTTGACTGGAACTGTGTCGCGGGTCAGCGTGGATTCCGCCGTCACGTTGGCCACGCGAACGCGTTGGTCCACGAAGGGGCTGAGAGTCTCAACGACAGGGATAATGTGAAAAATTCCCGGCCCGCGAAGACCGACGTAGCGACCCAGGCGCAGGAGCGCGACCTTTTCCCATTGCCGCACCACTTTGATTGCAAACAACAGGTACAACCCCAGCAAGGCGCCCACAACGATTGGCACCGGGTGATGGATCGCCTCACTGACCAATGCTCCGGCGACAAAGCAGAACACAAAGGCTGTAACCGCGACGCCATTCATCTGTGAGAAATCGATTTTCCTGATCATGATCATCTCCTGCGAGTTGTTTCTGGAACCAATCCGTGCAATTGTTCGATCAAATCCTCAACCGTAAAGCCAGCTGCCCCTGCGCGAGCTACACAATCTCCCACGATCTGCGCCAACTGCCGCTCGCGTTCCGCTTCTCCACCCCGCAGCTTTTGTGTGCTGATAAAGGTGCCGGTCCCCTGGTGGGTCTCTAACAATCCCCCGAGTTCGAGTTCGCGATAAGCCCGAACAACGGTGTTGGGATTGATGGACAAGTCGACCGCGAGTTGACGCACGGTGGGCAGTTGGTCGCCGACGGCAAGGATCCCGGAAGCAATGCCACCACGTGCCTGATCTATGATCTGGCGATAAACTGGCACCCCGCTGTGGAGGTCAAGACGAAACCGGAATTGAGGCCGTCGGGCATCCATTACTCGCTTAATGTACTAGTATACTAGTATATTGTCAAGAGAAAAATCGTGCCAGATGCGGCACGAGTTGCGGTAGTCTATAGCACCAGCAACCGACCAGTCGGTGTTGATTTCTCTGTGTGGGGAACTGATCACGATGGACGACAAGCACTATCGCGCCCGCATCACCAAA
The DNA here is from genome assembly GCA_963804075.1 of uncultured Acidobacteriaceae bacterium. GTDB lineage: Bacteria > Acidobacteriota > Terriglobia > Terriglobales > Acidobacteriaceae > Acidiflorens. Next base: position 33,557 of record CAWDPB010000092.1, on the reverse strand, counting down.
CGCACCGACTTTGCGCCCGATCTGTGGATGATTCGCGTCGATCCAGGCGGAGACTTTTCGTTTTCTCCCGGTCAATATGCGACGCTCGGCATTGATCGAAACGCGCGCCGCATCGAGCGCGCGTACTCGATCGCGTCGTCGCCCTACGATAAAGAACTCGAATTCTTCTTCGAATTAGTGCTGGAGGGCAAGACCACTCCTCCGCTTTACGAGCTTCATCCCGGCGACGAGGTTCTTCTCCGCAAGGTGGCCAAAGGGCATTTCACGCTCGACCGCACTCATCCGGAGCGCACCAATCACTTCATGGTCAGCACGGTTACCGGCATCGCGCCCTTCGTCAGCTACATCCGAACGTTGTTCCAGGACTGGCAGCAAGGCCGGTTTGCCGGCGACCACAAACTGTTTCTGCTCAACGGAGCCGCCCGCTCTTGGGAGTTCGGCTATTATGACGAACTGACAAAGCTTGCCGATCAAGTTCCTTGGCTGACGTGCGTCTTCACCGTGAGCCGTCCCTGGGAGGACGCACGCTGGAACGGCGAAGTCGGCCGCGTCGACGAACTGATTCGCAAATATGCCGATCTCTGGGGATGCACGCCAGCGAACAGCATGGCGTACCTGTGCGGCCATCCGGGGATGGTTGAGCATGGAAAGGGCATCCTGAAGCGCGCAGGTTTTAAGAAAGAACAAGTCAAAGAAGAAATTTACTGGTTCCCGCCAAGGGGTGCGTTCTCAGGCGAGCAGGCCGCGGAAGCTGCGTCCACGTAGCGGCGGCGCGATTCCGCGGCACCAGTCTCGGACCGTAATCGACTGGATTGCTTTGAATGCGCCGCTGCGTTCCTCAATGGGCAGCGCTGGGCGTCGTGCCCACTGCATCCAGAACGGCGTCGTTGATGGCATACGCCGTGCCGTCCGCGCCGATGACCGTGGGCGTATAAGCTTCGCCAATGCCGGATGAGAGCTTGATCGTTTGTGACAACGTATTGTTGGTCAGATCCCAGCGATAAAGATTCCCGTCCTCGCTATTGGCCAGAATTAATTTGTTGACTGGATCGACCGCAGCCGAGTTGATGCACCATTCGCGTACACCACCGGGGCAGTCCGGGTCGGCTGTCGGTCCCAATATCGTCAAAACTTCCTTCATGACATTCGTCGAGGAAATAATCGGGTCTTTCTCGGTGGCATTGGGATCGAGGATTGCGATCCGATTCTGTCCATTGCCGGTGCCAAGGCCGCAATAGTTGTTGTACTTGGTCATCAGAAGGTATGTCGATTTCCCCTTGTAACTCGGGACCAGCGTGGCCGGAACAATCGACGCTGTGTCATCCCAGCCAAAGCTGCCGGGAGTCTTGGTCTGGGTGAGATCGCTGTTGAAGTGCAGCAGCCAGCCGCGGTCATTATGGCTCGGGAATGGATTCTCGAGCACGCCGAAGTAAACGTCGCCATCGGGACCAACAGTGGGAGTCGCCGAGCTTCCGCTATAGAACTGCGCGTCCAGACCCGACGCCGGGTCGGTCAGGCGAACCTTCCCGATGAGCGCCAGCGTCGTGCTGTTGACCGCCAGCAGGTAGCCGGAAGTGCCATCATCGACCGCGACATACAAGATGCTGCCATCGGCCGACAAAGCAGGCGCGCAACTGATGGAAACCTCGGTAATAGAAGAATCGCCGCTTAGCGCCGCTGCCGATACCCAGGTGCCAACGCCGCTCGCTGAAATTCTCGCCAGCCCGCTCTGTAGATTAAGAGGCGTTCGACCCGAGGGCAAGAAATCCGAAAAAGAGGTTCCCATTCGCGTCCGCGCTCAGCGGAGTATCAATCTGCACGTTCAGCTTGTAGGCCGAGGGATCGTGATTGAAATTCTTGAGCCCATAAAAATAGAGCCGGCTGACGGTTCCTTTCGGCTCATCTGGATTCTGCCGCACCAGCACGCTGCCCGCGATATCCGGAATGAAAAGCTGATTGCCGAAAATGGTTGGCCCCATGCCGGGCACGAAGTCGGCCTCAGGAGCTTGATACGCGGTCGATTCCATCCACAGCCGCTTACCAGTGGCTCCGTTGTGCGCCTCGACGCGGAAACTATTTTTTGCTGTCTTGACGGGAACGATCACTGTATTGGCCGCTGTCACAAGCGGGGAACCGTAGTGGATGAAAATTTCCCCGGAAGGAGGATGCAGATCGACAGGCACGTGCCAATGGATCGCGCTGAGTTCCTGCGAACCTACCGCCGAAAGCGCCGTGTGCTGCTCGTCGTGCGAATGAGTAAGCCAAGCCCCGGTCTGAGCGCTAGCGCTCACGGCCAGGAGACATGCGACAGCAAGAAAGAGCAGAAAAGCGATTCGGCACCGAACGCTGTAAATTTGTTTCATGGACACCATCCTCCAGAAGCCGCAATGGGCAAGGAAAGTCACCCCATCCTAACGCTGGCAGAGTAGCAGTGTAAGCGGTGAAAGTTGTCAAAAGAATGTAAAAAACAAAGGCAGAGTGCGAGTCAAAGGCGAGTTCTCAGGTATCCGTTTTCTGAGAACTGAGAACTGAGAACTGAGAACTGAGAACTGGAAACCAGAAACCAGAAACCAGAAACTGCTCCTATCCCACCGCCCCGCGAAAAAAGATCTCCGTATATTGCCGGACGATAGCCTCGCCGTTGAGCGAGCCGCTGGGCTGATACCACTGATAGATCCAGTTAATCATCCCAACCAGCGCGAAAGTGGCCGCTCGCGGGGTGACCGCCGGCGCCGGAGTGCGCAGCCGTTGCACATCGGCGACCAGGTTTTCGACAAAGTGAACGTAGTCTTTCTTGCGCCCATTGATCTTGCGCCGCAGCCCCGGCGACAAAGGATGGTTCTCGTGCAGCATCACTGTAATCTCGCGATCTTCCTCGCTCAGCACGACCTCGATGTGCAGCCGTATCAGCATGCGCAAGCGCTCTTCCGCGCCCTGCATCCGCCGCACAACGTTAATCACGCGCTCTTCGGTGATATCCATGGCGTGCGACATGATGTTGAAGAGGATTTCGTCTTTCGACTGGAAATGATGATAGAGGCCGCCCTTGGAGAGCTTGAGCGCGGCGGCAACATCGTTCATCGAGGTTGCGTCATAGCCGCGCTGTTGAAACAGGCGAGCCGCCGTGCGCAGGATCTCCTGGCGGGGTTCGATCATCGCTTCACGCATCACCCAGAGATGGTATCGCGGAATAAGGGTTCCGCACCAACCGGGTGCCAATCCGGTAGTGTCCTAATTCAACTTCCGCCACGGAGTCACGGAGACACAGAGAAAACCAAGTGGCCGAAACCTTGCCACGCTGGTTCTTGCGGTTTAAGTGTGGCGCGGACACTCCTGTCCGCGCGAAAGCTGGCATCTGCCAGGTGCGACGGTCGTAGGACCGTACTTGTTCCGGGATTCCTTAAGATTGATTTGCCGCGGCTCGCCGCGCTTTCTTGGATGTCACGCTGCCGGCGCTATCAAGCGTGGTCACTTTCCCGCCGGCGTTCGCAGCCGGTCTGCTTCCGCTCTCAAGCCGCAGGATGGGCTGGCTGAGCCCTCGCGTCTCCCCCGGCAGCAACTTCTGGAGATGTTCATTTACCGCAACCTCGACGGCCGGCAAAGAGCGCATCTCGCGGCGGAAGCGGCCGACAATCATCGTGGTCGTGGTGCGTGGAGCGGCTATCTTTCGTAGCGCTTCAAAGCGCACTTGCTGAAGCGCGTCTTTTTGCGTCGCCCTCGGCGCACCCTGTGTTTCGCCGTGCAGCCTCCGTACTCGCGCGACGGCGCGATCGACCACTGCTGCGATCTCCGCACCGCGGTCGGATGATCGTCCTTCCTGCAAACGGCGCTTGGCTTTGTCAGCGGAGAACCATGTGCGCTTCCGCTTCGACTCGTGTGGCTTGCCCAGCCGGCGCACTTCGCAGAGATAAGCGAGAACGACAATACCTTCCGATTTCGCTCGTGGACGCCGCACATAGCGCGCGAATGACGCGGTTTCGATTCGTCCATGCACGCCCGCTTCCTCGAACGCCTCCAGCGCGGCCGACTGCGCATAGGTCAATCCCGGTTCGATCCCGCCCTTGGGAAATGTCCAGCGTCCGCCCCGAGTGCGTACCAAAAGGAATTCCACTCCGCGAACGCCTACGCGGTAGCACACCGCTGCTGCCTGTTCGCGTCCGCGCAGGCCGCGAATCTGCGATGGCGAAACATAATCCAGCACGACCTGCGATCCAAATGCCGAAGCCATGGCCATGTGTTCTTCTCGCATTTAGAGTGCGCGATACAGGCCTGTGCTGGCTAGAGCACAGCTTGGTTCATGCTGCATTGGCTGCGCCACTCAAATGCAACCGGGCGAGTTTTTCAGCAGTCTACAAGCGCAAGCTTCATCCACAAGGGAATCCTTTTACGTACTTGTGTCACACACAGGCGTTTGGAGAAAGTAGGGTCATCTCATTTGGCCATGTTGGCTGCCACGCTTGGCACGGGACGGGATCGTTGGACAATCCATTTTGCCTTCGCTGCAACCGGGAACTCGAAGCGGGAGAAAAATCCGTAGCCGTGTTCGTGTTCGCCCAGACCACGGGAGTTCGTCCGCGGCAGAAATCGTCTGCGCGGCGCATCTGTTTTTGCCCGCAGTGCGCGGTTTCGTTGGCCATGGGTCCTGCGCCCGAGGGAGCGCTGAATCTAGCAGCCTGGCAAATGATGCGCGACCTGGTCGGCGCGCAACCCCAACTCACCGAAGCCGCCTGGGAAACGCTACATGAAGACTCCGAAGCACTGCTCCCCGCGACTGGGACCGAGGGCCCCCCGGCGATCACACGCGCGGGCGCAGGAAACTATCTGGAATTCTGAGCGCGAAGGCGCGCCTTTTTGTCACCAAGTCGGTAGATGCGTGCATTGGCGACATTACTTAAACCATGTTGGGCCGAGCTAATATTAGGGAGTGAAAACTCTTTTTAGCCTCGCTTCTTCTTTTAGTGGTTGCGGTTTTGACCGTCGGTTGTCATAGGTCAGTAATTAAGTCCGAAGCTAGCAAGCTTAGCGCCCCGCCTGGTTTCGACATTCCTTCAGCGATGTCGTTGCTGTTTGGCAACTACGACTCGACCAGACAACTGGCAACCTACGATGTTCCGCAGACCACTGACGTTGACCTTCGGGGATCATCCTTCGAGCGCGGGGATGACATTGAGGTTCGACCTTTCGGGATTTTGTCAGTGCAAGAAAGCGGCGTCCCCAAAATTATCCTTCTTACGTACGCTGTGCCCCTTGCCGATGATTTCGAGCCTGTAGTCCCGGGAGATGAATCATTTAGTTGTCATGCTTGTGCTCCCCTCATAGGAGCGGCAGTATTCGTCAAGTCCGAGACTGGATGGAAAGTGGAAAGTTCCAGGGCAGCTGTGATGCGTGGCGGTGGCTGGGGACAACCACCCGGTCCCATTCGCGCCGTCCACATCGGGCCCCAGCGAGTTGGAATCGAGATTACTGATACGCACACTGGACAAGGCGAGACTACCTCATTCAAATCGGTTCTCGTCCCTTGGAATGGTAAGGTCAATGAAGCACTCGCAAGGGTTGTTTCGGCTGACGATAAGGGAGATTGCGGAAAGAACTCCCGCCTCTGCTACACGAACCACAAGAAGCTAGAATTTGTTCCCGGAAAGAACCCCGACTACTACGACGTTGTCCTAACCCTGAGTGGCACCGACATGACGGACTCAGAGCCAGCCGTCACCAAGAGAGTGCATGCCAGCGAGAGGCTTGAATTCGCGAATGGAAAATACCTAACTGTGTCCAAGCAGGGCGATGTCACGTCCGTGGAACGGGTAATCGAGGAGGAGCGAAGGGGCCCGGGATCACCCATCCCAGTAGTTGAGTAACACGATTGTGACGCGGACGATAAAACAACGTTCGCGTACTCTCGCATCCCCATCCCCCCGTTTGACCCTTCTTTTCTTAGCCATTTAAGATCAATAGTTCATCCCTCCACTAAGGACACATGCCTCACGAATTGCCGAAAGCTTACGAACCGGGCGCGATTGAAACGCGCTGGGCCGAATACTGGGTCAAAGAAAAACTCTTTCACGTAGAGACGCCGGCGCCGGGCGAAACCCGTCCTGTCTTTACTTTGCTGCTTCCACCGCCGAACGTGACTGGCCGCCTGCACATGGGCCACATGCTCAACCAGACGCAAATGGACATCATGGTGCGCTGGCATCGCATGCGCGGGTTCATCACGCTTTGGCTGCCGGGCACGGACCACGCCGGCATTGCCACACAGGTGATGGTGGAACGACGGTTGGCGAAAGAAGGCAAGAAGCGTCGCGAGGTGGGGCGCGAGAAATTCATCGAGCACGTCTGGGAATGGAAGCGCGAGTTTGGCGGCGCGATTCTCGACCAGATGAAGCGGCTGGGCGCGTCGGTGGACTGGAGTCGGGAGTATTTCACCATGGACGACAACCTTTCGCACGCCGTGCGCGAGGTGTTCGTCCGGTTCTTCGAGCAGGGCCTGATTTATCGCGGCAAGTACATCGTGAACTGGTGCCCTCGGTGCGAGACGGCGATCTCCGATCTCGAGGTGAAGCACGAAGAAGTGCCGGGAAAGCTGTGGGAGATTCGCTATCCGGTTGTAGAAACCAAGCCGGGCTCGCCTCCCGGAAAAGAGGAATTCATCATCGTGGCGACGACGCGGCCGGAGACGATGCTCGGTGACACCGCCGTCGCGGTGAATGTTGCCGACGAGCGCTACACGCATCTGCACGGGAAGAAGGTCTTGCTGCCGCTGATGAAGCGGGAGATTCCCATCATCTTCGATGAAATCGCCAAGCCAGAGTTCGGCACTGGCGCGGTGAAAATTACTCCCGCGCATGATGCGAATGACTTTGAAGCGGGCAAGCGCCACAATCTGCCGCAGATTGACGTAATGGACTTGCACGCGCGCATGAACGATAACGCCGGCCCCTATAAAGGACTCGACCGGTATGAAGCCCGCGAAGCCGTGCTGGCGGATTTGAAAGAACAGGGCTTCCTGGTCGCCGAGAAAGATTACAAGCTGCCGCTCGGCACCTGCGACCGCTGCGGAACCGCAGTCGAGCCGCGGCTTTCCGAGCAGTGGTTCGTGAAGATTGCGCCCCTGGCCGAGCGCGCCATTGAGGTTGTCGAGAAGGGATACATCCGGTTTCAGCCTGAGAATTATGGCCAGATTTATTTGAATTGGATGCGGAACATCCACGACTGGACAATCTCCCGGCAACTCTGGTGGGGACACCGGATTCCGGTGTGGTATTGCCGTCACGACGGCTGTAACGAAGTGGTAGTTGCGCGCGAGACTCCGCAGTCGTGCCCGAAGTGCGGCGGCGCGAATCTGGAGCAGGACACCGACGTGCTCGATACCTGGTTTTCGTCCGGCCTGCTGCCCTTCACCACGCTGGGCTGGCCGGAAGCGACCCGCGACCTGGAGGTTTTTTATCCCAATTCGCTGATGATCACCGGGTTCGACATTCTGTTTTTCTGGGTCGCGCGCATGATCATGCTCGGATGCTGGTTCATGATGCCGCCCGAGCGTCCGGGCAGTGCACCGGGCGCGAGCGGCCCGGCCAACGAAGACGCGTTACGCAACAGCGTTCCGTTCCGCGAAGTTTACATTCACGCTCTGGTGCGCGACGCAGACCGCCAGAAGATGTCGAAGATGAAGGGCAATGTGCTCGATCCGATCCACGTGATTGCAGAGTATGGCACCGACGCCACGCGATTCACGCTGGCTGCGATGGCCGCTCCGGGCACGGATATTGCGTTTAGCGAGAGCCGGACGGACGGCTACCGCGCATTCGCCAATAAGATTTGGAACGCCGCCAGATTCATGTTCATGAATGTGGATCGGGTCGCTCCAGAGCTGCGGCCCGAAGCTGTTGGAGGGACGGGCGCCCCGCCCGTCAAAGGTATCTCAGGTTTTCAGCCTCAGTCTCTCGAAGACCGCTGGATTCTCTCTCGCTTCAATCGGGCAACTCAGGACGTGAACGAATCGCTAGCAACGTATCGATTCCACGAAGCGGCCAACCGCATTTATGACTTCTTCTGGGGCGAGTTTTGCGACTGGTACATCGAACTGATCAAACCGCGGCTGTTGGAAAGTGCCGATGCCGCGACTGCGCGGGCAGCGTGCGTGAATCTCGTCAACTTGTTTGATGGCGCGCTCCGCCTGCTGCATCCGGTGATGCCGTTTATCACCGAAGAAATCTGGCATGCGATGTATGCCGGGAAACCGCCGCTGAAGTCGATAGCACTAGCGGCGTATCCACAGGCCGATGACGCGCAGATTGATCTGGCGGTCGAAACGCAAATGGCCGTGCTCCAGGATTTGATCGCCAGCGTCCGCAATCGTGCGGGCGGAACTTAAGGTTGAACCCAAGGTGAAGGTTCCGATCGAGGTCTTCGCGCATGAGCCAGAGATTCGCCGTCTGATCGAAGAAAATCGGGGCGCAGTGGAGCGGCTGGGCAACGTCGAGTCGGTCAAGTTTGTCGAGTCCTCGCTGGCGAAGCTGGCGGGAGCGCGGAGCACCGCGCGCTTTGATGTCCATGTAGTATATGAAAAGAAGATTGACGTGGCGGCGGAGTGCGAGCGCCTGAAAAAAGAGCTGGAGAAGATGGAGAAGGAAATCGCCAACGGACAGCGGCAACTGGCGAACGAACAATTCCTGGCGAAGGCTCCGGCAAAGGTGGTTGAGGGGATGCAAGACACGGGCCGAGGAATTGAAAGTGCTGCGGGAAAAAGACCGTAGCGCAAATGAAGGAATGGGCTGCGCATAACGCGCAATCGCTGGCCACTGACCACCGGCCACTAACAACTGGTTTCTATGGACTGGAATTCACGACGGATCACCGCAATCATCGAGAACGCGCTGAACGAGGACCGGGCGACGCGCGATGCGACCAGCTATGCCTGCATCGATCCCAGTCAGCAGGCATCGGCCACGATTATCGTCAAGCAGGAATGTATTCTGGCTGGGCTGGGTTGCATTCCGCGCATTCTGGAAGCCTACGCAACCCTCGATGGAGCCGTTACTTCGCACTATGAAGTGACCAGCCATCCCTCCATCTTCGACGGCGTACGCGCACATAATGGCCAGCAGATCGCGGTAATCCAGCACAATGCGCGCGTGATTCTCTCTTGCGAGCGCGTCATTCTTAACTTTCTGCAACGCATGGCGGGAATCGCGACCGTCACGCGCAAATTTGTAGACGCAGTCGCTGGCACCCACGCGCGCATTCTCGATACGCGCAAGACCGCGCCCGGCCTGCGCGTGATCGATAAATATGCGGTGCGCTGCGGCGGCGGCCAGAATCATCGCCTCGATCTTTCCGACGGCGTGCTGATCAAGAATAATCACATTGCGCTGGCTGGAGGTGTCGCTCAGGCGTTGGAGCGGGCGGTGCGCAACCGGCGCGGCAGCCAGCCGATCGAAATCGAGTTGCGTTCGGCCGATGAGTTGCAGCCGGCCCTCAATCAGGGCGCGGAGGCCATTCTGATTGACAACGTGAGCGTCGAGGAAGTAAGGAAGGCAGTCGAAATCTGCTCGCGCCAGCCCCGGCGCGTTCCTCTCGAATGCTCCGGTGGAATTAACCTGGACAACGTGCGCGCCTACGCCGAGACAGGTGTGGACTTCATTTCGGTGGGTTTCCTTACACATTCATTTGCTGCCATCGATATGAGTATGCGCGTGACGCCGGGGTGAGGCGCCGGTTGTTGGTCGTCAGTCGTCCAAAGTGCGCTTTGCGATCCCTGATTTTGCTTGCCGCGATTTCATTTCGTTGCCGTTACGACTAGCTCGGCGTGTTTCCCGACGACTGACGACCAACGAGCGGCGAACCTCGCTATAATCCCCCCATCGCCACTTCTACAAAAACTCGCCGCGCACCGTCTCCGCACAAGGCCACCGATGTCCGCTTGGGCCGCATCGTGCGCCTGCTGATGAGCCACGCTACGGTCGTCGCCAGCGGCACCAAGATCGCCGAAGAAATCGGCACCAGCCGGTCCGAGGTATGGAGGCTGATTCAGCAACTGCGCGGGCTGGGCGTGGATGTCGCTGGCCATCCCGCAACCGGCTACCAGTTGCGCGCCGTGCCCGATCTGCTGCTGCCGGAGATGATCGCGCCGCTGGTGAAGAGAACGATCTTTGCCGCCGATCATGCCCGGCACATACACCATTACTACAAAATCGGATCTACAAATTCCGAGGCGATGAATGCTGCTGCAGACGGCGCACCCGAGGGCAGCGTGTTTCTGGCCGAAGAGCAGTTGGCTGGCCGCGGCCGTGGCGCACACTTCTGGCATTCGGCCCGGTCGGCGGGAATTTATTGTTCAGTCATTCTGCGTCCTCCAATCCCTCCGTCGGATGCGCTGTTGCTTTCGTTGGCCGCTGGCCTTGCAGTGCGCGCCGCCATTCATGAAGTGACTCAGCTAGCCGTCGATCTGAAATGGCCGAACGATCTGCTCATTGGCGGCAGGAAATTCTGCGGCATTCTCACCGAGATGAACTCCGAGGCCACTCGCGTGCGCTACGTGGTCGTCGGCGTGGGAATCAACGTAAATCAGGCGAAGTTCCCCGCCGAGCTGCGTCCGATTGCAACATCGCTGCGGATAGAAAGCGGCACGGAGTGGTCGCGGGTCGAAGTGTGCGCCGCTTTGTTAAAATCGCACGACCGCGAATATCGCGCGCTACTCAACGACGGCGCGGCGGCCCGCGCTTCGGTACTCAAGCGGTTTGAAGAGAATTCGTCGTCCGTGCGCGGACGGCAAGTGCTCATCGAAGAAAACTGCGGCACCGAAGGCGTGACCGAAGGCCTGGATGCACGCGGATTTTTGCAGGTGAGAACGGCGGAAGGACTGCGCACAGTTCTGAGCGGAACGGTGAGAACAATTGGTAATTTGTAATCGATAATTTGTAATCTGCAATTCGCAATCGCTCTTAAGGTTTCAAATTACCAATTACAAATTACACAATTACAAATCTCTCTATGCTTCTCGTCATCGATGTCGGCAACACCAACACTGTCCTCGGCGTTTTCGCCCGGGCCGATCACGCGCAGCCGGGCGAAGACGTCACGTCGGAACCCGCGCACTATCAGCGCCTGGTGGCGAACTGGCGCGTTGGTTCGCACCTCACGCGTACCGTCGACGAATACGGAATCATTTTTCGCAACCTGTTTGCCATCGATCACCTCGACGTTTCGGCTGTCCACGGCATCGCCGTGTCGTCGGTCGTGCCGCCACTCGATCCCGTGTTGCGGCAGGTCTGCGAGCGGTATTTCAATCTCAAGCCGCTGGTGATTGAGCCGGGCGTCAAGACCGGCATGCCCGTGCTCTACGACAACCCCGCCGAGGTTGGAGCCGACCGCATTGTGAACGCCGTCGCCGCGTTTGAAAAGCACGGCGGACCGTGCGTGATTGTCGACTTCGGCACCGCCACCACCTTCGACTGCATTTCAAAAAAAGGCGAGTACATGGGCGGAGTCATCTGCCCCGGCATCGGCATTTCCGCCGACGCGCTTTTTCAGCGCACAGCGCGCCTGCCTCGCGTGGAAGTGCGCAAGCCCGCGCGTGTGATCGGCTCGACGACGGTCTCGAGTTTGCAGTCGGGACTTTACTACGGCTATCTCGGCCTGGTCGATGGAATCTTAGAGCGGCTGGTGGACGAACTCGGCCCAGAGACGCACGTGATCGCGACCGGCGGATTGGGCGCGCTGATTGGCACGGCATCGCACTTCATTAAAGAGGTGGACGAGTTCCTGACCCTCGAAGGCCTGCGCATTATATGGGAGCACAACCAACCATTTCGCAAGGATGCAGGCGGCCATGCGCCAGCCAAAGCGGCAAAGCAGCCCGATCCCAATAAAAAGCCGTGGCCCGCGGAGAAGAGTACGAAGAATCGAACTCAAGGGGTTTAACATGGCATTCAACCCCGACGTCAAGAGGAAGATTGTTCGCGACAAGACAGGCAAACATCTTCCTTGTTTAATGTGTGGCACACACCACATTCGTCCCGACGCCGTCCACATCATTGACAAAAAAGAGTGGAAGGATAAGAAAAAGTGTGATCGCCAAGAAAATGGCATCCCGTTATGTCCAAACTGCCATCGCGTTTTCGACGAGGTTCTGCGGCCCCTCCTATACAAGTCGCTCGAGGCTTTTGGTGCCCTGGAACTGCCAACTAGCTGGAAGAGCGACAACAAGATTTCGGGGGAGGAATAGCTGTCCCCGTTTTTCGGAACTTATAGAGAACTCTCGCTATCCAGCGAAGCTTATTTTTCCGTGGAAAACTACTTCAATTACTTCACCGAAATCGAAGAGCACTACCAGCGCCGTCGCGGCACCACGCTGCTGCTCTCCACGCTCGACTGGGCGCTGATTGAGACCTGGCAGGACGCCGGCATCCCGCTTGAGGCCGTGCTGCGCGGAATCGACGAAGCATTCGACAAGTACGATCAGAAGCCTACAAAGACCAAGAAGGTGAACAGCCTGGCCTATTGCTCGCAGGCCGTGCTAGCCGCTGCCGAGGATGCGGCGGCCGGCATAACAGGAGAAAAGTCCGGCGCAGCTCCGGGCTTTGAGCCCGCCCAGATTGCGGCCTTCCTGCGCGAGAATGCCGGGCGTCTGGAAGAAGCGAAACTACCCGCACTCGCTGGGATGTCAGCCGAGCCGCTGGCGCGCGAAACGGCATCGGCTCTGCGCGAAATGGCTGACGCAATCGAAACCAGCGAAAAGCTGCCCAGGCTCGAAGACGTCGAGCGCCGTCTTACCGTGCTGGAAGAGAAGTTATTCGCAGTCTTGATGGCCGCGACGCCCGATGACGATCTGGTGGAAGTTCGCGCCCAAGCCGACCGCGAGATCGCTCCCTACCGCGCAAACATGACCGCGCCGCAAGTGGAGCAACTGCACAAGCAGTACGTGCGCAAGCGCCTGCTCGAGCGCAGCGGCGTGCCACGGCTTAGTTTGTTTTATATGCACTGAGGGTGTAGGGGCGACGGACACTCCTGTACGCTCAGCGCTGGGGGCAGTCCGTTTGTGCGCCAGCGCGATGGGAGCTTGCACCGTCCCGCATGGCCAGGAGTGCCCGCGCCACACAAGAGCGAGAATGCATCTTTCCATCGAAAAATTGATCTACGGCGGCGACGGCCTGGCGCGCACGCCAGCCGGCCCCGATGGCCGCAGCATGGCTGTATTTGTGCCGTTTGTGTTGCCGGGGGAGCGCGTGGAAGCCGAAGTCCGGCAAGGGAAGCCGGGCTTTGCGCGCGCAACCGTTACGCACCTGGCCGAGCCATCGCCGGAGCGTATTGCTCCTCGCTGCCCTTACTTCCAGCACTGCGGAGGCTGCCACTACCAGCACATTCCCTACGAGCGGCAGCTCGAGTTCAAACTGCAGATACTTCGCGAGACTTTCGAGCGTGTCGGGAAAATTACGCTACCGGGCGAAATTCGCGTGCATCCTTCACCGCCGTGGAATTACCGCAACCGCACGCGCCTCCAGGTGAGGACGCTTCCGGATTTCGCGCTCGGCTATTTCAGGTTTGGATCGAGGGAATTTCTTCCGGTGCGCGAATGTCCCATCAGTTCGCCGCTCATCAATCGGGCGGTTGCCCGGCTAACCGAGCTGGAAGGATTAAATTGTCCGGCGGCGGTCGAGGAGCTGGAGCTATTCGCCGACGCAGGCGACGAACACCTGCTCGGCTGGTCCTTCTGTGGGCACGGTGTGATCGAGAAAGATCTTCTCGCCTGGGCGGAGGCCATTCAACGCCAGTTGCCCGATTTGGCTGGCCTGCATTTCTTTTCTTCGCGGCGCCGCCTGGAGGACGAAGCACCGCCCGAGTTGAAGCCGCTTGCCGGGGTTGGCGCGAACGCAATTCGATATCGAACCGGAAGCGCCGAATATCAAGTGAGCGTCGGCTCGTTCTTCCAGGTGAATCGCCACTTAATAGATGAACTCGTTTCGGTTGTAACCGCGAATATAAGTGGAGATGCCGCGCTCGACTTATACGCCGGAGTGGGATTGTTCTCAGTTCCACTTTCGCGCAGGATTCATCACATTTTTGCTGTAGAGGCGTCACAGACTTCTTTCGCCGACCTGAGGCAGAATGTGCCTGCGAGTGTGAAAGCGGTTGGCGCGCTCGCCGAAGATTATCTGAGAAGCCGGCATGTGCGAAGACGCCCGGAGTTGGTCGTCTTGGATCCTCCACGCGCAGGCGCCGGCAAGGCGGTGACGCGCTCTCTGATAGAACTCGGCGCGCAGCGTATCCGTTATGTTTCGTGCGATCCAGCCACGCTGGCCAGGGATCTCGCCCCCCTGCTGGCGGCTGGTTATCGCATCGAGGAGGCGCACCTGTTCGATTTGTTTCCGCAAACGTTTCATATCGAATCGGTGATCCTGCTGGCGCGCTGACCGCTTTCATGCTGCGAGGGTTTCTCCTGGAAAGGGTGGGTAGCCGCAGTCCGGTACTCGCTAGAGTGCCGGACTCCGCGCTCCCCGCCCATTTTTTGTCGCTGGGCGAAATCGGTGTCTTGGGACGTCTCAACTTTGATGCAGCAATCGACACCGCCTCGTCAGCCGCTGTTTTGGGCGGCGATCGTCTTTTCGCTCGGTCTGTGGGCAGGTCTTCGCGCATGGCGTCCGCCTGTCTGGTGGATGATCGCCATCCTGGCCTTTGCTCTTGCCGCGCTCTGGTTTCTATCTCGGCGCGCTTGGCTGGCCAGAAGTCTGGCGCTGGCTGCGTGGTTCCTCTTTGGCGCATTTCTCATTCAGATTCACGGACGCCCACCCGGCGACCCCAACCTTCTCGCGCTTTCCGATGGCCGTCCGGTAGTACTGACCGCGCATGTCGTGCGCGAAGGCTACGCACGAGCCACCGGACCGCGTTCGATTCGCCAGTCCATCGATGTGGAAACCGAGGGGATCGAGAGCGAGGGCACGATCCGGCCCGCGCGTGCCGGGATACGCCTGTCGCTCTTTGAAGAAGTCGAAAAGTCCGCAGCGGTTGTGGTGCAGGGGGCGGACGAAGCGACTGCCCGGCAGAACGCTCAAGACCGGGAGAAAACTGCTCAGCCACCAACTCCGAACGGGTCTTTGCCCGCTTTCAATCCGGTCTTTCCTTATGGAGCGCGCCTTCGCATTCGAGCCAAGCTGCATCCCGCGCGCAATTTCCGCAATCCCGGAGCATTCGACTATGAAGGATACCTGCGCGAGAACGGCATCGGCATGCTCGGCTCGGCGCAAATGGCCGACGTTGAACTTTTACCCGGATTCTCCGGCAGCCGCATCGCGCGCTGGCGCGCCCGCATTCATGCCAGCATCATCCGCAAAATTCACGAGCTCTGGCCCGCCCAGCAAGCCATCCTGATGGATGCCATGGTGCTCGGCGAAGAGTCTTTTCTGCGCAACGCCACGCGGACCGAATTCCAGCGCTCCGGTACCTACCATCTCCTCGTCGTGTCCGGGATGAACCTCAGCATTCTGGCGTTTGCCATCTTCTGGACTCTGCGGCGGCTTCGTCTCGACCATGCGGTTGCCGCGATTGCGACGGTGGTCGTCTCCTTCGCCTATGCATTCGTCGTTGGCGTCGGACCGCCGGTGTGGCGCGCCGCGCTTATGCTCGCGACCTATCTCGGCGCACGCCTTCTCTATCGCGAGCGCAACATGCTCAACACAATCGGAGCTTCCGCCATCGGCGTTCTTATCGCTTCCCCAAATGCCATTTTCGGCGCAAGTTTTCAGCTTACCTTTCTTGCCGTGGTCATCATTGGCGGCATTGGCGAGCCGGTGCTGGAGCGCAGCACTCTGCCTTACATCCGCGGCTTGAAGTTGTTGAAAGCCACCAGCTACGACTTGCACGTCGCGCCCGCCGCGGCGCAGCTACGTCTCGACCTGCGCCTGATTGCCGGCAGATTGTCGCGCCTGACCGGCGACCGCGCGGCCCTGGTACTGCCCGCGTTGCTCATTCGCATCGCTGTTCGTGTGGGCGAGTTGATCTTCATATCCGCGCTCATGCAGGCAGGACTGGCGATTCTGATGGCATTTCACTTTCATCGCGCCACCACCATGGGCATGCCCGCCAACTTCGCCGTGATTCCGCTCACACAAGTGCTGATGCCGGCCGCGGCCGCCGCCGTCGGGCTCGGCTACATATCCGCGACACTGGCCAAGCCCGCCGTGTGGATATCGGGCCTTGCGCTCGACGCAATCACCGGCACCGTGCACTGGCTGGGCGGCGCGCGCAATATTGGCTCGTCATTTGCCGACCTGCGTGTGGCCATGCCATCCACAGCCACAATAATGGTTTCAATCGGCGCTCTGATGTTGGCTATGATTGCGGCGCGCCGAACGCGCATCGCGGCCGCTGCCTCGCTGGCGCTTCTCGCAGCCGTCGCTTCCTGGATTGCGTTCGTCCCGTCGCACCCGCACATTCGCCCCGGCGTCATGGAGATAACTGCCATCGACGTTGGCCAGGGCGATTCCATTCTGCTGGTCACGCCCCAGGGCCGCTCTTTGCTCATTGACGCCGGAGGCCTTCCGCAATGGATGCACTCCGATTTCGACATTGGCGAGCAGGTTGTTTCTTCGTATTTATGGAATCGCGGCTTCGATCGTCTCGACGCCGTCGTCATCACGCATCCCCACGCCGATCACCTCGGAGGCATGCCGGCTGTCATTGCCAACTTCCATCCCCGCCAACTTTGGATGAGCATTGACAAGCCGGCAGGTGAACTCGCGCCCATTGTTGCGCAAGCCCTTCGCGCAGGTATGGATGTTTCGGTCAAAAAAGAAGGAGACGAATTCGACTATGGCGGGGCGCACGTCCGCATGCTTGCCCCCGGCCGCGATCAGATTACCGGCTCCATGAGACCGAACGACGACTGCCTCGTATTCACAGCCGCGTTTGGCGGGACCACAGCTTTGTTGGAAGGTGACGCCGAAAGGCCGGCGGAGCGCCGCGTGATCGAGCAGCATCCCGACGCCGCTCTGCTCAAAGTGGCCCATCACGGCAGCGCCACTTCCACGTCTGCCGATCTGCTTTCAACCATCCATCCGCGCTATGCGGTCATTTCCGTAGGCGTAAGAAATGTTTACGGACATCCCCGGCGCGAGGTGCTCGACCGCCTGCAACAAGCAGGAGTCGCCACGTATCGCACCGACGAAGAGGGAGCAGTCAGTTTCTATCTCGACGGAAAGTCCGTCACCCCGAATGTCGCGCTCATCCAGTGATCTCGGCCGTTTCGTCGTCGTCGAGCGGCGGTTGCTTGCGGTAGTCGTCGATCAGCTTCTCGGCCTCGGCGGCGTCGTCCTTGCGCACTAGAATCATCGAGCCCCCCACGCCGGGGAACGTCTCCTGCGTGGCGTCGATGGCTCGCAAATCGGCGTCAATGCCCGCCGAATCCAGCAGGCCCTTCACCACCATGGCTTCGGTTTCCTGCTCCGTGTCGAAAACCTTCACGAGCTCTTCGTTAGGAACGGGCGTCTGTTGCGGTGCGGCGGAAGTTGGGTCTGGCATGCATCCTCCATTGAACCGACTGCTATTAGATTACGGCACTTAGTATCGCGCTGTCTTGTTGCCACAAAAGTTCATGGCCCATGGGACCTTGCTTCGCCCGCTCAGGATGCCACAATGGCGAGTAGCACAACGGATGTGGGTGGGTCCACATCCAATAACGACAACGGGTTCGCGCGCCGAACTCAGGGGGTGGCATGGAGCTTCACCGCACCGGGCAAGCTGGAGAGCACGACGAAGAAGCCCGGCGACTGCGGCGCTTGCAGCTCATGATGAGCATGGTCATGTCCGTCATCGGCCAGGATCCCGATCTTACGATTGAAGAAGCGTCCGACATGGCGGCCAATGCCCGCCGCGCCGCTCTGATGATGTTTCCCGACAAAGAACTCGCCTACGACCTGATCTATCGCCCGCGCCTCCAGCGCTTGATCAACGAGCGCTTCCGGTTGCAGTAGGAGCGAATGTTCTCGACCGCCGTAGGACCGTAGCGCCGGCGACTCGCCGGCACCGCGGCGGGCGCCCCGCCCGCCCTTTGTCCAGCGTGCACAAACAGTGGCCCGTGGCCCATTCAAGCCGGGTCTTGGGTTGAGTGGAAGAGTGCGACGACTGGTGCCCCAGGTTTGCGCCGGTTCTTTGCGCGCTAACCTGGGTGAAACCGAAAAACGCCCCAACCGCAAAACCCCTACCACTTCCCTATAATGATTACCTCATCCCATGATCCGCCCCGACTTCAAGGAATTCTCCCGCCTCGCCCGCACCGCTACGCTCGTGCCCGTGGCCAAGTCGATCTCCGCCGACCTGCTCACGCCGGTCTCCGCATTTCTTGCCGTCGCCGCCGACGAGCCTAACGCCTTTCTCCTCGAGTCCGTCGAAGGCGGAGAAAAAATCGGCCGCTACACTTTCCTGGGAGTTCGCCCATTTCTGCGCCTTGAGTCCCACGGCGATCAAATCACCATCCGCCGCGATCCCAAAGCAAATTCGGTGCCCACCCGCATCCCCAAAATCGAAACCCGCGCCGCCAACATTTTCGACGTCATCAAGGAACTCCTCCACCAGCACCGTCCCGCACAGGTCGAAGGACTGCCGCCCTTTACCGCCGGCGCCGTCGGCTATTGCGCCTACGACATCGTCCGCCAGCTGGAAAACATTGGCGGCCACGCCGAGGATGATCTCAACGTCCCCGACTGCATTCTGATGTTCTTCGATCGCGTCCTCGCCTTCGATCACCTCCGCCACCAGATCCACATCGTTGCCTCCGCGAATGTCGGCGAGAAGGCATCGAAAGACACGCTACAAGCCGCCTATGACCGTTCGCTTCGCGACATCGCCCAGATCGAGCGCAAACTGGCCGCCGGATGGAATTCAAACGCGCGCCTCAACGACGCACGCCTTAACGTAGAGACGCGGCTTGCCGCGTCCCCCTCCGCGAAGAACAGGCTCAAAGTCCACGCCCGCACTTCCAAAGCCAGGTTTCTGAAGAGCGTCGAGCAAGCCAAGGAATACATCGCCGCCGGAGACATCTTCCAGGTCGTGCTTTCCCAACGCTGGGATTTCGAGCCCAACGTCGAGCCCTTCGATCTCTACCGCTCCCTGCGCACCGTCAACCCGTCGCCCTACATGTATTTCCTCCGCTTCGGAGGAAATGAAATGTGTGGCGCGGCCGCCCGCCCGCGAAAAATCAACAAGGGCAAACACTGCCGCCGGAGAAAATCGGGACAAAAGATCCGCGCGAAAAAAAGATCGGGCTAGAAGATCAGACGAAAGCGCCTCCGCCCCCCTGCACATCCTCGGCTCCTCTCCCGAAATGTTAGTAAGAGCCGCAGGCAGCAAACTCGAATACCGCCCCATCGCGGGCACGCATCCGCGTGGCAAAGACGAAGCCGAAGACGCCGCTCTGGAAAAGAAAATGCTCGCCGACGAAAAAGAGCGCGCCGAGCACGTCATGTTAGTCGACCTCGGCCGCAACGACTTGGGCCGAGTCAGCGAATATGGTTCCGTCAAAGTCCGCAATCTGATGTATGTCGAACGTTACTCGCACGTCATGCACATCGTCTCCGCGCTCGAAGGCTGCCTCCGTCCCGAACTCGATGCCATCGATGCCTTCGCCGCCTGCTTTCCCGCAGGCACTCTAAGCGGCGCGCCCAAAGTCCGCGCCATGCAGATCATCGAAGAGCTCGAACCCGCCCGCCGCGGCGTCTACGGAGGCTCCGTCCTCTACGCCGATTTCGCCGGCAATCTGGATTCCTGCATCGCCATCCGCACTCTGCTCATGAAAGGCAAAAAGGCCTACTTGCAGGCGGGCGCCGGCATAGTGGCCGACTCCGACCCTCAGCGCGAATTCGAGGAAACAGAAAACAAGTCGCGAGCCATCCTGCGCGCGGTCGCCATGGCCAGGGGTAAAGAATAAAGCGAACCCGAGTAGTCTTGTCATTCCGACCGAAGGGAGAAATCCGCAGCTTCACGCGCTGCCACGCACCGTCACTCCTCCAGGCGTGTCATCCTGAGCGCAGCGGGAGCGTGCGAAGCAAAGCTCGCGCGCAGTCGAAGGACCCCTGCGTCCCTTTCCTCTCCAGAGGAGCGTCAGGGAATTCTCAGCACACATCGGATTTGGGGATAGCCCACGCCATAAATCCGGCGAGGTTTCCCCACTTGGGCAAGCAAGCGAGCCAGCAGGCAACTCCTTCATTTACAATATTGTACGATGAATGTCTTTTGTAATCAATATTTTACGAGGAAGCGACTGGCGCCGCAGATCGAACGAAAATCGATGTAACCGAAAGAAAATAAGAGTTTTAACTTCATACTGGCAACTGAGCACTGGATACCGAGTTTTCATCTAAGTCCCACGCGCTCAATATTTTGCCCGTAACTCCTTATTCCTCAAAGATCTGGCGGGAGAACGTTCCCTAAACCCATGATTCCAATAGATCGAGCTTTTGAGGGGGGATGAATCCGTCTCGGACCCAAAACCGCACACCGAAACATACCGATTGATGACGAGCTGCCAAAACGCGTGCGATAACCATGTGAAGGAAGGAGTGCAAGCCAAGGTAAACCCATCTTCGAGTCGCAAGAAAAAGCTTAGAGAGGAATGGACGCTAACTCACACCAGCGCCTCAGCCAATCAAACAACTCACACTTCCGGGCAAAAAATTCGGCAGCAAGCGCATCTATGTGACTACTCAAGTGTTTTTAGATTGTGATGTCGAAGCAGAAACAGAAATCTCCTCAGGAGGACGAATGCGCAAGTCACGAACTTCTTTTTTCTTTTTGCCGGCCCTCGCTCTTCTTCTAATCTCCCTCGGCGCACCCGCTTCCGCCCAGGTTCCGACCAAAGGCAATGTCTTCTTCGGCTACTCCTACGAGAACAACGCCATTTCTCAAGGTGATGGCGGAAGTCTCAACGGCTGGGATGCTTCGCTCGAAGGCAAGGTCGCACCTTGGGTTGGCATGGTCGTCGACATCGATGGCCATTACGGCTCGCGCCCGTATGCGGTCAACTGCCGTGAATTATGTACTGGCGTCAGCGCCGACATCTCCGAGCACAACTTTCTGTTTGGCCCGCGAGTCTCGGTGCAGGTCAAGGGCTTTCGCCCATTCGGAGAAATTCTGATTGGCGGAAGCCATGTCAGCCGCAGCAATGGGATCTCCGACTCGAACACGTCGTTCGCGGACGCGATCGGCGGAGGCCTCGATTACCGCCTGGCGGGACCGATCTCAGCCCGCGCGCAACTCGATTGGGTGGAAACGAGATTTTATGGCGATACCCAGAACGGCGTGCGCTTTTCGACAGGAATCACTATCCATTTCTAGCGGCGGCAAAGCTCTGCGACGACCGGCTTTCGTAGCACTGCTCAAGGATCTCGGCGACTTCGAACAGCGCGCGGTTCGAGTAAGTGTTCGTGTTGCGAAGAAATTCGCCGAAGGTCGCAGGTTCAATCAACCGCTGAACAGCAGGCGCAATCTCGCGGAAGGTTGGCACGACGATCCCAAATCCCATTTCCGCCACCCATTGCGCGTTGTAGCGCTCCTGCGGAAGCGTCTTGCCATTGCATTCGACAATGACCGGCAAATGGAACTGTAGAGCTTCGCTGATCGATCCAGGACCGGGCTTGCCGATGAAGAAATCCGACAGCGCCATATAGTGCTCGACGTTCTGAGTGAATCCGAGCACCAGCTTCGGCTTCCGCGTTACCAGCGCCTTGAGTTCGGTCTCCAGCCTCTGGTTGTGCCCGCAAATCAGGATGAGCTGCACATCGGCTCCGCTCTGGTCAATCCGCTGGACGATATCGACCATGACGCTTGATCCATGCCCGCCGAACAGAACGATTCCGGTCTTGCAATCGGGTTCGAGGCCGAGACGCAGGCATTCCGCAACGCGGTCTTCTGCTGTGAGCGTAAGCTGCTGCTCGTCATAGAACTTCGGCTTCAGAACCATGCCCGAGGCCAGAAAGACGCGATCGGCGGGATGGCCTAGCGCCAACGCCTGAGCGCGTGCCCGCTCTGTACCAGCGATGATGTATTCGCTTTCGCGCTCAATCCAGAAGTGCGGGGGATAGTCGGCCAGATCGGTAATCAGCGTTACGAATGGTGGCGCGGAACCCGCGCTCTGGCGATTCTTGCCGTGCAGGCTTTCCGCCAGTTCGCGATTGAAGTGTGGAATCACCGACAAGACCATATCCGTTGGATGTTCGTCCCAGTAAGACCGCAGCACCTTGACGATCGGCCCGTGATAAGTGCGAATCGTGGTCAGCAGAATTTTGAGCAGCGCCGGCGCGGGCCGCGTCCAGCCGCGGCGCAGGATCTGGTTATACACATCCTGTATCCGAATGCCGGTGAAGCGGCGAATCAAATCCAGCTGGTCAAGTAACTGCTGGATATCGAGAAGCTCCACGTCCCAGGGATCGTTCTGCGTGGAAAGAGTGCTCTTTACCGCTTCCGCTGCATTGCGGTGACCGCCTCCGGCATGATGAAAAACGATGGTTAGCTTTCGCAAAGATCTCCAGCCTTAGGTCCTCTTAAAAGAAACACCCGCTTCAATATCGGACGGGTGTCAAAGACTGACCCGCTGAAATTCTCCGTCCTCGAGCCATTCTTCATGCTCCCCAAGTTCGGCATGGCAGGCTCGGGCAACTCCTCGCCTAACCGCTGATCGTGATCCATCGCATCGTGATCGCCGGAGTCAGGCTGCTCAATGTGTTCATGAATCTGCACCCCATCCTCACCCACGGTAATGTAGGTAAGGCGCTCGTCGATCCAGGCGCCGCTGTTGTAGTAGTCGACACCATCTTTGCGCTCGTGCAGAGCGGCGTGAGTGTGCCCGCAAAAGATGCGGCCGGCGTTGTGATGGCGCGCGTGAACCAAAGCACCGTCCGCGACTTTCTCGGACAAGCGCTGCCAGCGCGTGCCCAGGCGGTCGAGTAAACGGCTCAAGGCCTTGTTCTTCGTATCCCACTTTTGCAGTTGCAGGTAGAGCAGCGTTCCGAACCAATAGTTCAAGCGCACGTTCTTGACCACGAAATTATCGAACTGGTGGCCGTGCACGGCGATGTGGAGCAGGCCCTGGTACTTCCATCGATATTCCTGATAAACGCGCACACCGACCAGGTGGGACATGATTTCGGTGAGCCCATGGTCGTGATTGCCTTCCACCCAAACCACCTCCACGCCGCGCTTGGGATTGGAAAGCTTGCGGATAAAGCCGAGGAACTTCCAGTGCTCTTTCTTGAGACGGCCGAAATTCAGGTCGGCAAAAATATCGCCCAGCAGGATAAGGCGGCGATAGGAATTTTGCCGCAACACGTGAAGCGCCTCGCGCGCCCGGCTCATATCGGCGCCGAGGTGCAGGTCCGACAAAATCAGCGTGTCGCAAACAGTCGCAGCCACGCTTTTAATTGTCCCGGAAAAATGTTACGGGGTGATGAATTAGGTACCACTTATAAGGAGGATGGTAACCGGTCAGTTACCAATCGCGGCAACGGGCACTACGAAATAGGCGCGCCGGAAAAGCGACTCCGCGCGAGAATTCTGCAAGTGCTTTTAGTGCGTTGGCGGCACGTATTCCTGTGGCGGCGCCGCGCCTTCGCCGAAGAAAAACTGCTCCATCTGCTTCACGATTACTTCCTGATCCTGCTTGCGGGCGGGGTTCAGACGGTATTCGTTGAGCAGCATCTTGCAGAACTCCATCCACTGATTCCACGCCTGTTGCGAGACGTTCTCGTAGATTTTCTTGCCGAGTTCGCTGTCAAAGGGAGGTTCGGGAAGACCGGGTAATTGCTGCTTGAGTTTTGCGCAGAAAACAGTGCGTTCAGGCATAAATTTTTCTATGGAAATTATCGCACACGGCTGTGCTGAACGTGGTGCGCGCGGACGCGGCAACAATGAAATGGTAGCGGAAGCGTACCGCGGAAATTCGTCGCGCGAGAGTCGAGTCAGAGCAAAACATCGAAAGCGGAGGAGGCACGTTGCCATCCAGAAATGAAAAAAGTTTGAAATTTTCATTGACAAATTACATACACGTGGCAATATCTTGTGTCAGGACAGCTGCTCATACCACAAGTTGAGTAGCACGGGCATCAAGGTGCCCTGTCGAGAACCTTGGGAGAACAAATCGTTCAAACGGAGGAATGCTTCATGGCAACCAAGAAGAAAGCCGCCAAGAAAAAGAAACACTAAGCGGACGATGCTTTGTCCAGAAATCCCCTGAGCCTCCCGTGAGAAGCACCTCCCGGGAGGCTTTTCCGTCTGCGCTGCGCGGCTAGTTTTTCTTCATGAGCGAAGTCAGTGACTAAGCGCGGTAGCCGAGCGAATTATGAAGTCTCAGCTCTGACCGGGAACTGGCGGCGAAACCGTGTTCGTGCCGGATCCAACGTCGCCGCCGCAAAAGGGACAGAACTTGTCTCCCAGATTCACGCCATGTTGGCAGTGCGGGCAGACCGGACTCAAGCGGCACCGGCATCGAGGGCAAAACCCAAATCCCGGTTCAACGATGACACCGCATTGCGGACAATTCAGCAGGCGCGGCTTCCGCAAAATGAAATAGAGGACAATGCCAAGCGCATTGGGGACGAAGATTGCAATTAGCGTCCAGAGAATACGGCTCATGCCACGGCGGCCAGCATCGCGGTTCACGTACCCGATCAGCAGGATGTAACACGCGATCAGAGTTCCGGCGATGATTCCAAGGAGCACCATCACCGGCATTGGGGGAGCCGTCTTGTCTTTGCAAGTGGCGAAAATCAGCCCACCGATCACCGCCGCAAAGCCCAGAAGCGCGATGACGAAAGCCCACAGCGAGATGATGCGAACCTCGTCCCTGAAGCGCGTCGATGATTCATTCTTGACCGGCATACCAGCCTCCTAAGTTCGTTCCTGTCCAATTCGTTTCTTGCTTCGTCATGCCGCAATCGCTCCTGATTCCAATCAATCCTGGGAAGACCCATCGCGATCCGCCAAATGCGTCCCCCGCGCCAGCAGGAGAAGCCCCACCAAAACTCCCGGCATAAAACAAACAACGGCAAATGGAATCTCCCATACCGGCGCGGCAATCCGCGCCTGCTGCCCCAGCCATGCCAGCCCAGTCCAAAGCGCCGCCGTGGTGAGGGCCGTACACAGTGTGACGGCGGCGCAGCAAATCGAAATCACCCACACACGTTCCTGCCGCCGCTGCAACTCCTGCGCGCGCTGCCGTACCCGCATCTGCGTCGCCGCCACCAATCTCGCTCCCGCCGTAACCGGAATCGCGCGCAGCGCCTGAATCGTCGCACGCGAGTTCTCCGCAAACTGGCGGCATTCCGCGCACGATTCCAGGTGCGTGCTCAACCACGATTGTTCCTCGTGGGAAACTTCTTGCTGGACCCGACAAGGCGATCAGCATCCGCGCACGTTCATGAAGATCTGTGTTCACAGACGAGCTCCTTTCAACCACGGCTCCAGCGCGTTCAAGCCGCGATAGATACGCGACTTCACCGTACCAAGGGGCGCACCGGTCACATGCGAAATTTCTTCCAGCGACATTCCTTCCTGAAAACGAAGCACCAGAGCTTCGCGATATTCCGCCACAATGTTTTGCATGCCGGCGGAAATCTGTTCGTTCTGTTCGCGTTGAACCGTCGCATCGAACGCCGAGGGTTGTCCCGTTGCTGGAATGTCGAACGGCACACCATCCTCGCAATTGGTCATATCATCCAGACTGGCCGGCTGCTTGCGCCGCCGGTGGTCAATCACCAGATTGCGCGCAATGCTGAACAGCCAGGTGCTGAACTCGTGGCGGCCATCATATTGGTGGCCGCGTTCCAGCACGCGAATCCACGTGTCCTGAAAAAAATCCTCAGCCTGTTCGCGGCTGCCGGTGAGATAGACGAGGTAACGCAGCAGGCGATGCTGATACTTCTCGATCAGGTGATCGAGCAGGTCGGGATCGCGGCGTTTGAGTGCGCGGGCGATCTCGGTGTTTTCATCCGCCATTGCGTCCACGAAATAGCAGGTCGCGTTCATGCTACCTATATGTACGCAGAAAGGCTAAGAAAAGACGCAGGAGTAGTTGTATCAACGATGCCATCGGTAAGTGATTGACAAAGTTGAAGAGCGGGGCCAGGGGAACAACTGGGGATTGACTGGCGCTCGCCAGCAACCGATCCAGGCCCAGCCAATACGCCAAAGGATACACGTTCGTACCCCGCGAACGCGGGGGCTGGCGATCCGAGTTCTGAGGCTCTTGAAGAACATCGCCGGCGGAGTTGAGTGAGTGCAAGAGCGTTCTGCAATAAGTCTCGGCTCAGTCTCGGCCCGCAATCGTGACGTTTCTACAATCGCTCAATTGTCTGGCGGTTGACGGGTAAGTGACGCCTGTACTTTTGGGGGTTGTCCCGGCAGCGGGGCTCGTGCTAGAAACGCCTATACGCAAACAACGGAAATGGCGATGCCTCTGCGAAAGAAAGCGCTAAAGAGATCGATACGCAATGTGGAAGTAATTATTCCCGACAAGCTCTACTTCCGCATCGGGGAAGTGGCGCGCCTGTGCCGGCTTCCGGCGTATGTTCTGCGCTTCTGGGAAACGGAGTTTCCTCAGCTCAAACCGGTCAAAAGCAGCACGGGTCAGCGTATGTACCGCAAACGCGATGTCGAGTCGGTAGTCAAAATCAAGAAATTGCTGTACGAGGATGGGTTCACCATCGCGGGCGCGCGCGCGCAATTGCGCGAGGAAATCAAAAGCGACCGCAGCCAATCGGCGCTGCCGTTCCCCGCGCCGGCAGTGAACGTCGCGATTTTCCGCAACGAACTCCAGCAGATTCTCCACATTCTGTCGGCGCGGCGCTAAGCATCACCAATTTGTGCCCTCCTTTTGCTTGTCTTCTCGATTCCCAGCGCCTGTTAAATTCCAGATGACGCATCACACTGCGGAGTTCCTCCATTCTCTGCTCCCATGGATCTTCGCAGTCCAGCCGTTTGTTATATTCCTGAAGGAATGTCTTCTCGCTACGACCGCTGGATGTATGACTGGGAAACCCGCCTCACGTCGGTGGACAACAACCGCGTGGTGCGTCCGCTCGATTGGGGCTTGGACTGGACCCGCAACTGGACCGGCCGCAATGGCGGCCCGGCGGCAAACGATTCGCGGTCGCTGGTTGACTATTTCTCGCGCTTCAACGACCGCATCATCGAGGCGAGCGACGAGTTCTACTCCTATCGCACGCCCACGGATTTCCGCCTGGAGAAGCGCGAAGTGAAGGTCTTCAGCACGCGCGAGGTTCCCGACCCTCGCCTGGAAGAAAAAGTCCGCGGCACCTATGCGGAGTTCCTCCGCTTCACGTCACCCATCGAGACTCCTTACCCGGAAAACAATCTCGTCAACGCGCGCTGGTTTCCCGCTCGCGGACGGCGCGCGGTGGTGCTGCTGCCACACTGGAACTCCGACGCTCTGCACTACACCAGCCTTTGCCAAGTGTTCAACTGGCTGGGCATTGCTGTGTTGCGCGTGAGTATGCCGTATCACGACATCCGCCGGCCACCCGAAATCGACCGGGCCGATTATGCCGTTTCCGCCAACATCGGCCGCACCCTCGATGCCACGCGTCAGGGAGTGGTCGACGTACGCTGCTGTTTTGACTGGCTGGAGACGCAAGGCTACAACCGCCTCGGCATCGTGGGCACGAGCTTAGGTTCGTGCTATGCCTTCATTGCCACCGCGCACGATCCGCGCATAAGAATTGCGGCATTCAACCATGCGTCAACCTATTTTGCCGATGTCGTCTGGCACGGGCAATCGACGCGGCACATCCGCGAGGGCTTGGAGCCGGCAATTAACGTGGACGACCTTCGGCAAGTATGGAAGGCGGCGAGCCCTATGGTCTATTTCGATAAATTTTCGCGCTGGCCTCGCCGCTCGCTGGTTATCTACGCGAACTATGACCTGACCTTTCTGCCGGAGTTTTCCCGGCAGGTAGTTGCGGAATTCGCGCGCCACCACCTCGACCATAAGGTAGTGGTGCTGCCCTGCGGGCATTACACCATGGGCGAGACGCCCTACAAATACATGGACGGCTGGCATCTAGCCAGCTTCCTGAAGAATGCGTTCGAGACCGCAACCTAATTGGACGTCTAGCGCGTCACTACGTGTAGGACCGTAGCCCGCTTGCCGTCCCTACCCCCGGTTTTCGCAGAAAACGCACACCCGCTGCATGCTGGTAAATCCTGAGAGCTTTACTTCCGGCGACAGATAGCCCTTACCCAAAGGCTCCTCTCTCATCAGGTCAGTGCTCAGATACTTCTTGTTATCGTCCGGGAAAACCGTCACTACGACGGCATCGGGCCCCAGTTCCTCTTGTACCTTTAGAGCTGCCAGAAAATTACACCCGGAAGAAATGCCGACAGCCAGTCCAAGCGTCGAGGTCAGCTTCTGAGCCATGATGATCGAATCGCCATCGGAGACCGCGATGGCTTTGTCGAGCGCCGAGAGATTGACCAGCGCTGGAATGAATTCGTCCGAGATCCCCTGAATGCGATGCTTCCCCACCTTGTGGCCAGTGGAAAGCGTGGGCGATTCAGCCGGCTCCACGGGATGCACTCTGATTTTTGCGTTGCGGCTGCGGAGAAATCGCGCCACTCCCATCACCGTGCCTCCGGTGCCGACTCCGGCAACGAAAGCGGCGGGCTGTAAGCCCACCCGCTCCAATTGCGCGAAAATCTCGGGTCCGGTAGTGGTCGCATGGGCTTCCGTATTGGCTTCATTGGAAAATTGGCACGGAAGAAATACATCTTCGCGCTTGGCAGCCATTTCCTCGGCCATGCGAATGCTGCCGAGAAAGCCTCCCTGTTCCTTGCTGACCGGAACCACCGTAGCCCCGTAGCTTCGAATCAGGTCTTTGCGCTCCTGACTCATCCAATCGGGCATGAAGATGGTGACCGGGTGGCCCAGCGCGCGTCCAAGCGCCGCAAAGGAGATCCCTGTATTGCCGCTCGTCACCTCAGTGATGGTGTCGCCCGCGTGGAGCTTTCCATCCGCATACGCTCTCCGAAGAATATGCAACGCCATGCGGTCCTTGATGCTTCCCGTCAGGTTCAGCTGCTCGCACTTGGCGTAGATAGTGCGCCGGCGCCCCGCGTATGAAAACTCAATTCCCAAGAGAGGCGTATTTCCGATCACGCCGGCAAGGTGCGCGAGGGTTTTGGTGGCGGCGGTCGCTTCTTCCCGCTGCGGGGATTGGACGGACAACACTTCGGTCATTTTCGAGTCTTTATTGAGGCAGGATTTTTCATCGCACGCGAAAAAAACTACTCTACACAACTTATTGTGGCAGCCGGACCTGTAAGCCGAATTCTGTCTGCCGTTGCCGGCAGGACGATCATTCCTCTGGGACGCGCATTACTGCGCGCCTCTAGCGACCTACCCGGAGGTTTGGCGCACCGAGCCAGCACGCGCTCCGTTCTTCTGGAGCTTCCTCCCTATTTGGTCTTGCTCCGTGTGGGGTTTGCCCTGCCCGCTGCATTACTGCCGCGGCGGTGCGCTCTTACCGCACCTTTTCACCCTTACCGGAGCCTTGCGGCCCCGGCGGTATGTTCTCTGTGGCACTTGCCGTCCAACCGGCTTGAACCGGCCGTCCCGGACGTTATCCGGCACACTGCTCTGCGGAGTTCGGACTTTCCTCTGTCTTTCAACAGCGATCGCCCGGTCCGGCTGCCAACCTTGTCATTATAGTCCACGCCAGATTTGGCCTTCGGCGTTATGGCCCTTCGAAGTCTCCGGAAAAACTCGATCTGGTGTTGCTTTTGGGTGGCGCAGCGCTTTCAGCGCTGCGATAACCGGCTTGTTTCCAGGCCGGCTTTAGCCTCTGAGGCCGACTTCGCACAAAAAATGCTCTTCGGCAGCCGAGAGAGTCGCCAACGCCTGTTTGCCGGATTTCTTGCACCTTATTCCTTCGGCGCCAGCGCGAAGGCATACACCAGCAATGCCACGCCAATCAGCAGTGGAATGAGCCCCACCAGGTAAGCCGGCTCCTCGCGCTCAAGCCCGCGAACCATCGCCATGAAGCCGATGCCGACGGCAGCCGTAATCAACCCTCCGAGCTTTATGCCCTCCAACCGGCGCCGAAGAGCGCTTTTCTCCTTCTCCCGAAAATATTCCACCGCCGACTTCGCCCCTTCGCCGGAACTCTCGGCGATCTTCTTCAGCGCCTCGCTGGTGTAGTAGGCTTCGCGCTCTTTTCGGCGCGCATCCGACCACGACGCCACGCCCAGGAACGAAAACAGCGCAATGCTGCCGACGATGGGCACAAATATGCCCACAACCGGAATCCAGTTCTCCCCAATCTCCATGAACATATCCGCCTCCCAACCTCATTGTTTGGCCTTCGTTGGGTATGACCCCGCCTGAGGATCGGCGGTTTCACTTTTTTTCACGATTCGCGGAAGGCGAATCTCCACCATTAAGTTCGCGAATGCAGCCAAAAATACTGCAACCGCCGAGATCGCGATTCTGTCATACCCTTGTGGACGAAGTCCGCCATGAGCGCACTCGACGATCAAGCCGCGGTTGAACGGGTATTAGCTGGAGACATCTCCGCCTTCGAGCAGCTCGTTCACCGTTGGCAGTCTCCGCTCATCAACCTTGCGTACCGCTTTTGCCACGACCGCGGACGCGCCGAGGAAATGGCGCAGGAAGCTTTCCTGCGCGCCTACCGTGCGCTCGCGCAATGGCGTAAGGAGGCCGCCTTCTCCACCTGGCTCTTCGCGCTGGCTACGAATTTCTATCGTTCGGAGCTGCGCCGTGTCCCCGCTCCCAGCGTTTCTATCGACGACGTACGCGAGCCAGCAGACCCTCGCGCCATGGATGGAGGCCTAGAAGAACATGACCGCGACCTGGCCGTCCGCCGCGCCGTTTTCGCGCTGCCCGCGAAATATCGGGACGCTTTAATTCTTTTTTATTTTCATGAGATGGATGTTCCCGCCGCCGCCCGCAGTCTCGGCTTGCCCGAGGGCACATTCAAAGCCCGTCTGTTTCGCGGACGCGAGATCCTGCGCGGCAAGCTGCCGCGACTGCTGTCGCTGCCCACGTTGAAGGAGGCCTGAAATTATGCAAGGAGATAGCATGAAAGACGACGACATCGACCGCATCCTCCGCCAGCACGATGAGATTGTTCCCTCATCCGGTTTCGCCGCCTCGGTCATGGACGCCGTACGCCGCGAAGCCTCCGCACCTCCGCCCATCCCTTTCCCCTGGAAGAGAGCGCTACCTATCGTCCTGCTCGCCGCCTTCGCGCTCGCGCTCGTGGTCGCCGGATCGGCTGTCTTTATCCTTCATGTCGCGACCATGCAGGGCGCCCAATCACAAACTCTGTCAGCCGCACCCATCTCGCTTCCATCGCTCTCGTCGCTCACATTGCTCGGCACCGCTGCCACCACCTGGATATGGGCCGCCATCTCGCTGGTAGTGGCATGGGTCTCCGTGAAACTCTCAATGCGCCTGTCCGGCGGGAGTACCTAGCTTTGGTCCGAAGCCGTGTGGTGAGACCGTCTGCGGGGACGCGGTGTCATCAACTTCACAAGGCTTAAATGGATGTTTTTCCAGCTAACTCATTGATTTATAAATATCTTACATCTAAGTCCTTATTATTCAAAGATCTAGCGCCTCGATTCGCCCTAGATCTTTGATTCTAAAAGATCACATTTGAGGGGGGATGAACTTTCACCCCTCAAAACTCGGTCAACTCCGCCGCTTAAAACCCACGCTCTTCATGGTTGTGTCGGTTTCTCCGTGTCTTCGTGACTCCGTGGTAAAGGTCGCGATTCGTCGCCTCGCCAGTCAGTTTCCACCTCCTGCTAGACTTGAGCCATCCATTAGGCTAGGCTCGAACCCTGTATTCAGACCTTGGATTCGAAGCCCCCAGCGAAGCTGTCTCATGCACATCACCGAAGCCATCAAGATCGCGCTGCTGTCGCTCTGGGCGAATAAGCTGCGCTCGGCGCTGACGCTGCTCGGCGTAGTCATCGGTGTTGCTGCCGTCATCGCCGTGGTCACTTTCGTAAATGGCATCAACGGATATGTGGCCGAGAAGATCCTCAACCTGGGCGCGGACGCGTTCATCATGTGCAAGGTTTCGCCGGCGACCACGGACATCGACCACTACCTCGAAGCCATGAAGCGCAAAGACCTGACCATGGACGATTACCGCGCGGTTCGGGAAGCGTGCAAGTTCTGCTCGTACGTGGGAGCTTACGCTTTCAAACTAACCGGCCATGTCAAATACGGCGAACATTCGCTCAGCGACACGATGGTGTGGGGAATGACCCCAGCGGTTGCGGTGACGCGAGATGTAGATATCGATGTGGGCCGCATGTTCGGAGAATCGGACCTCGAACATGACGCGCCCGTGGCCGTGATCGGCACCGATGTTGTGGACAACCTGATGCCGGGTGTCGACCCCATCGGCAAGGAAATCAAGATCGACGGCTGGATTTACCGGATCGTTGGCGTCGGAAAGAAGAAGGGCTCGACGCTGGGCCAAAGCCTGGACAACTATGTGTTCTTGCCCATGACCTCATGGATGAAACAGTACGGCACTCGCGACATGAATATGCGGATCTCGGCAAAGACCGCGGGCGAGGGACCGGCGATGGACGCGACCATGGACGAAGCGCGCGTGATTCTGCGGGCACGGCGGCACGATCCTCCGGGAAAGCCCGACTCGTTCGACATGGAGAACAACGCCAACCTGATGAGCATCTTCGCCGGCCTGACTGGGACCTTCTTCGTCGCCATGATCGGCATTGCGGCCATCTCCATGGTGGTGGGCGGAATCGTGATCATGAACATCATGCTCGTCTCCGTCACCGAGCGGACGCGCGAAGTCGGCATCGCAAAGCCATGGGCGCAAAGCGATCCGATGTGCTGCTACAGTTCCTGATTGAAGCGGTGATTATGTCCCTGCTGGGCGGCTTGGTAGGCGTACTCCTCGGCATTGGCGTGGCCAAGGGAGTACATTCGCCGTTGGGATGCCATCGGTGATTAAGCTCTGGGCGGTTTTTGCCGGGCTGTTCGTTGCGGCGAGCGTTGGAGTGTTCTTCGGCGTCTATCCCGCGAGGCGAGCCGCGATGCTAGATCCAATTGCCGCGCTGCGGTTTGAGACCTAAGAAAAGGTTAAGCACCGAGAGGTAGGTTTGTTTTCTCGGCGTTCTCGGCGTCTCGGCGGTAAAAGAGTTTTGATTGGCGGTGAAGGGTTTCGATGATGGGCAGAAGCGAATTCGGCGAAATCATCACGATGGCGCTGGAGACCATCCGCGGCAACAAGCTGCGCTCCGGCCTGACTGTGCTCGGCATCGTCATCGGGGTCGCGGTCGTTATTGGGATCTCGTCGATCGTGCGTGGACTTAACGACAACGTCAGCGGCATGATCAGCAGCATGGGGTTGAATATCATTTTTGCGTTTCACATGCCCATCACCTTCGGCCGCCCCACCGAAGAGTTGCGCACTCGCAAGGAGCTGACTTTCGAAGACGCGGAGGCGATGAAAGATCTGCCTCACGTAAAGGCTGTCACCGCCGGGGTGCGC